>JAGBDD010000054.1 GCA_017937685.1 Thermoguttaceae bacterium | reverse complement strand
TCGCTCGAAACCGCGACGCCGTCGCGACTTTTCGCCTCCGCCGACGCCGAAACGCCCCGCGCCGAGCGCCGCCGTCCGCTCGTTCTGCACCAAGCCGACCTCTTTCACGAACACGGCGACCCGGACGACCACTTCGACTTGGCGACGATTTACTCCCTCGCGCTCCAAAATCTCGTCGACCTGCGCGGTCTTATCCTCGACTACCCGCCGAGCCGACGCAAGGGCGACCCCGCCGTCGCCGCCGTCGCGCAGATGAACCGTATGTCGCGCCAAGTCGTCCCTTACGCCGTCGGGTCGAAAGCGCAAATCGAACGTCGCGGCGACAAAGCGCCGAATCTTTCGCCGGACGATTCGGTCGCGGTCGACTTCATTATTTCGACGCTCGAACGCGCCGAGACGCCGGTTCGCATTTCGATCGTCGGCTCCGCGACCGACGTCGCGATCGCGTCGTCGCGCCGCCCGGAACTCTTCCGCGACAAATGCGCCGGGGTCTACCTGAACGCGGGCGCCGCTCGCGAAAACCCCGACATGCCCGGCAAACTCGAATTTAACGTCGAGCTGAATCCGCGCGCTTACGCGACGATGTTCGACCTGACTTGCCCGCTTTATTGGTATCCCTGCTGGACGGTCGTCGAGACGCGCCAAACCGGCGAAAACGGAACGTTTTATTGGCTCCCGCACGACAAGGCGTTCGACGGAATCTCGGACGCGCTCGCCGGCTTTTTCGCGTATATGTTCGAGAAAACGCAGAGTTCGCTTTGGCTCAAAGCGATCGAAAAGCGCCCGTCCGACGAAGTTTGGACGAAAATTTTGAGTTCGCGCCGCGGTATGTGGTCGACCGCGAGCCTCCTCGCGCTCGCCGATAAAACGATTCTCCGCGACGGCTCCGTCGTCGACCGAACGCCGGAAGTCGACGCTTCGCCCGAAGCGCTTTACCGAATGGAAAATATTCGCGTCTCCTGCGCCGACGACGGTCGAACGACTTGGGCATTTTGCGACGAACCGACCGGGCGGCAAATGTTCCGCGTCCTCGACGTTCCGGCGTACCCGGACGCCCTCGCCAAGGCGGTCAACTCGCTCTTCCGCGCTTTTAAGTAACCGCCGTTAAACCGGCGAACGTCGCGTTCGTCTCCGCGAAACGGTTTCATTAAACGTCTTAACGTCGCCGACAAAAAAAAACGCCGAGCGGTTCGAATCGCTCGGCGTTTTCGTTTCAACGTCGAAATAAAGGACGAAATTTCAAGCGACCGCCGCCCGCGTCGCGCCGGTCAGTTCGGCGTGTCGAGGTAAGGGTCTTGCCCCATTCCGCGCTGCATCTTTTTCCGCTCTTTCTCGTAATAGAGCATCGTTTTTCGCCCGCGGTAACTCTTTTTCTCAACCTTTTTTTGCGCCTTGTAAAAGCGTTTGCGGTCTTGCGGGAACTCGGCGTCCGGCGTTTTTTCCCCTTTTTCTTTCAGTTTGCGCGCTTTTTTCGGGCCGCGCGCTTTCTCCAAAATTTCGTCTTCGAGCGAAAGATACTGCCGATACGAGCCGGGGTCGCCCTGCCGTCCGCAACGCCCGATTAACTGCCGGTCGATCCGCGCCGACTCGTGCAGCTCCGTGCAAACGACGTGCAACCCGCCGATTTCCAAGATTTCCGGCGGGAGCTTGATGTCCGTTCCGCGCCCGGCCATATTCGTCGAGACGGTGATTTTTCCCCATTGTCCGGCGCCGGCGACGATCTCCGCCTCCTCCGCGACGCGGTTCGCGTTCAGGACGCAGTGTTCCATTTTGCGTTCGTTCAAAAGATTCGACAAAATTTCCGACTTGTCGATCGTTCGCGTCCCGATCAAGACCGGGCGACCTTGCGCGTGCATTTCGGCGATTTCCTCGACGACGGCCTCCCACTTCGCCCGTTCGGTCGCGAAGACGCGGGTCGGAAGTTGCACGCGTCGCGGCGGGCGGTTCGTCGGCACCGGAACGACGCGACATTTGTAAATCCGCGCCAACTCGGCGCTCGACGCGGCGGCCGTCCCGGTCATTCCGGCCAAATGTTCGAAACGGAGGAAAAAGTCCTGCACCGTAACGCGCGCCGCTTGGCCGGTCGCGACGGTGATTTCGACGCCCTCTTTCGCCTCGACCGCTTGGTGAACGCCTTCGCGCCACTTGCGCCCTTCGCCGAGCCGCCCGGTGAACTCGTCGACGATGACGATTTCGCCGTCGCGAACGACGTACTGTTGGTCGCGGTGGAATTCGCGGTCGACTTTGATCGCCTGTTTAACGTATTCGTAAACGTGGTAAAGGCCGGTCGTCGCCATCGCGTCCGGTTTGGGGAGGTTGCGCGCTTTGCGTCGGCCTTCGCGGGTCAGCTCGACCTGCTTTTTGTCGTGGTCGTACTCGTAATCTTCGTCCTCGACGAAGTCGTAAATGCGGTCGGCGGCCCACTTATACGCTTCGACTTCCTGCTTTTGTTCTTCGGTCGGGAGCGCGCTGATGATGAGCGGCGTGCTGGCTTCGTCGATGAGAATCGAGTCGGCTTCGTCGACGAGGCAAAAATACGGCTCCGGACGCTGAGTCGGGCTTTCGTTTTTTTCGCCCTGTTCGCCGAGCATCGCGCCGAGGAGGTCGGTTTGGCCTTCGCGGATTCGACGCAACAGGAGCCGGTCGCGGAGGAAGTCGAAGCCGAACTCCTTCGCCGTGCCGTAGGTAACGTCGCACTGGTAGGCTTTGCGGCGTTGGTCGGTTTGCTGTTGCGTTTGAATAACGCCGACGTTCATCCCGAGCGCGCGGTAAATCGGCGTCATCAGCTCGGCGTCGCGAGCGGCGAGGTAGTCGTTGACGGTCGCGAGGAGCGCGCCTTTCCCGGCCAACGCTCGCAAATAGAGCGGCGCGGTCGCGGTGAGCGTTTTCCCTTCGCCGGTCTGCATTTCGACGATGGAACGGTTGAAGATCGCGATTCCGCCCAAAATCTGAACGTCGAAGTGGCGCATTCCGAGCGTTCGATTCCCGGCTTCGCGCACCAAGGCGAACGCTTCCGGCAAGATTTTCGCCAACGGTTCGCCGCTCCGAGCGCGGTACCGCAGCGCGAGGCTCCGTTTGCGCAACTCGTTATCGTTCAGCTTTTGCATCTCCGGCTCGAGCGCGTTGACCCGGTCGAGTTCGTAAGACCAACGCGCAAGGTCGCCCTTGGTCGACTTGGGAATCCAACGTTGACAAGCTCTTTTAGCGCCGGACGGTATCGCGCCCATTTCGCTTCCTCCTTAAACCGAATAACGACGCGGCGTTCCGAAATCTGCGCCGCGAGAAAAGCCGACGCTCCTTCCGAACGCGCCGCTTTTCGATATTATATCGTCAAACGCCCCTTTCGTCAATCGCGCTTTCGTCGCGACGCGCTTAATCCCGTTCTTCTTCGCGCGCTTCGCCGCGAACGAGCCGTCCGACGACAAGCGGCGCGTTTCTTTTATTTTATCGCGACGAAAACCAAACGTCCGCGTCCTTTTTCCAAAAACATCGAAACTCGCTAGCGCTTCCGTCGCTAAAGAACGCGCCGTCAACGTTAACGACGTCGCGTCCGTTCGTCTCCCGACGCTTCGTCGAGACAAAAAAACGGCGCGTCGAGACTTCCCGAACGCGCCGTCGTCGACGCCCCAAAACCGCGTCGACTCGTTTTTCGCGACGTTTAAAACGCCGTTATCGCTCGCTTTTCCGCCGATACTTCTTTTGGGTCGCAAACTCCGCCGCGAACGAGCCGTCCGGAGCGATAAACGTTAAACTCCGCAACGTTCGCCCGAACGCTTTGTCGCCGACCGTCGTCAGCGCGGAGTTCGCCGGAAATTCGACCGTTCGCAACAGTTCGCACTGGAAAAACGCTTGCTCGGCAATTTCCGTCAACGACGCCGGAAACGCGATCTCCTTCAGTTCGCGGCACCAATAAAACGCAAGCGAGCCGATCCGCGTTAGACTCGAATCGTCCGGAAATTCGACCGATTCCAACCCGGAACACCAATAAAACGCGGAGTCGCCGATCGCCTTCAAACCCGCGTTAAACGTCAACGTTTTCAACGCTTTACAAAAACAAAACGCGCCGTCCCCGAGCGTCGCCAACGACGGCGGAAACGAGACCGTCTCCAACCCGGAAAAATAAAACGCGCCCTCGCCGATCTCCGTCAAGCCGTCCGGAAGCGCGACCGTTCGCAGCGCGAAACAATTCGCGAACGCTTTGTCGCCGAGCGTCGTTAGGGCCGAGTTCGCCGGAAATTCGACCGTTTCCAACGCCTCGCAACCGAAAAACGCTTCGCTCCCGAGCGTCGTCAAACCCGCCGGAAATTCGACCGCCGCCAAACTCGCGCAACCTTTGAACGCTTCGTTCCCGAACGTCGTCAAACCCGCCGGGAATTCGACCGCCGCCAAACTCGCGCAACCTTTGAACGCTTCGTTCCCGAGCGCCGTCAAACTCGCCGGGAATTCGACCGAAGTCAACGCGCGGCAATCTTTAAACGCCTCGTCTTCCAACGCGACGACGGGAACGCCGTCGACCTCCGCCGGAACGACCGCCCGCGTCGCGCCGCGTTTCGGGCCCAGCGCCGTCGCGCCGCGCTCGTCGAACGCCCAATCGAAATCGTCCGCCGACGCGAGAACGACCTCCGCCGTCCCGTTCGGCCCGAGTTCCGCGACGCAAGGAATCCGATTTTCCGCCGCAAAGCGCGCCGCCGACGTTTCCGCGCCCGCGACAAACGCCAACGAAGACCGACAATTCTCGAACGCGCTCGCCGAAATCTTCGCGACGCTCGCCGGAATCGCGACCGTCTCCAACGACGCGCAGTTCTTAAACGCGCTCTCGCCGATCTCCGTCAAGCCGTCCGGCAACACGATCGTTTTCAACAACTTGCAACCGCAAAACGCTTCGCTCGGAATCTTCGTCAAGCCGTCCGGAAGCGCGACCTTTTCCAACGACTCGCAACCGAAAAACGCGTTGAGGCCAAGCGTCGTCGGCGACGAGCTTTTCCGGAAAACGATCGATTTCAACGACTTGCAACCGAAAAACGCGTCCATACGAACCGCCGTCAACGACGCGGGCAAAACGATCGTCTCCAACGCTCGACAAAGGGAAAACGCGCCTTCGCCGATCTCCGTCAAGCCGTCCGGCGCCTCGACCGTTTTCAACGTTTTACGCATACAAAACGCGTGGTCGCCCAACGCGACGACGGGAACGCCGTCGACCTCCGCCGGAACGACCGCCCGCGTCAAAGTCTTTCCCTTGACGGCGGTTAGCGTCGCGCCGCGCTCGTCGAACGCCCAACGGAAATCGCTCGCTTTGTCGGCGACCGTTTCGACGACGCCGTCGATCTTTTCTTTGCGCATCTTCCCCTTTCGTTATTTCCATCGTTCGCCGACGAAAAAACGCTCAGTCTTCCAGAACGATTTCCAAGTTCTTGCTTCCGCCTTTCGGAATCTCGACGATCAACGGCGAATTAAGCGGGTCGAGGTATTTTTCCGGCAAAAAGTTCTCGGTAACCGCCGCGTCCTTGTCCCAATCCGGTTCCGGGCCGTCTTCCGCCATCGCTTCTTCCAAGGTGCGCCCGTCGACCGTTTGAACTTGCTTCTTCACGACCGTTCGATATTGGCCCGGGAACGCGCCGTCGCCGGGTCGATCCGTCGTCAACTCGAACTTGCCGTCTTGGTCGGTGCGCCCGACCGCGACCGCGTTCGGCGTATCGTCGACCGGACGCATTTCGATCGTCGCGCCGTCGACCGGAGCGCCGTTGTAAAGCAAAACGCCGGACGCCTTGACAAGCCCGGAACGCGAACCGGAGTTCCCGCCGCCGCAACCGACGCAAACCGTCAGCGCCGCGCACGTCAACAGCGCCGCGACGCAAAATCCGAATTTTTTCATCTCTTTCCCTAACGCTCTAAATTTCAGCGATTAACAACAATTTCAACCCAAAAAAACAAACGCGCCGTCAACGGCAAGGCGTTCGCGACTTTCGAAACGTTCGCGCCGTCGGCGGCGAAGCGATCGAAACCGCCCCGACCGCCGACGCAACCGCGTTCGCCGACGCGAAAATCACATATTGACGTTTGTTTCGCCGCCGTTGATCGTGCCGAGCGCGCCCCAAACGCCGTAAGGGCTCTTCCCGCCGACCGGACGCAAGTTCGTTTTCCCCGCCGGGTTCAACGACGCCGGAATCGACAGGTCGCCGCAGTCGATCGTTTCGCTAACGAAACGGACGGAACCGTCGGCCATCACCGCGTTAACGCCGCCGCTGTGGTTGCTCGACGCCGACGTAACGAGCGAGTCGCTCCACGAAACGCCGCACGACGGGCCGTTCGGCGGCATAATCGTATGGAAGCGCGTGAAGTTCGGGTAATACATCCCGTAGAGCGAACCGGAACCGGCTTTCGTCGTCGCGCTGGAAATGTATTGGCCGCCGTTGCCGACGAGCGTCATACACGCCGCTTTCGGGTTGCTCCCCCACATATCGGCGACCGCCCAACCGTTTTTGATTCGCGGTTCCGGGTCCTCCGTGTAACGACCGCGCGGGCTCGAGCAACGTTCCGAAACGAAAATCGTGTTGCTCGTGCCGTCGGTAACGGCGGCAAGGGGCGGGCAGGAGCCGACGCCGGTCGAACGCCCGGGCCAGTTCTTCATCGTGAACGCGCTGCGCGAGCTGTGCGGGCAGTTCGCGTTCGTCGAGCGGCAGTCGTTGTGCCAACCGCGACCGTTGATCGCGTCCCCTTCGCAGAAGCGGTAACTCGTCGTCGTGTAAGGTTTCGCGTAACCGGATTCGGTGAAGCCGTTCGCGCCGTCGCCGTCCGACGGGCAAACAAGCGCGCCCAAAAGACCGAGGAATCCTTCGTGGTTCGAGAACGGTTCGGCGTCCCAATTCGACGCGACGATCGCTTGGTAACGCGATTGTTGTTCGTAAAACGGAAGGAGCGCGACAAACGGCGTGTAGTCGTAGCAGTCCCAACCGCCCATCCCGAAACCGGGCAGTTTGTTGTTCGTGTCGTGATAATTTTGGATCGCGAGCCCGAGCTGTTTCAGGTTGTTCGTGCATTGCATCCGACGCGCGGCTTCGCGAGCCGCCTGAACCGCCGGGAGAAGGAGCCCGATCAAAATCCCGATAATCGCGATGACGACCAACAATTCGACCAGCGTAAAACCGGCTTTTCTCGCATTAAAACGCATAAAAACCTCCCGACGCGACGCGGGCTCCGCTTGCGAACGCTCGACGTTAACCGTCGACGGCGCTTCGACTTGCTCCGCGTCGATTGCGCAAAAAAGAATAAGTAAGGCTAAGGGACAAAAGTTGCAAAAATAAAAACGTTAAAATATATCGCCCAACGTCAAAACGTCGTTCGACGCGGCGCGCTCTCGGCTTTCTTTCCGAGGAAAACGTCGCTTTAAGAGGGAAAAATTTCAAAAATCGGCGCCAAGGCGAAAAATTAAACTCGTCTAACCGCTCCGATTCCCGAACTTAACGTAAGTTTACCGAACGCGGCGCCGAAAGTCAACGAAAAAACCCAAAATTTAAGAAAAAAGAGAAAAATTTTTCCGCAAGAAAACTTCCGACGAAAATCGTCGACGTCGGGCGACTCCGCGCCGTTTACCGACAAAACGCGACTTCTCGTCGCGTCAAGAAATAAAAAACGCGGCGTCCGAAGAGAAAACCGCTCCGAAACGCCGCGCTTTTTCGATTTTATTTGCGAACCGGCGAGAAAGTTCGCGCCGATTCGCCCTTTTCAACTAACGACTTCCGCCGTTAAGTCGTCGGTCCTAAAATCAGAACCAACCGCCGTACATCACGATGAAACCCGCCGCGACGACCGACACCATGCTCATCAGCTTAATGATAATATTAAGCGACGGGCCCGTCGTGTCTTTGAAGGGGTCGCCGACGGTGTCGCCGACGACGGTCGCTTTATGGCATTCCGAACGTTTGCCGCCGAGTTCTTCCTCGACGTTCGCTTCGACGAATTTCTTCGCGTTGTCCCAAGCGCCGCCCGCGTTCGCCATATAAACGGCGACGCAGAAACCGGCCGTCAGCGTCCCGACCAAGAGGCCGATAACGCCGGTAACGCCGAGCGCTAAACCGACGACGATCGGGAGAACCAAGCCCAACAACGACGGAGCGATCATTTCCTTTTGCGCCGCTTTCGTCGAAATCGCGACCGGCTTTTCATAGTCCGGCTCGGCTTTGTATTCCATAATCCCCGGGATTTCGCGGAATTGACGACGAACTTCTTCGACCATTCCGGACGCCGCGCGCCCGACCGCCATCATCGTCATCGCGCCGAAGACGAAGACCGCCATCGCGCCCATAAAGATACCGACGAGAACTTTCGGATTCAACAGGTTGCAGGAGTAGTAGTTCATCCAGTCCATCATCGTCGCCGTCTTGACCGGAACCATTTCGACCGGATCGTCCGCTTTCGCCGGAACGAACGGGCAAGCCGCCGCGACTTCGGCGTCGATGAACGCCGGGCCTTTGTCGGTTTTCAAACCGGCCCAAGCCGCGTTCGAGTCGGCCCAAGTTTTGTCGGCGCCGCGATAAATCGGGTTTTCCGGGTTCGGGTTGTTGACTTGTTCCGGAAGAACCAAGAACGATTTCGGGAACCATTCGCGGCCCGTTTTCGCGTATTCGGCTTTTTCCGCTTCGACGGCTTCTTTGCCGGCGTAATAGACGGCGAACTCGTCCGAAACCTTGTAATAACCGGCTTGCGCGCCTTCGGTCGCTTCGATCTTTTCGACCGCGGAGGCGCCCCAGCGTTCGAAACCGACGCGGACTTCTTCGACGTAAGCGGCCAACAACGCGAGCGCGGTCAGAGCGGCCGAACCGATCGCGAAACCTTTCCCGGTCGCGGCGGTCGTGTTGCCGAGCGAGTCGAGCGCGTCGGTGCGTTGGCGAACTTCTTCCGGAAGACCGGCCATTTCGGCGTTGCCGCCGGCGTTGTCGGCGATCGGACCGTAAGCGTCGGTCGCGAGCGTAACGCCGAGGGTCGAGAGCATCCCGACCGCCGCGACGCCGACGCCGTAAAGACCGAGCGAGAACGTCTTAACGTTCGAGAAGTCGAAACCGGTCGTGCAGCCGAACGCGAGAATCGTCGCGACGCCGACGATGACGACCGGAGCCCAAACGCTGAACATACCTTCGGCGATACCGGCGATGATGACCGTCGCCGGGCCCGTTTTGCCTTGGCGCGCGATGCGCTTCGTCGGTTCGTATTCGTAAGCGGTGCGGTATTCCGTCCACTTGCCGATCAACCAACCGGCGAACAAACCGACGACGACCGAAACGCCCGCCCACTTCGCCGTGCCCGGAAGGAGCGCCGCCGAAATGAGAATCGAAAGAACCGCGATAATAATCGACGGGAGATTGACGCCCTTGCCGAGCGCCTTCAAGAGCGTGCCTTGATCCGCTTTTTCGTCCGTGCGAACGAGGAAAACGCCGTAAATCGAGAGAACGATCCCAACCGCCGCCAAAAGAATCGGCAGGAAGAGCGCTTTCATTTGCGTCGCGGCGTCCATCCCCATCGAAGCGTAAGCGGCGACGCCGAGCGCGGCGCTGGAGAGAATCGAACCGCAGTACGATTCGTACAAGTCGGCGCCCATCCCCGCGACGTCGCCGACGTTGTCGCCGACGTTGTCCGCGATGGTGGCCGGGTTGCGGCGGTCGTCTTCCGGAATCCCGGCTTCGACTTTACCGACCAAGTCGGCGCCGACGTCCGCGGCCTTCGTGTAAATGCCGCCGCCGACGCGAGCGAACAACGCTTGCGAAGAGGCGCCCATCCCGAAGCAGAGCATAACGACCGTAATTTCCGTCAAGTCCATCGTCCAGTTGAACATCGGGAAAATCCAGTACAGCGCGCCGAACCAAAGAACGACGTCGAGAAGGCCGAGGCCGACGACCGTCAAACCCATCACCGCGCCCGAACGGAACGCGACTTGCAAGCCTTCGTTCAACGATTTTTGAGCGCCCGCCGCGGTGCGCGACGAAGCCCAAGTCGCCGTTTTCATTCCGAACCAACCGGCCAAACCGGAGAAGAAACCGCCGGTCAGGAACGCCCAAGGAACGATCTTGTTTTGAACGCCCGGGCCCCAAGCCAAGTACATCAGGAACGCCCAAATCACGACGAAGAAGATCGCGACGACTTTATATTGTTGCTTCAGATACGCGTTGGCGCCCTTGCGAACCGCCGCCGCGATCTTGATCATTTCTTCGTTCCCTTCGTCGGCTTTCATCATCGTCTTGAAGAACTTGACCGCGAAAACAAGCGCGGCGATCGCTCCGGCCAACGAGAGAATCCAAAGGAAACCGAAAAGGCTAAAGAACCCGACGCGATCCGCGCCTTGCTCGGCTTGCGCGGCGTCGGCTTGCGCTTCGCCTTCCGTCGCGACGGTTTGCGCGGCGGCGTCGGCTTGCGGAGCTTCGGTTTCGGTATTTTCAACGGCGACCGCCGCCGGAGCGTTATCTTGCGCGAAACACGGAACGACGTCGTTCGTCCCGAAAGCGAACGTCGCCGCAAGAAGCGCCGACGCGAGCCCGATCGCAAAACGTTTGTTGATTTTCATTACAGAAAACCTCCCTTAAATTTTCGATATTTTCCGACGTAAAGAACGCTTGCCAAACGGCGGCCCGATTCGTTCGCTTGGAAAATCGGAAGGAGTCGTCAAAGTTGAAACGGCGAAATAAAGGGCGTCGACGCGCTCCGTCGGAAAGAAACGCGCTTAATCCGCGAAAAACGCCGTTCGACGATTTCGCGAAAGCGCACGCCGTTATTATTGGCGCTTTTCCTCCGTTTGTCAAGGGCTCGACGCTTTTTTCCTTACCTAAATTTCCGCCGCGCGCCTATTTTCTCGTCTTTTTTTACCGTTCTTACCAAAATTTCGTTTCAACTGCACATTAAAGGCAACGCTAAACAAAAAATCAAGCGCGCCGAGACGAAACGCGAAAAAACTTTCAAAAAATTTTAAAAAAGGCGAAAAAAAACTTGCAATCGCCTTTCGCTTTCGTTAAAATAACGTTTGTAAGCGACGGCAAGTCGAAGGGTTCCCAACTTTTCGTCAACGCGCCTTGCGTTCGCCGCTTTTTTCCGTCTCGTTCGTTCTTTTCCTTACTTTTCACCGCGATCGCCGCCGCCCGAACCGTTGGCCGCGCCGACCGTCGCAACCTTAACCGTCCTTTTCGTTTATTCCCGGAAAATTTCCTCGAAACGCGGAACCTCGCCGCCTTCGACGCGTTAACAATTAACGTTCCGACGTTGAAAATCGCCTCGAACGCTCGACAAACGCGACGCGCTTCGACTTACCGCGCCTTTTTTACTTTTCGACGCTATCGGCAATTATCGTAATTACCGTTCATTTTACTATATTTTATGCGAAAGGTTGTTTTATGACGTCCCAACTTGTTAATATGGGGGGGAAAAATCGATTTTACCGACAAGGCTTCACGCTCGTCGAACTCCTCGTCGTCATCGCCATCATCGGGATTTTGATCGGCTTGCTCCTTCCGGCGGTTCAAGCGGCTCGCGAAGCCGCGCGTCGGATGCAATGCACGAACAATATGAAGCAAATGGGGCTCGCGATCCACAACTTTAACGACGCTCGCAACGGGCTCCCGCCTGCGGCGGTCGCTTGGCACCGCGCGACGTTTTGGGGCCTGATTTACCCGTTCGCCGAACAACAAGCGTTGTACGACTGCTTCTGCAAAGACCAAACCGGCTCCGGCGGCTTCGTTACGCTCGGCCAATACTTCTGGAACACCGGCGGCAACTGGAACGGCGTTACGCTGACCGAAGAAGAGAAAAAAGGGTTCGCCGCCGTTCCGTATATGGTCTGCCCGACGCGCCGCTCCTCTCCGGCCGCCATCGATTACGTTAACACGTCGCAAGGCGGCGGCGCGAGCGCGGGCCCCTGCACCGACTACGCCATCGTTATGTCGACCGACTCGAACTCCTCGCAAAACGGCAAATCGTCCGCGTCGAACCACGACGGGCACTACTACGTCCGCGTCGTTCGTATGGACGACGCAAGCCGCCAAACGTACCAACGCGGCCCGTTCCGCGGCGCGAAATGCCAAAACGAACAATTCGGACGTTGGCAACCGCGCGACACGATGGCCCGCATCACCGACGGGACGAGCAACCAATTTTTCATCGGCGAAAAACACATCCCGATCGACGGTCTCGGCGTCTGCAACACGACCGCTCCGTCGACGAACAACTGGTCGCAATGCCACGACTGCTCCTACCTCGTCGGGAACGAAGCGACCGACTCCGCCAGCTTCCTCCGTTGCTTGGTCAACTATTGGCAAGACGGCAAGCCGTACAGCGACCTCCAAAACGGCTTGGCCGGGCCTTGGGACAACCTCGCCGCCGACAATCACGCGTCGATCAACTGCGGTTTCGGCTCTTGGCACCCGGGCGGCGCGAACTTCCTCCTCGCCGACGGTTCCGTCCGCTACTTCGCCGCGACGACCGCGCACGCGATTCTCGGGCGCTACGCCACGGTCGACGACGGTCAAACCCCGGAAGCCGACTGATTCTCGTTCAACCGTTGAAAACGAACGCGTTCGCCGCTTTCCGCTCCGAGCGCGTTCGCTTTCCGTTTTCCTTTACTTAATTCCCGTTAAAACCTCGACCGACGGAAAGGCCCGCCGATGAAAACTCCTCGTTATTTAACCCTTTGCGCGCTTTTGTTCGCCGTCGCGGTCGTCGCGACCGGTTGCGGCAAGCCCAAGGTAACCGGCAAAGTTACGTTCGCCGACGGTTCCCCGCTGACGGTCGGCACGGTCAACTTCACCGACGATAAAATCATCTGCAAAGGCTCGATTAAAGAAGACGGCTCGTTCGAGATGCGCACGCTCAAACCGGGCGACGGCGTCCCGAAAGGCTCCTATAAAGTTTACCTCACCGAAACGATGCGCTTCGGCGACGCGGTCGAATCGACGTCGCTCGACGCGACCGCCGTTATGCACTCGACCGTCAACGACGTTCCGCCGAAATACTCGAATCCGGAGCAAAGCGGCTTGACGATCGACGTCAAAGGCTCGATGAAGTACGACATTACGATCGAACCGGACGCCGAATAACGCCCGGCGCCGACGCGGTTCGACTCAAGTTCCGCCGCGCCGCGTCCGACAATTAAAAACGACGGTTCGTTTCGCGTTCCGTCGTTTTTTATTTCGCGTCGTTTCTTTTTCTCGTTTTCCCGTCGTTCTCCGATGAAACCCGCCGCGCCGTCGAAACCGTTCCTCCGCAAGCTCGCCGCGCTCCCTCGCGCCGCGTTGAATTGCGATTTGGAACCGCTTCTCGACCTCGTCTTCGACCGTCTCGAGTTCCTCTTTGTTCGCGCCGAGCGTTGGATTCCCGCGCTCCGTCCGAAACGGCTCGTTTGCTCGCTCGACGTCGACGCGCTCTTCGGCGGCGAAGTTCCGCGCGAAAATTTTCTTCCGCTCCGCTTCTCGACGTTCGTCGACCGCCTCGCCGCGTCCGCTCCGACGGAAGACGAAGGCGCCGCTCGACGCCGTTTCGCCGAACGCTGCGCCGAACGCGTTCACTTCGACTTTTTCCGCGACGAACGCCGACTTTACGACGCGTTCGCTCCGTTCGACCCGGACTCCGACGCGGTCGCCGAACCGACCGTCGCTCCGGAAACGCAAACGCTCCGTCGCGAAGAGTTTTTCGACGCCGCGCTGAAAATTTTGCGCGCCGCCAACTTTTTCGAACTGCCGAAAGACGAGCTGAACCGCTGTTTGAGCCTCAAGCGCCCCGGTTCGGTTCCGGTTGTCGCTCGGTACGACGACTTTTTCGAACACCGCGTTTTCGTTCGCGGCGTCGTCAAAACGGAACCGGTCGCCTATCCGCGTTGGAAGTGCGCCGGTCGCGTCGTCGAAGTCGAGAGCGAACGCTTGAGCCGCGTTTGCGTCTTGGCGCGTTTGAAACCGCGTTCGCGGTCGTTTTTCGCCGAACTCCTCGACGGCGACGACGGCTTCGAAGCGCAAACGGAAAACCAAGAAATCGTTTTGAAACTCTTCAAAAACGTTCCGCTGGAAGACTTAAAGCTGGCGGCGCCGCGCGTCGAGCTGGCGTTTCCGCTCTTCGACGGTTTGAAGATCGGCGGCGGGTTCCTCGGGACGGTCGTCGCGGCGTCGCTGAAACTTTTTCTCGCGTCGGCGATCACGTTGTTCGGTTTCTTCGTCTTGCTCTTCAGCTTCGCGACGGCGTCGATCAAGAGCGCGCTCGGGCTGTTGAACCGTCGAACGAAATATTTGGAACGCTATTCGAGTTCGCTTTACTATCAAACGCTCGCCTCGAACCGCGCCGCGATTTCGCTTCTCGTCTCGACGGCGGAAGAGCAAGCGACGAAAGAGCTTATTCTCGGTTATTTCGCCGCGTCGTTTTGCGACGGTTGGGCGACCGAGCGCGAAATCGACGACGCCGCCGAACGTTGGCTCGCCGCCCATTTCGGAATCGTCGCCGACTTCGACTCCCAAGACGCGCTCGCCAAACTCCGCGAAAAACGCCTTCTCGAACGCCGCGTCGACGCCGACGCCGAGCGGTTCCGCGCCGTTTCGCTCGACGAAGCGCTCCGTCGAATCGCCGACGATTGGGACGCGCTCGGTCGCCGCGTCGAAACGCCGTCGAAATAATTTCGCGCAAACGCCGCCGACGCCGCGAAGCGCCCCGTTTCGCCCTTCGACGCGTTTTGCCCGTTTTGCCTCGTCGGAGGTTTCGGGCGTTTCGTTTGCCGTTCTCGTTTGAAAAACGCCGGAAAAAGGGGGAAAAACGCGCCCTCCCCCCCTTTCCGTCGCGCTCGAAAAGAGCAAAATAAAGAAAGCGGACGTTTCGCCTTTTCGCGCTCTCGTTCGTCGCGTTTTCCTTATTTCCCTCATTTCCCGCCGCTTCTTGATTCGTCGAAAGTCGCCCCGATGTCGAAACGAGAAATTTACCGCATTTTGGACGCCGCCGCCAACCGCGGTCGCGAAGCGCTCCGCGTCGTCGAGGACGCGGCCCGATTTTTGGAAGACGACGCCGAGTTGACCGCGCGCCTCAAAGAAACGCGACACCGCTTCGCCGCCGCGCAAAACAAATTCGACCGACGCGAACGCCTCGACGCTCGCGACGTCGCCGACGACGTCGGAACCCGCGTCGAAACGGAAGACGAGTACCGCCGAACGTCGCTCGCCGACGTGTTGGCCGCGAACTTCGCTCGGCTCCAAGAAGCGGCGCGCAGTCTCGAAGAATACTCGAAAATCGTCGCGCCGGAAGTCGCTCGCGATTGGGAGCAAATCCGTTACTCGGCGTATTCGCTCGAAAAGATCGCCTTCGACGCGTTGGCCCGACGCGGTTCCGACCCGTTCGAAGAACTCGCCGCCGAGTTCGCCGCGTCGGTCGAAACGGAGCCCGCGCCGGAACCGGTCGAAACGCCCGTCGAACCGGAACCGCCTCAACCGGAATCGGAACCGACGCCCGCGCCGGAACCGCTCGAAACGCCGCTCGAAACGGTCGCCGCGCCCTTTATTTTCGGCGGTTCTCATCGACCGAAAACCGACCGCGAAGCGCGCCGCGCCCGCCTCGAAACCGCGTCTCTTTGCGTCTACGTCGACCCGGCGCGTCCGGACGGCGAACTCCGCGACCTGTTGCGCGCCGAAAGCGACGTCTTCCAAATCGTCGTCGACCCGAACTCCGCCGACGCGCCGGACGCTCAAACGGAACGCTTCTTCAAACGTTGGCGCGAAACCGGCTCGCAAACGCG
>JAGBDD010000053.1 GCA_017937685.1 Thermoguttaceae bacterium | reverse complement strand
GGGCGGGAGCGAGATTCCCGACGGCGGGCGCGACCGTCGAACGCTCGGCGACGTCGCCGACTTGACGCGACGTTGCGACCGGCGGCGTTAAGGCGTTATTTTTTTTTTTGTCGTCCGTTTCGGATGAAGCGGACGCGAGCGCGGGAACGGGGGACGAAGCGGCGGGCGCGGCGCCGAGTTCCGGAAGGCTCCCGGCGCGGAGGCGGTCGATCAACGTTTCGAGCGCTTGGAAGGAGTCGAGGAGGCAAAGCCGGGCGAACGCAAGCTCCGCTAAAATGCGACTTTGCGCGCTGAACCGCATCCGTTGCGCCGTTTGGTCGAGGATTTGGAGCGACGCCAAAATCCGGCGGATTCCGAACGCGGCGGCGATTTCTTGCAATTCCGCAAGTCGCGCGACCGGCGAATACATCAGCTCGCGGGCGCCGCAACCGTTCGCGACGACCATTAAGTCGCGGTAAACGCCGAGCGTTTGTTCGACGAGAACGCCGAAATCGACCCCTTGCGCGGCGGCGTCGGCGACGATCTCGAAGACGCGAGCGCAGTTTCCGGCGACCGTCGCGTCGAGCAAGTCGAAGAGTTTTTTATCGTCGACCGAACCGAGCATTCCGCGGGCGTCGGCTTGCGAAATATACGTCGGCGCGAACGAAAGGAGCTGTTCGAGAAGGGATTGCGCGTCGCGCATCGAGCCGTTCGCCCGCCGAGCGAGGATTTCGAAAACGCCGTCTTCCGCCTCCGCGCCCTCTTGAGCGGCGATTTGCGCCAACCGTTCCGCGATCGAGCCGGACGCGATCCCGGAAAAGTCGAACCGCTGACAGCGCGACAAGATGGTGATCGGAATCTTGTTCGGCTCCGTCGTGCAGAAGATAAATTTGACGCGAGCCGGCGGCTCTTCGAGCGTTTTCAGGAGCGCGTTGAACGCTTCCCGCGTTAACATATGCACTTCGTCGATGATGTAAATCTTGTAAAGCGAACGACTTGGAGCGATCGTCGCGTTTTGGCGCAGTTGCCGAATTTCGTCGACGCCGCGGTTGCTGGCGCCGTCGATCTCGATGACGTCGACGTCGTCCCCGGTCGAAACCGCGACGCAGCTGTCGCAAACGAGGCAAGGGCGGACGGTCGGGCCGTCGACGCAGTTGAGCGCTTTGGCGAAGATGCGGGCGCAGGACGTTTTGCCGACGCCGCGCGCCCCGGTGAAGAGGTAGGCGTGTCCGACGCGGTTCGTTTCGATGGCGTTCGAAAGAGCCCGAGCGACCGTTTCTTGACCGATTAGCTCGCCGAACGCTTGCGGACGATAACGTCGAGCGACGACTTGGTAAGCGGTCGCGGACGTCGAAGACGCGGACTTTTCCGTTTTTTCCGCTTTTGCGGGGGCGGGGCGCGCGGGTTGCGTCGACTTTTCAGGCGCGGGCGCTTCCGACTGAGCGATTTCGGCGGTCGCTTCCGTTTGCGCCGGTTCCTCCGTTTGGGCGATTTCGGCGACCGCTTCCGCTTGCGCGGGTTCTTCCGATTGGGCGATTTCGGCGACCGCTTCCATTGGCGTCGGCTCTTCCGATTGGGCGTTTTCGGCGACCGCTTCCGTTTGCGTCGGCTCTTCCGTTTGGGCGATTTCGGCGACCGTTTCCGTTTGCGCCGGTTCCTCCGTTTGGGCGATTTCGGCGACCGCTTCCGTTGGCGTCGGCTCTTCCGTTTGGGCGTTTTCGGCGACCGTTTCCGTTTGCGTCGGCTCTTCCGTTTGGGCGTTTTCGGCGACCGCTTCCGCTTGCGTCGGTTCCTCCGGTTGGGCGGGCGTTTCCGCTAACGCGCCGAAAAGATCGAGACTCGGCGCCGCGTCGGCGAGGGTCGGAACGTCCGATTTTTCCGGTTGATCCGATTTTTTAGCGGACGAACGCGGTTTTTTCGCCGTCTTCGTTCCTTTTTTCGCGCTCTTTTTCGGCGTTTCGGCGGCGGACGCGTTGGAGGACGCTTGCTCGGTATAATCGCCGAAAAGGGAGAGCGGGGAGGAGGACGGTTCGGAGGGCGCGGCGTCGGAACGGTTGCGGGGCACGGGAAAACCTTATTAACGTTGCAAAAATAACGAAAAGGCGCTCAAGACGAACGAGCGCGACGGTCGCTATCTCTATTTTAAACGAAAGGCGCGGTAAAACAATCGGCGCGGCGCGATTTTATCCGATTTTTTCGCAAATTCGGCAAAATTTTTCGAAAAAACAAGGTGGTTTAAGGAAAAAAACGGTAAAATGAGAAAAGCGGGAGAAACGGTGAAAAAAGAGCGCGGGGAAAAGCGGAGAAAATAGGCGACGATAGAAAAAATAAGAAAAGGCGGCAACGGCGAAGGGCGGCGCAAGAAGTGGAAAAATAAAAATATTCGGAAAAATCGGAACGTCGAGACGAAAAAAAGACGGCTTTCAACGAGAACCCCGGCACATGAAAGTTACCGCTTATGGCTGCTCGATCTCTCGCCTGACCAGGTTCACAGGCTCCCATTGCAGGGGCCCTCGTTGAAAGTCGTCTTATAATTCGCTAAATTAAAAGAGTCGAAATGACGGCGTCTTGAAACCGCCTCGCTTCCGATTCTGCCCTTATTATACGCCGCGTTTTGTTTTCGTGAAGGGGGATTTCCCGGTTTTCGCCGATTTTTCTTAAAATTTCTTTGAAAAATGGCGCGACCGGGGAGAACCGGCGGCGGTCGCGTCGACGTTGCGACGTTAACGTCGACGCGACCGTTAAAATCGGACGGCGCGAAATCGGGCGTCAAAGGCGGACGTCCGTTTCGTCGACGCCGAGACGCTCCATTTCCAAACGCAAGAGGAGCCAAAAAGTATACATATCGACGAACTCGACTCGCGCGCCGCGGTCGGCGTCCGCTTTGACGTTCTCGAAGAGCGTTTTTACTTTGCTCGGCGACCAAAGAATCGTTCGATAAATATTGAATTGAACGCCCCTATTATGACGGACGTCGCCTAAAATAATATTGGCGCCGGAAATCGGTTCGGCGAGGTCGAAATTCATCGGCCGCCAAGGGGTTTTGAGGCCGTTCGGGCCGTCGACGACGCCCATTTTCGGGCCGAAATGCGTCGTGATTCCGTCCGGCGCGTACTCGGCGAGGCGTTCCAAAACGGCGCGGTCGCTCGGGCGGGCGTCGCCGTCGATGACGAAACCGACGCCGCTTAAATCCCAACGTTCGAAATACTTGCGGCAATGATCGACCCAAACGTCGAGCCCGTCCGGCAGATTCGAGAAACGACGCGGTTCAAGGAGCGCCGTTGGATTGACGTATCCGGCGCCGGAGTCTCCCGCGACGAAAAAGTCGAGGTCGCTCTTCGTCCGGCGGAGGTAATCGAAACCGGGCGCGAACCGGTCGGCGAGATTCGGATTGAACGCCCAACTGAGCGGAATCGAGCCGCGCGCTTCGTCGCTCCAAAAGACCGGGGCCGTCTGATAGACCCAAGCGGCGGAGTCGTAATCGCCGCCGTAAATCGCGACGAACGTTTTGTCGACCGGATAACCGTTATCGTCGATATAACCGCGACGGCGGAGATCGTCGACCGTCGGTTTGCGCTGCGGATAACGGTCGGCGAGCGGGAAATGTTGGAAGAACGAGGCGTTCGCCATCGCCCCGAGCCCGAGCGCGTCGGCGTCGAGGTAGGCGTTATAATTGGAAAGAATTTCCGCGTGCCGCCATTCGGTTTGGACGCCGCCGTGTTTGCCGCCGGCGTTCCCGTGGTCGGTGTATTTCGCGTCCCAAGGCGTGAAACCCGCGACGCGAATCATTTTTCGTCCGCCGGTCGCGTCGTACGCGGCGCGCAAAATGGCGTTAAAAGCGTTAAAATCGGCGCCGAGCGGCTGATTCGGGTCGTCGTTCGGCGTTTCGTCGTCCCAAGGGCTCAGGTCGAAGAAGAAGGCGGCGCGGGAGATTCCGAAGTCGCGGTTGGTCAGGCAATGGTTCTGCGTCGCGCCGATCGGGCGGCGAATCCAGTCGGCGTCGAGGTAATACCCGCCTTCGGTCGGGTTGAGTTTGCCGGTTTTGAGGTATTTTTCGATTAGCCAATAATAAGGGTCGCACTTGACGGAGCCGGTCGAGTCGAGGTCGGTTCCGGGGATTTTGCCGGAGCCGACGAAGAGCGGGGAACCGTCGGCGTTAATCAGTCGGACGACGACCGGGAGGCGCGGACCGTTCGGGTCGGCGACGAGGCGCGAATAAAGGGAGCCCGGCGCGGGGTCGAAACGAATCGGGAGGAGCCGGTCGGCGCCCGCGACGCTCGCCGCGACGTTCGCCGTCGACGGAACCGCTTCGTCGTAAAGGACGACGCCGTCGAACGAGTCGGCGAAAACCGTTAAAAGCTCTTCGAGCGAGCCGATTTGACGGCGTTCGCGGTTTTGGAGCCAACCGGGGCGCGCCGGAGCGGAGCCGTTCGCGGGAATCTCCTTCGAGAAGAGGTCGAGCCAAAAACGGTCGGTTTCGACGCCTTGCGCCGCGACGAAAAAGACGTAAAGCCGGGCGGCGTCGCGGTTGGCGAGGCCTTGCAGCGCGGAGACGAGGAACGTTTCGTCCCAAGCGCGGCGGACGGCGGTTTTATCGGCGCGGTCAAAATCGCGAAATTGCGTTAGATCGTAAAGATAAAACGGTTCTTTCGGTTGGGCGGGCGCGGCGTTTGGAGCGTTTTGCGGGGAAACGTCGGCGTCGGCGGTTTGCGCTGTTTGGGCGTTTTGCGGGGAAACGTTGGCGTCGGCGGTTTGCGTTGTTTGGATGTTTTGCGAGGAATCGGCGGCGTCGGCGGTTTGCGTTCTTGAAGCGGATTGCGAAGAATCGGCGAAAACGGCAAACGAGGCCGACGGTCGAACGAGCGCGAACGCGGCGACGAGGAGCGTCGCGACGGCGGCGAGGAAGGCGGTTTTTTTCATCGGTTTTTTCTTATATTAATTAATATTGACAAAAATCGCGAAAACGGGGAGCGGAATCGACCGAAAATCGGCGAAAAAACGTCGATTTCGAACGAGCGAATCGGGGCGAACGCGAACCGGAACCGTCGAGCGAACGTCGAAGGACGGGGCGAACGCGAACTGGAACCGTCGAGCGAACGTCGAAGGACGGGGCGAAGGCGAAGCGGAACCGTCGAGCGAACGTCGAAGGACGGGGCGAACGCGAACCGGAACCGGCGGCGACGCGAACGTCGTCGGCGACCGAGAAAACGAATCGGCGGCGCGAACGACGAACGCTTAAAACGCCGGTTTTGCCGATTTTACCGGTTAAACGAAGAACCGTCAAGCGGCGACGGCGGCGAATCGGGGGGAAACGTCGGCGGCGAGCTTGACGGTTTTAGCGGTTGAAACGGTCGCGTTGGTTTTAGCGAGTCGGCGTCGCGAACGTCCGACGCTCAAAACGTCGGTTTTGCCGATTAAATCGGTTTTAACGGAGCGACCGACTCGCTAAACGGCGCGGTTTCGGGGGATTTTAAGGCGTCGGCGGGAGGTCGTAAGGGCCGAGACCGACTTCGGAGGGCGCGAAGTTCGCCGGGAAACCGTCCGGGCCGGGCTCGCAGAAGACGTCGCGAACCGCTTCGTACATCCCGAAACCGAACTCGCGGTTCGGCTCCGCGTAAGAGCCTTCGCCCCATTCGTTGACCGGGCCGAGCGCGAACCGCTTTACCCCCGTTTTATCCGCAAATTCCTTAAAATCAGCGCAATGCTTCCGGAATTTCTCGACGTCGCGGTCGTAAACGACCGTTTGACGGAAGCCGTGCCAAGGCCGCGAGTCCCAACCGGTCGACAAATTCGGAATAAACGGCAAAACGCCCGCTTTTTCCCAACTCGACCAATGCGCCGGCGCCGACGAAACGACGTCGTCGTAAGGGTAAAGTTTCGGGTTCGGAAGAACCTTGTCGCCGGGGTGCATATAATGATAAATCGTCGTTGCGTCGAAAGTTGCGTCGGCGAGTTTTTGAATCGTCGCGGCGTCGGTCGCGTGTTCCGGCCATTTCATCGCGACGAAGTAAACGCCCTTCAACCCGGCTTCGACGCAAAGGTCGCGGCTGATTTGGAACGCCCGAGCGAGCCCTTCGCCCGGTTTCAGCTCGACGCCGTTTTTCTTCGCTTCCGCGATCATATCGGAGTCGATAACCGCCGGGTCCCAAATGACGACGACCGGTTTGCCGTCGATTTGGTAATATTCCGGCGTCTTAAAATAATTCTCGAGCCAAAATTGCGTAACCGCGCGCCAATCGGCTTCAGAGTGCGTTCCGGGGCCGTTGTGATTCGCCCACATAACCGCCCATTTTAAATATTTTTTGTATTTTGCCCGATAAAACGCCTTCACCCAATGGTCGAGCGAGATGCGGCCCGCGCTCCAGTACCAGTCGACGAAGAAGAATTGGATTCCGTTTTCGACGGCCCATTTGATTTGCCAGTCGACGACTTCCGGGTTCGCCTCGTCGTAATAACCGAGGAGCGGGCGGCGAATCGGGGCGGTCGCGTCGACCTTGTCCCAACCGCTGCGGCGCGACCAACCGGGGAAGTAATAGGCGCCGATCTCGTATTCGCTCGCGACCGGGCGCGGCTCCGGAACGTAAGACGCCGGGGCGAGTTCGAGCGCCGGGAGGACGTTAAACGGAAGGCGCGGCTTCGCAAACGCGAAAAGGTCGAAACCGGGGATTTTCGTTGTTCCGCGAAGAACGAGTTGGGGCAAATGGCGGCCCGAGTCGTCGGCGTCGAAGGTTAAGGTAAGGCGCAACGCTTCGCCGGGCGCGAGAACGAGCGCCGACGGGAACTTAAATTTGCCGTTCGCGTCGGCGTCGACCGTCCAAAGGGTTTTGTCGACGTTCGAGTCGTCCGGGCGCGAAAAAGCGAGTCGGTCGCCGGTCGGATTCGTTCCGAAAAGCGGGTCGACCGCCGTTTTTTGCGCCGAAACGCGAACGAGTTCGGCGCGAGAGTCGGCGTCGGCGGAGCGACCGATTTCATCGGGTTGAGAAACGGTTCCAACGAGTTCTTCGAGCGGCGCGCCCCCGCCGTTGCGGACGATTAGGTCGAAATCGACCGTCGTTTTTCCCGTTTTCGCGTCGAGTCGAGGGAGCGGATTCCGCGGCCCGACTAACTGGCGATCGAACGCGCCCGGCCCTTGCGGCTCTTTGGAGAAGGAAAGACGACGCAACTCGCAGTTTTTCGGAAGCGCGACTTCCCAACGGTAAGCGCGGCCCCCCCAACCGGCGAAAAGCGAAAGATCGACGTTTTTGGCGCAATGTTCGTCGCCGCTCGCGTTTCCGTCCGGGTCGAATAGCTCGTCGACGTCGAAAATCGGGACGTCGACGTTAAAAACGCCGGTTTTGTCGAGCGTCAAGAAGCGGAACGAGGCGAGCGGGTAGGGCGTTTCGTCCGGGACGCTTTCGTCGCGCTCCCATTCGAAGTAAAGGTTGGAGCCGACCAGCGCCGGGTCGAGCGCGAAAACTTCGCTCCGCCAAACGTTTTGCGTCGAGGAAACGCCGTCGGCCCGGAGCGCGTCGAGGCGGGCGCCGCCCCAATCCGGGTTCGCCAACGGCTCGGCGTTTTCGACGTTAAGATCGACAATTTTGATATAATCGATTTCAACGTTGCGAGCGGCGGCGATTTCCGCTTCCGTCGGACGCCCGAAGTCGACGCGGAACTTGATGATTTGCGGTTCCGCGAGCCAGTTCGGCGCGATTTGGTAAACGGCGAAATCGGGGCCGCCCTTGATCGTCCAAGTCAGCGACTTCGCTTGCGAAAAACCGTTGTATTGGCCTTCGTTCGACGACGCGTAAAAAAGTTCGCCGACGCCGTCGCTCGACGATTTCAAACGAATTTCAATAAATTGACCGGGACGCGGTTTCAATTCGAATTGCGGGCTGACGACGAACGGATCCCAACCCTCGAACCAAGCCTTCATAACGCCGTTTTGGACTTTCGGTTTTGTTAGATGGTTGCGCCCCCAAGCGACCGCGTCGGTTTCGGCGTCGAAATTCCAAACGACGACGTCGGTCGGCTCCGCGGCGGCGCAAAACTGGGATAATGGGGCGGAATCTGCGGGAAATAACGATAATAAGGCAAACGCGGCGAGCATTCGGAAAACGCGTCGCGGCGCAAAAAACGATAAACGATTCATAAACGCCTTTCGGTTGAATAAAAACGGAGGGAAAAAGACTTAAAACGGGAAAAAGGAAAGGGAACGCAAGGAACCGCCTGTTCGACGGTCGAACGCGAAAGCGAACGGCGCGACGAGGCGGAATCGAACGGAAAAGGGCGCGGAGCGAACGGCGAAAAACGTCGAACGGAGCGCCAATAAGGCGAAATCGCGCCGTTTTTGATGAAACGACGCGATTTCTGAAACGATTACTCAAATTCGAAGTCGATTTCTTCGTCGCCGCCTTCGACGGAAGCGGGAGCCGCCAAACGAGGCCGCGTTAAGAGTTCGAGCGGCGTCGCGCCGTCGAAAAACGCCCGGCTAACGTTCGCGAGGGTTCGGTTCGGAACGACGCCGCGAACGAAATTGCGATCCTTCGTAAAGCTCCAAATCCAAAGCGCTTGCGGCGTGTCGGGCGGGAGCGGGCGAGCGTTGAAATCGGGGAGGTTCGGGAAATAGTTGACGCGAAGCCAAGCGGCGAACGTTTGCGCGTCGGCGGCGTCGAACCGAACCGCGCCGACGACGTTAAACGCTTCGCGGGGCGGGAGTTGCGCGGCGAGTCGGTTCAAGTTGACGCTAAAATCGACGTCCGGAACGGTCGTTTTGTAAGCGCGTCGGCGACCCGGCTCCGTCTCGGAACGCCAATTTTGGAGCGCCATTCGGAGGAAAACGTCGTTCCCGAGACTCATTAAGAGGCGTCGTTCGTCGAGGACGACGGCGACGCTCCGGCGGGCGAAAAGGGGCGTCGGGTCGGCGAAGCGCGCGTCGGCGTTCGCGGAACTTAACATCGCGTAACGCAGGCGGTCTTCGAGGTCGCCGTTTTCGATTCCGGCGAGGAGCGCGCCCGTCAGCGACGAGAAGGAGCCGCCGCCGGCGCCGAGCGGTTTCGGCGGGATGCGCCCTTCGCGGTCGGCTCGCATAATCGCCGACTGCCGGACGTAAGTTTCCAAGTCGGAAATATACGCGCGGTAACCGTCGATTTCAAACTCTTTAAGCGCTTCTTTTTCGCCCGCCGACTCGCCGATAAGACCGCCGATG
>JAGBDD010000052.1 GCA_017937685.1 Thermoguttaceae bacterium | reverse complement strand
GCCGACGCGAAGTTTATGAAGACGATCGACTCGCCAATGGTCGGCACCTTTTACGCGTCGCCGAGCCCGAACGCGGCGCCGTTCGTTAAAGTCGGCGACGTCGTCGGCCCGGAAAAAACGGTCTGCATCGTCGAAGCAATGAAAGTTTTCAACGAAATTCAAGCGGAAATCTCCGGCAAAATCGTCGCGGTTCTCGTCAAAAACGGCGACCCGGTCGAGTTCGGCGCCCCGTTGTTCAAAGTCGACGTTCGCGGCTAATTCCGCCGTTTCGCTTTTCCGAAAAGCGTTCGCGTTCCCCGACGTTTTGCCGACGTTCGTTTCGGCGCCGTCCAACTTCGCGTCGAGGAACGCCGACGGTTCGTTCTCCGCTTCCCGCCCGCAACGCGTCGCGTTTTCGACGTCAAGGATTGATTTTTGTTATGTTTAAACGCATTCTCATCGCCAACCGAGGCGAAATCGCCCTCCGCGTTATCCGCGCCTGCCGCGAACTCGGCGTCGAATCGGTCGCCGTTTACAGCGAAGCCGACCGCGGAGCCCGTTATTTGCAGCTCGCCGACCGCGCCGTCTGCATCGGGCCCGCGCCGACGAACCAAAGCTACCTCAAAATCGACCGCGTCATCAGCGCCGCCGAGTTAGTCGGAGCGAACGCGATTCACCCCGGTTACGGCTTCCTTTCCGAAAACGCTCATTTCGCCGAAATCTGCCGCAGTTGCGGTTTCGAGTTCATCGGCCCGAGCGTCGAGGCGATGGAGCGTCTCGGCGACAAAAACTCCGCGCGCGCTTTGGCGAAAGCCTGCGACGTTCCGACCGTCCCCGGCAGCGACGGTTTGATCGAGTCGGAAGCGCAAGGGCTTGCGGTCGCTCGCGAAATCGGCTATCCGGTTCTCGTCAAAGCGACGGCGGGAGGCGGCGGTCGCGGGATTCGCCCGGCTTACGACGACGCGCAACTGAAAATCGCGCTCCAAGAAGCGGCGCAAGAAGCGGCGGCCAACTTCGGCAACGGCGCGGTTTACATCGAAAAGTTGATCGAAAACCCGCGGCACGTCGAAGCTCAAATTCTCGCCGACAATTTCGGGAACGTCGTTCACCTTTGGGAGCGCGACTGCTCGATTCAACGCCGCCGTCAAAAACTCGTCGAGCTGACCCCGGCGCCCGCGCTTTCCGACGAACGCCGCCGCGAACTTTGCGAAGCCGCCGCGCGCCTCGCGAAAACCGCCGGTTACACGAACGCCGGAACGGTCGAGTTCATCGTCGACAAAAACGGCGATTTCTACTTCATCGAGATGAACGCCCGCATCCAAGTCGAACACCCGGTAACGGAAATGGCGACCGGAATCGACCTTGTTCAATGGCAGATTCGCGTCGCGGCGGGCGAAAAACTGACGTTCGAGCAAAAGGACGTTCCGCACCTCGGCTTCGCGATGGAATGTCGAATCAACGCGGAGGATTCGGAGCGCAACTTCCGCCCCTGTCCCGGCAAAATTGAGAATATGATCGTCCCCGGCGGTTTCGGCGTCCGTTTCGACTCGCACGTTTACCCGGGTTACACGGTGAGTCCGCACTACGACTCGATGATCGGAAAGCTCCTCGTTTGCCGTCAAACCCGCGAAGAAGGGTTGGCGACGATGATTCGCGCGCTTGAAGAATTTCAGGTCGACGGGATCAAAACGTCGGTTCCGGGTCTGTTAAAAATCCTCCAAAGCCCGCAATTTGCCAACGAAGTCCCCGACGTCGGCTTTGTCGAGCGACACTTTATGAACTAAAAATTAACGCAAACGACGCGGCGGCGGTCATTCCGTTTCCGCGTCGCGTCGTTTAACGTCGGAAGCGTTTTACGATTTCCGCCTCGCCCCATTTCGCCTATTTTACCCAAGTTACGTCGTTTTTACCGCGCTGGGAAAAAGTCGAGAAAAATTTTCAAAATTCTTGCTTTTTCGCCCGATCGCTATTGTCGAATTGCGCTCGTTTTGGCATAATAGGAATCATACGATCTTGCGCGCCGAGGCGTTTTGCCGACGACGCGTTCGGATCGTCGCCCGTCGTCGCGCGTTTTACCGACGCGACAACGCCAAGCAAACGCGATAAAATACGGTCGAGAGCCAAGGAAAGCCTCAAGTTCGTTCGCCGTCTCGTCGATACTCTTAGCAAAGAGAAAACGACGCGAACGAAGCCTTTCGCCTCCCGACTTTCCCCTTTTTCCCTATTTTGCCCCAACTTCGACGCGAGGTTTGACGAGTCGGCGCGCAAAAAAGAAAAAGAACGCGAGCAAGTCCGGTTTTCGAAATTTTATCGAAGCCGAGCGGTTCGAGACGCGGCGGGCGACGACGTTTAACGTCGGCGGTTCGTCGACGCTCAAGGAAGGGCGTCGCGGCGCGAAGATTGCAGACAACTTCTGATAAGATTTATTCAGGAGAATATAAAATGAATATTTACGGAATCCACGGAACGCAAGGCGTCGCGGCGCCGCGTCGAGCCGAAATGTTGAAACGCGAAACCGGCGTCGAAACGAAATCGAACGTCGCTCAACGCGACGAAATGCAAATTTCGGCCCAACAAGCCGAAGCCGCTCGCGGAGCGAACGCGGCGACTTTCAACGCTTCCGAAATTCGCCTCGATCTCGTCAATCGCATTCGTTCGGAAATCGCCGCCGGAACCTATTATTCCGACGAGAAATTCGAAATCGCGCTCGGTCGAATGTTCGATTCGTTCGAATAATCGACGCTTCTTAGTTCGCGCGTCGACGGAGTTCGACGCGTCGGGCGTTCGATTTTTACCGCCGAAACGATCGTCGCGCTTTTTTAGCGGACGTTTGTTTTCGTTCGGGTTTTGACGCGCCGTTTGCTCGAACGGCGTTCGTCGTTTCTTGACGATCTCATTTTTCTCTCTTTCGCCGCGCGACGCTCTCGGTTAACGCGTCGTCGCCGTCGAATTTTATTGGGCTTTTATTGGGCGCTCGGTTCGTTCCCGTCGTTCTCCTCAAAAGCCAAATTTAGCTCGGCGAACGCTTCCGGCGGAACGCCGTCGAGGGACGAATATTTCTCCGCTAATTGAAACAGCTTTCGCGCCTTCGCTTCTTGAACCGCCAACGCTTCGACGCGTTCGTCGGTCGTTTTCTCGGACGACGCGTTTTCGGTTTCCGGTTCCGCGTCAAAACGTCCCCAATAAACGGCGACGCCGCCGACGGTTTTCAACCAATAAACGCCCTTCGTTTCGCCTTTTCTCTTCGCGACGACAATACGATTGATTTCAAGTTTTTCAAAAACGTTTCTCTCGGTCAAAAAACTTGCGAACGCCGCCGCCTCGACGACCAAAGGATCGCCGCACTGCCCGAATCCGGAAACCGGCGTCGACCGAATCCCCAGCACGATCGGAAAATCGCGGTAAGCGCTCGGATTCTTCCGAAAATACTCGTCCGGCAAGCGATACCCGTTCGCGTCGACGACGTATTTTTCCCCGAACCGCGCGTCGCCGGTTTCCTTATTTTGCCCATTTTGCCCGGATTCTTCGTCGTCGTTAAAAACCGCCGCCGTCGAATCGCTTAAATCGATCGCGACCGAAGGCGTCGGGTCGATTACCGCGACCGGCTCTTTATACTTCAACTTCACGTCGACGCGCGCCGGAAAACCGACTTCAATCGATTCGACCCGCTCCACCCAGGGATGCGATTCGAACGCGATCAACAAATTGTCGACCAAATTCGGGTCGAGCGAGTTAAGCTCCTCGGTTCGAGCCTCCGGCGCGCGCAGTTCGAGCGCTTCGGCGATAAAACGATCGGAAACCCAAATCGGCGGGTTCCAGACGCAAAAATCGCTCTCCTTCACCAGATAAATCTCTTGATCGCAAATATCCGTTCGCAACGACGTCCACACGCTCGCTCCAAACCCCAAGAGCAAAAGCCCCGTCAGCGTTTGCGCCCCAAACACCCGTTGGGCGCGTCCCAAGAAAAAATAACGCAAAAATTTCAGGAATTGCGGCATTTCGCGATCGTTCCAAGCTCCAAACGCAAAATAATCTAAAGTCGGTCTTGCGCCGTTCGTTAAAAAAAGTCATAATCGCGACGTTTTGCGCCGCCGTCGGCTTTATTCTAAGCCCGATCGTTAGAAAAGTCAAGTCGACCGTTCGTTTTTAGACGCGCATTTTCGCCAACCGTTAAACTCGGAGCCGTCCAATGCAGTTCCCCCGTCTTCGCTCGTTTAACTCGTCAAGCGACCTTTCCGCCGCTTCGCTCGCTCGTTCCTTAACGGCGAAAGGAAGCGTCGCCGCCTTGCTCTTCCTCGCCGCTTTCGCCTCAACCGCGCTCGTCGGTTGTTTCGGCGGCAAGGGCGACTCGGAAAACGTCGCGGCGGTTTCGTCTCCGGCGGTCGAAAAAGCGACGTCGGAAGCGCTTCAAGAGTTGCAACGTTTGACCGTCCTTAACGGCAAGCAAAACGCGACCCTTTGTTTCCTCGGCGTCTCCGGCAAAGGCGACCTCGGCGGTCTTTCCGAAGCGGCGCGCCAACAAATCGAAACGAGTTCGTCGTTCCGGCTCCTCGAAAAGAGCGCCGTTCAAGCCGCGTTGAAGGAAAGCGACGTCCGCGCCAACAACCTCTTCATTCCGGCCGAACGCAAAAAGTTCGTCGCCGCGCTCGGCGAACCGGTCGACTACCTCTTGGCCGGATACGTCGAAAAGGGCTCCGTTCCAACCGACGGCGCGAACGTTTCCGCCGCGCAAAACGACGAAGCGTCCGAAAACGCGAAAAAGGTTAAAATTTTCAAACTGGAACTCGTCGAACTGGAAACGAACCGAAAATTCGAATTTGTCGCGCCGCTTGAACGTTAACCCCGGCGCGCGTCGTTCGCTATTTTCTCCATTTTAACAGCGTCGTCGATTTTCGCGTTTCGCCGCCGTTAATTTCCTCGCTTTTCGGCGTTTTCGACGAGCGTCGCTCGGATCGCGGCGACGATTTCTTCCCGAATTTCGGCGCGTTCCCGACCGTCGACGGCGACTCGGCGCGCTCCGGACGCCGTCAGCGAACGGAACCAAGTCTCCTGCCGCTTCGCAAAATTCCGCGTCGCTTGCTTAATCTTGTCGAGCGCGGCGCCGAGTTCCATTTCCCCGCGCAACACGGCGTCAAGTTCGCGATACCCGACCGCTTTCGCCGCCGTCGGGCCCGGCGGGGGCGTTTCGGAGAAGAGCGCCCGCGTCTCGTCGAGAAAACCGTCCTCCATCATCGCGTCGACCCGCCGATTAATCCGGTTGTAAAGCGCGCTTCGTTCCCAAGTCAAGATGAAGACGCGTTTCGGGTCGACGAGCGGCGCCGCCTCGAATTGCGTTTGCAGTTCGGAAATCGGTTTTCCGGCGACTTCAAGAATTTCCAACGCGCGAATCAAGCGTTTCGTATCGTTCGGATGCAACCGCTCGGCGGATTTCGGATCGCGCTCGGCCAACTTGCGATGCAGCCAACCGGGTCCGTTTTCCTCTTCCTCGCGCCGCAATCGCTCGCGAATCTCCGGATCGGCGCCGGGCCCTTCGAAGACGCCGAACAAAATCGCCTTCAAGTAAAGGGGCGTTCCCCCGACGAAAAGCGGAATCCGCCCGTTCCGCTCGCACTCGGCGACGCCCTCGGCGGCCAGTTTGAGATATTCCGCCAACGAAAATTCTTCCGACGGCTCGACGACGTCGATCATCCGATGCAAAACGCCGCCGCGCTCCTCGACCGTCGGTTTCGCGACGCCGACGTCCATCCGGCGATAAACCGCCATCGAGTCGAGCGAAAAAATCTCCGCGCCGATTTCCCGAGCGATTTCGACCGAAAGCGCCGTCTTACCGCTCGCGGTCGCCCCGGTCAAAAAAAAGGAATTAGCGAACGGCGACGGCGAAACGGCGACGGTCGACGACATAAAACGTCCTTTCTTTCCTTCCCAATCTTTACCCAAACCGCCCGAAACGCGCCGTTGTCAAAACCGACAAAATTTCGCAAATCCTCCGCGCTTACCCAAACCGCGACGCAAATTTTCGGCGAAAAAAAATCGCGAAAAATTCGGGAAAATAACGCCTTTTTCAGCGGGAAAATCCCCTTGCGACGCCGCCGACGCGCTTGTCGAAACGGGCGAAATATGTTAAAATAAGGTATTCGGCGTTCGTCGCGAAAAGGCTTCCGCTTCGCCGCGTCTCTCGACGCTTCGCGAACGCTCGGTCGCTTCGCCCGTCGAACGCCTCGAAAGTTATTGTATGAAGAAAAGCCCGTCGTCCAAGAGCCCCGGCGCGCCAAAACGCCAAAAAACGTCAAAAAACGTTTCGACGCCCCGCCAAAGTCGGAAAACGTCGAAAAAACGCGACGATCCGTTCGCCGCGCCGTCGCACCCGCTCGGCTTCAACTTTTTATCGGAGGAGCGTCCGCTTCGCGCGTCCAAATTCGGCGCCATTTTGCCGACGATCGTCGCGAAATACGGGTTCGGGCGAAAAATCGGCGTCGAACGCTTTCACAACGCTTGGAACGACGCGCTTGCGACCGTATTCCGCGCCGAATCGCTCGACGGCTGGAACGATTGGGAAAGCTGGGAAAGCGGCGAAAGTTGGAACGACGGCGGCGCTGGGTTCGACTCGACCTCCAAACTCGCGACCTATACGCGACACGCGCGCCCGGTCGCTTTTCGCGGCGGAACGTTGAGCGTTTGCGTCGAATCGCGCCTCCTTTGCCAAGAGTTGAGCTTTTACCTCCCGCAAATTTTGCGCGAAATTCAAACGGCGTTTCCGGACGAAAACGTCGAAAAAATTAAACTCGTCGTCCGGTAACGTCCTTTATCCCCCGCTCAAATCGTTAAAAAACGCCTCTTTTTCCGTTCGACGTTCGCTCGTTCGACGAAAAAGCGGCGGCTTATTCCTTGAAAAGCGCGTCCGAAACGTCTTTTGCGCGACGAGAAACGGTTTTTCGTCGCTCGGAATCGACGGTCGGCGTCGCGACCGAAATCGATATGAACGAAACGCCTAAAAACGAATCGGGTTCCCAACCGGAACAAACGAACGCACCTCTCGAAAACGCCGTCGAAGCGACTTCGGCCTCGACGCCGCTCGAAGCGCCGCGCGGCGCCGACTCCTACACGTCGAAGGATATGGAGCATCTGAGCGACCGCGAACACGTCCGCGTCCGTCCGTCGATGTACATCGGCGACGTCGGAACCCGCGGGCTCCATCACCTCGTTACGGAAGTCGTCGACAACTCGATCGACGAAGCGTTGGCCGGATTCGCGACCGAAATCTCCGTCCTCGTCAACGTCGACGGCTCCGTTACGATCGAAGACAACGGACGCGGCATTCCGGTCGACGAACACCCGGAGCTGAAAATCTCGACGCTCGAAGGGGTGATGACCGTCCTTAAATTTGGCGGCAAATTCAGCAAAGGCGCCTATCAAACGTCGGGCGGTCTGCACGGCGTCGGCGTTACGGTCGTCAACTTCCTCTCCGAGTGGTGCGCCGTCGAAGTTTGCCGCGACGGTTACTCCTACTGCCAAGAATACGAGCGCGGAATCCCGACCGGCCCGGTCGAACGCGGCGCGAAATCGGACAAACACGGGACGAAAACGACGTTCAAACCGGACGCCGAAATCTTTACCGACGTCAAGTTCGATTACAACGCCCTCTTCCGCCGCTTGCAAGACTTGGCGTTCCTGAATCGCGGCGTCAAAATCACCTTCGCCGACGCTCGCGACGGTCGCTCCGAAACGTTCGAATACGAAAACGGTCTCGTCGATTTCGTTCGCAACCTGAACCGTTCGACCGAACCGGCGCACCCGGAAGTGATTTACGTCGCCGACTCGACCGACGGCGTTCAAGTCGAGATCGCGTTCCAGTACACGGTCGAATACACCGAAAACGTCCGTTCTTACGTCAACAACATTCACACGATCGAAGGCGGGACGCACCTCAGCGGCTTCCGCGCCGCGTTGACTCGGGCGTTGAATACTTACGGCAAGAACGAAAACCTCTTCAAAAATCAAACGCCGACCGGCGAAGACTTCCGCGAAGGTCTCACCGCCGTCGTTTCGGTGCGCGTTCCGGAACCGCGTTTCGAAGGTCAAACGAAAACGAAGCTCGGAAACGGCGAAGTCGAAGGAATCGTCAACGCGATTCTCGGCGCCGCGCTCGCGAAATTTTTGGAAGAGAACCCGGCGACCGCGAAAACGATCGTCAACAAGGGCGTCGTCGCCGCGGAAGCTCGCGAAAGCGCCCGCCGCGCTCGCGAAATGGTTCGCGTCCGCAAAAACGCGCTCAGCCACGGCGGAATGCCGGGCAAACTCCGCGACTGCACGAGCCGCGAAGTCGACAAATGCGAACTCTACCTCGTCGAAGGGAACTCCGCGGGCGGGAGCGCCGAAGGGGGTCGCATTCGCGAATATCAAGCGATTCTGCCGTTGCGCGGCAAAATCATCAACGCTTATAAGTCCCGCGACGAACGTGTTTTAGCAAACGAAGAGGTTCGCAGTATGATCGTCGCGTTCGGCGGCGGGTTCGGCAAGGAAATGGACCTTTCGAAGCGCCGATACGGCAAAGTCGTCATTATGACGGACGCCGACGTCGACGGTTCGCACATCCGCACGCTGCTGCTGACGTTCTTCTACCGTCAAATGTACGACCTCGTCAAAGCCGGGCACGTTTACGTCGCGCAGCCGCCGCTCTTCCGCGTCCGACGCAAAGGGGGCAAAGGAACGACGCGCTACGTCCAAACGGAAGAGGAGATGAAGAAGGAACTCCTCGACGCCGGGATTCAAAACGCCGCGCTCGACCCGAACGACGGTCGCCTCATCGAAAACGAAGCGATGGTCGCGCTCTGCCGGACGCTTAGCTCGTTGGAAGAGTCGATCCAAGCGCTGGAACGGCGCGGTTTTAGCCTCCGTTCGTTGGCCGAGCTTCAAGACCCGGCGACGGCGCGCCTTCCGATGTACAACGTTCAATGGAAGGATCAAACCCGCTGGTTCTTCGACCGCCGCGAGCTGACCGAGTTCACGACGCAAATCGAACAAGAAACCGGCGCGTCGCTCGACGCGTTGACGGCCGCCTCCTCGATTTCCGCCGGGTTGAGCCAAGACCCGACGAAAGACGTCGACGAAAACGCCGACAAAGCGCCCGACGCCGTTTTGCGCGTCGTCGAGCTGCACGAAGTCCGCTCCTTGAACCGCCAACTCGCCGCGTTGCGCGACGCGGGCTTCGAAATCGACTCCCTTTACCCGATTCAGCGCACCGGCGTCGAAGGCGCGCGGTACAAGTTGATTCGCGGCGAAACGGAAACCGGCGTCGACGACCTCCGCTCGCTCTTGACCTCGATTCGCGAAGCCGGCGAAAAAGGTTGGCAAATCACGCGCTTTAAGGGGTTGGGCGAAATGGACCCGGAAGAGTTGCGCGAAACGACGCTCGACCCGGCGAACCGCACCCTCGTTCAAGTAACGATGGAAGACGCCGAGGCCGCCGACGACTTGTTCCGCATTCTAATGGGCGACAAAGTCGAGCCGCGCCGCGAGTTTATCGAAAAATTCGCGCTCGACGTCAAGTATCTCGACGTTTGACGCGTCGCCCCGACGGTTCGGTTTCGCCGTTTCGTCTTTAACTCGTTTTTCGCCGCCGTCGAAGCGTTTTCCTTCCGTTTCGACGCGACGACGAGCGTTTTGCCGCCGTCGAGCCGTTTTTACGGTTCGGCGACGGTTTTAGTTTATCCGCGTTCCCCCGTTCCCCTATTTTCTCCAGCCGAGCGCCGTTATGTCGTTTTCCCAACCTTCCCAACCGTCGAACGCCGACGGACGCCGTCCCGATAAAAACGCTCCGAAGAACGCTTCCGGCGCCCCGAACGGTCGAGCGAACAACCCCAACGGCAAGAAAAAAGCCGGCAAAAACGCGAAAGTTTCGCTCGGCGCCGACGGCAACCGTCGCGGTTTAGCCGAAACGTTCGCGACCGCCGGACGCGACGCCCTCGCCGACGGCGACTTCGAAGAAGCGTTCGACGCGTTCCAACGAGCGCTCGGTTACAACGCGAATCATCTCGCGGCGCGAATCGGGCTCGGCAAGATTTGGCTCGAGTTCGAGGAGTTCGAGCGGGCGTTCGAGGAGGCGAACCGCGTTCTGAAGCTCGACCCGAAACGCGCCGAAGCGTTCGAGTTGCGCGGTCATTCGAAACGCTTTTTGGGCGACTTCGAAGGCGCGGTCGCCGATTATACGCAAGCGGTCGCGCTCGACCGCAAGGCGTTCGCGGCGTTTTACGGTCGGGCGATCGCGGCGGATATGCTCGGGCGTCCGGAAGCGGCGCTCGACGATTTCCGCGCTTGCCTCGCGCTCGCGCCGGAGTTCGTCCCGGCGTATTACGACCGCGGCGTCCTTTACGCGAGCGAAAACCGGCTCGCCGACGCGTTGGCCGATTACTCGAAAGCGCTCGAACTCGACCCGGAATTCGCGCACTGCTTCGTCGCTCGCGGAGAGGCGCTTTCCGAACTCGGCGAACCGAAAAAAGCGCTCGCCGATTTCGACGAAGCCCTCCGCCTCGATCCGGAAAACGCCGACGCTTATTATTACCGTTCGCTCGTTCGACGCGAACTCGGCGACCAAGCCGCCGCCGACCGCGACCGACGAACCGCGCTCGAACTCGGTTTCGACGAAGAAAACGACGTTTGACCGCCGCGCAAGCGTTTTCGTTCCCAAGCGTTGTCAAACAATCGTTTAAGAAGCGTTTCCAAAATTCTTAAAAACTCGGCGCTACACGCTGTTGTCAATATATATTAATAAGCGCGAAAACGTCGCGCCCGACGAAGGAACTCAACGATGAAGATAATGGCGCCCGCGGGCGATTTCGACCGGCTCGTCGCCGCCGTCAAGGCCGGCGCGGACGAAGTTTATATGGGCGTCGCGGGTTTCGGCGCCCGACGTTTCGCGAAGAACTTTTCGGTCGAGGAATACGCCGACGCGATCGACTTCGCGCACCGCTCGAACGTCTCCGTTCACCTGACGTTCAACACCGTCCTTTCCGACGCGGAACTCGATCTCGTCGAACCGGACTTGCGCCGTCTTTACGAAGCGGGTCTCGACGAAGTCATCGTTCAAGATTTCGGCGCCGTCTCCTTTTTGCGCGACCGTTTCCCCGACCTTCCGCTTTGCGCGTCGACGCAATTTTCCCCCGGAACCGCCGCCGAGTTGAATTGGCTCGCCGCGCAAGGATTCGGGCGCGCCGTTTTAGCTCGCGAACTTTCGCTCGACGAAATCCGCTCGATTCGGTCGCAAACGTCGCTCGAGTTGGAGGTTTTCGCGTCCGGCGCCCTTTGCCTCGGCTGTTCCGGCAAGTGTTATCTGTCGAGTTTTATCGGCGGACGGAGCGGGAACCGCGGAATGTGCGCCCAGCCTTGCCGCCAATATTACCGAATGGAAACGCTCTCCGCCGACGCGCCGGAACTCGCCCTCGCGACGTCCGACCGTCGTTTCCGCCGCCTCCGACGCGACGAAATCGCCGCCGACGCCGACGGTTCCGTTTCCGCCAAACGCCCGAAACCGCGTTCCGCCGCCTCCGACGCCCGCGACTTCGACTCGAACGCCGAATACGGTTACTTCCTGTCGCTCAAAGACCAACTGCAAGGGCGCGCGGAAATCGCCGAACTGCTCGAAATCGGCGTCGACTCGATCAAGATCGAAGGCCGAATGAAGTCGCCGGTTTACGTTTATACGACCGTTCGCTATTACCGCGATTTGCTCGACTCGCTGACCGGCGTTTCCGCGTCGACCGCCGCGAAACGTCTTTCGCTCAAAAAGTCGACCGCCGACGCCGACGCGCCGACGCAAGGAAACGTCGCCGACGCCGCCGTCGAAACGGCCCGCCGACGCGAAATCGCCGGAATTTTCAACCGCGGATACGACTTCGGCTATTTCCGCGAACACGACCCGGCGATCGTTAATGAGTTTTTCTCGTCGAACTTCGGCGTCGAAATCGGACGCGTTCGCCGCGACTCGGTTCGGTTGTCGGCCCCGCTCGTCAACGGCGACGGCGTCGTTTTCCTCGACGCGACGGCGCGCAAGCTCGACGGCCTCAACGTCGGCGGAATCCGGCTCGTCGATCCGACGAACTCGCGGCGAACGAAACTCGTCGAGCGCGCCGAACCGGGCGACCTCGTTCGTTTCGACGTCCCGATCCCGCCGGAAGCGACCGTTCTTTATCGCACCTTCGACCATCGGCTGAACAAAACGATCGAAAACGCGCTCAAACAAATCCGCCGTCGCGAACCGATTTCCGCCCGTTTGACCGCTCGCGTCGACCGCCCGCTCGAGTTGACGCTCAAAACCGCCCGCGCCGTCGCGACCGTCCGTTCGGAACAGTCGCTCGAACGTTCGCAAAAGCGCCCGGCGGACGAAGCGACGCTCCGCGACGGACTCGACCGCTTCGGCGAAACGCCGTTTTACCTCGACGACGCGGAAATCCGTTTCGACGCCGACGTTTTCGTTCCGAAATCGCTCCTCAACGGCTTGCGGCAAGAGGCGGTCGAAGCGCTCGAGCGAAAAATCGTCGAGTCGTACCGCCGCGTTAGTCAAGCGTCGGAAGCCCAAGTTCGCCGAACCGCCCAAATCACGCCGACGGTCGAAAACGCCCCGCTTGCCGGCGACGCCCTAATCCCCTATTTTACCGCCGTCGTCCGCACCCGCGCTCAATTCGACGTTTGCCGTCGCTTCGGGATCAAGCGAATCCACTTCGAAACGCAGCCGGTTCAGTTCGAAAATCGCCCGCGTTATCAAGAGGCGTTCCAACGCGACGACGCCGTCGCGCCGCTCGCCGGTTCGCTCGCCGCCGCCGTTCGTTTCGAGCGTTCGCAAGCGGACGCGGAAACGCAAACTCGCCGCCCGTTCGCGCTCGACTGGACGTTCAACGTTGGGAACGCTCGAGCCGTCCGCTATTTGGCCGACCGTTTCGCAGGCGCCGACCTCCTTTACCTCTCGCCGGAGATTTCCGACCGGGCCGTCGACGCGATTTTCGCCGATCTCGCCGCCGACGATTACCTCGCGAAACGCCGTTTAACGCTCGGGCTTCCCGTCTTCGGGCGGCTTTTGGCGATGTTCACTCAAAAAACGCTCTTCGACGCGCCGTTCGTTCGACTAACGAACGCCGACGAGCGCCGTTTCCTCGTCGAAAAGAACGCGAACCGTCTCCCGCCGACCGGCGACGCCGCCGTCGACGCGCGCCCGGTCTCCGGAAGCGCCGTTTACCTCGCCGACCCGGTCGACCTCCTCGACGCGATTCCGACGATTTTGCGCTCCGGAATCGGCGCCGTTTGCTTCGACTTCACCAACGAAACGCCAGCCGAAGTCGAACGCGTCTTGCGCCGCGCTCTCGCGCCGACGTCGCCGTCGAACCGCGATTACTCCGTTTTCTCTTACGGGTACTCCCGCAACGGCGTTTTTTGACCGCGACGCGCCGTCGATAAAATCCCCTAAATTACGCGTCTTACCTAAAGCGCCGCCGTCGTTCCTAAAGTCAGCGACGGCGGCGCTTTTTTCTTAGTAAAATCGCCAAAAAAAATCAAAAAAGCGGCTTTTTCCTTGAAAATTCGCTCAAGTTTTGATATACTCGAGTTAGAAGAATCGTCGAAACGGCGCCGTTTCCGAACCGCCGACGTTCGCCGTTTTGCCTTCCCTTTTCATTTCACCCAGCCGACGCAAACCGCCTATTTCGCGTCGTTCCCTCAGTTCCTTAAAATCCGACCGTTTCGCGACGTTCGTCGGCGCTTCGCAACCGCTTCCGACCGCCGCGCGACGCCCGTCCAACCCTCCGGAGACCCAGCCGATGGCGAAGCGAGCCGCTAAAAAATTCCCGAAACTTCACAACGCGACTTGGCCTGGCGTCGTCGGCAAAGGCTGCGGCGACGGCGAACCTTGCGTCGATCTCAAAACGATGCTCGACTTGACGAGCGGCGCCGACGTCGACGGAACGAAGTTCGACGGGTTCGACCTCTTCCTCGCGCCGCCGCACTTCGACCTCGCCAACCCGGACGCCGAAATCGAAAAACTCGCCCAATATTGCGCCGATTATCAACTCGAAATCGGCTCGCTCGTCGCCAACGTTTGGAGCGGTTCCGCGATCGGCGCCGAAGAGAAACGCGCCGCGTTCCTCGGAGCCGTCGAAGAGGCTTGCTCGATCGGGCGCAAACTCCGCGACGCCGGAATCCGCCCGAACGGCTGCGTTCGCGTCGACTCCTCTTGCTCCGTCGACGATTGGGCGCGCGACCCGGAAGCGAACCAAGCGCAACTCGTCGAAACGTTCAAAGCCGCTTGCGAAATCGCGATGAAATACGACGAAATGCTCGCGATGGAAGGCGAAATCTGTTGGGGCGGGATGCACAGTTGGCGCCGTTGCGTCGAAGTTCTCGAAAAGGTCGACCTACCGCAAGTCCTCGGCTTCCAAGCGGATATGTCGCACACGCTCCTCTTCCTCCTCGGCGCGAACGCTCCGGAAGACCGCCTCCTTCCGGACGATTTCGATTGGGCCGACGTCGAAACGTTCGACGCCGCTTACGCTAAGATGACGAAAGCGCTTCGCCCTTGGACGGTCGATTTCCACGTCGCGCAAAACGACGGCACCGTCTTCGGCTCCGGCGCGCACGACAAAACCGGGCGCCACTGCCTCCCGAAAGACCCGAACGGCAAACTCGACGTCGTCAAGTACGCGAAATATTGGCTCCTCGACGAGGATACCGGCAAACCGTCGAAGCGTTTCAACCACCTCTGCTGGGACGGCTGTATGTTCCCGAACGCGGCGATGCTCGACCCGCAAACTTGGAACGACGTTCTCGAAACGATGAAAAACGTCCGAACCGAGTGCGGTTGGAACTGACGCCCGCCGCCGTCGCCTCCAACGCGCCGTTCATTCCGTTTTCCGCGCGCCGTCGAGCCGATTTTTTCACGTTAAACGCGTTTTCATGTTAAAATCGGTAAAAAATATCGGCCCGCCCGCTTGAAGAACGGCGCAAAATCCGTTATATTAAAGCATTCGTACCGATTTTACGTTTTTTACCGTTTCGCGACGGTCGAAAACGTCGACTCGGAACCGTCGAAAATCAACAAACCAGCGCGCTTCGGAGCGGACGGCGGAGATTTTCCGCGCGTTCGGACGCTCGAAACGCGCCCGTTCCCCTTTTTTCGAAAGGTTTTCAATGAAAAAATCGTTCCTGACGGGAGTCGTTTCGGCTCTCTTGGGCGTCGTCGCGATCGCGAGCGCTCAAAACGTCTTCTCGGCCGATTGGAAGCCGGTCGAAGGCGTCCTGCTTTCGAAATTCGCGAAAGACGTCGACCCGGCCAAACCGCTGCCGGAATATCCGCGTCCGCAAATGGTTCGCGCCGATTGGGTCAACCTGAACGGCCTTTGGGACTACGCGATTCTTCCGGTCGCCGACAAATTCGAAGCGCCGCAAGGTCAAATCCTCGTTCCGTTCTGCGCCGAATCCGCGCTCTCCGGCGTCGGTAAAAACGTCGGCGCGGAAAACAACCTTTGGTACAAAACGACGTTCGAAGTTCCCGCCGACTGGGCCGGCAAAGAAATTATGTTGAACTTCGGCGCCGTCGACTGGCGCGCCGACGTCTTCGTCAACGACGTTAAAGTCGGCCACCACCAAGGCGGCTTCACCCCGTTCACGGTCGACGTTACCCGCGCTCTCAAAAAAGAAGGCGCGCAAACGCTCGTCGTCAAAGTTTGGGACCCGACGAACGACGGCCCGCAACCGATCGGCAAGCAAATCAAAAACCCGCACGGCATTTGGTACACGCCGGTCTCGGGTATTTGGCAAACCGTTTGGCTCGAACCGGTTTCGAAAGCGCACATCGTTAAAGTTCGCCCGATTCCGGATATCGACGACATGACCTGCGCCGTCGTCGTCGAAGTCGCGAACGCCGAAGGTTGCTCGGTCAAAATCGGCGACCAAACCGCGAAAGTCGTCTCCAACAAAGCGACGATCACGCTCGACGCCAAAGGCAAGGCCCTCTGGACGCCGGATACGCCGAACCTCCACGACCTCGAAGTTTCGCTCGTCAAGGGCGACGCGACGGTCGACACGGTCAAGTCGTACTACGCGATGCGCAAAACCTCGATCGGCAAAGACGAAAAAGGTATCACCCGTCTTATGCTGAACAACGAATTCCTCTTCCAACACGGTCCGCTCGACCAAGGTTGGTGGCCGGACGGTCTCCTCACCCCGCCGACTTACGAAGCGATGGTCTACGACATGAAAGTCCTCAAAGACCTCGGCTACAATATGATTCGTAAGCACATCAAAGTCGAACCGGCGCGCTACTACTACGAATGCGACCGCTTGGGCTTCCTGATGTGGCAAGATATGCCGAGCGGCGACACGAAAAACTACATCGCGCCGAACGCTCCGGACGCCGAACGCACGCCGGAATCGGTCTCCTACTACGAAACCGAACTCCGTCAAATGTTCGACGCGCTCGACGTTTACCCGTGCATCGTCGTTTGGGTTCCGTTCAACGAAGGTTGGGGCCAATTCGACACCTACCGTATCGTTGACCTCTGCCGTAAACTGGACTCGACCCGTCCGATCATCTGCACGTCCGGTTGGGCCGACCGCGCCGAATGCGGCGATATCCACGATATGCACAAATATCGCGGCCCGGGCATGTTCCCGGCCGAAGAAAACCGCGCGTCCGTCCTCGGCGAATACGGCGGTCTCGGCCTGAAGGTCAGCGGCCACGTTTGGCAAGAAGACTCGAACTGGGGTTACGGCGGTCTGTTCGAAACTCCGGAAGCGCTCTTCTCGTTCTACAACAACCAAAACCGCGAAATGCGCGCGCTCATCGAAGCCGGTCTCTCGGCGGCCGTTTACACCCAAACGACCGACGTCGAAATCGAACTCAACGGTTTTATGACCTACGACCGCGCCGTCATTAAGTTCCCGGTCGACGCGATGCGCAAATCGAACGAAGCGCTCCGCCTCCCGGCTCCGGAAGTCAAAGTCGTCGTTCCTTGCTCGAAGACGAACGCTCAAAAATGGAGCTACACCTTCGAAAAACCGGCCGACAACTGGGCCGCCGTCGATTTCGACGCTTCCGCTTGGAAAGTCGGCGAAGCCGGGTTCGGTACGAAAGACACGCCGGACACGAACGTCCGCACCGTTTGGGACACGAGCGACATTTGGATTCGCCGCGACGTTGAAATCGCCGCCGAAGACATTGCCGACGTCGCCCAACTCGTCGGCTACGGCTACCACGACGAAGATTGCGAAATCTACATTAACGGCGTCGAAGTCGCGAAATGCGCGAGCTACGCTTCCTACGGCTACCTCGGTTTGGACGCCGTCGCGCTGAAAAAAGCGTTGAAAGCGGGCAAAAACACGATCGCGATCCACTGCAAGCAAACCAAAGGCGGTCAATACATCGACTTCGGTATCATTCGCGAAATCCCGGCGACGAAATAAGTCGACCGATTAACGCTTTTTCCCTCGGCGGTCGCGCTCCGTTGACCGCCGACTAAGCGCGAGACGCCGCGACGTTCAACGCGTCGCGGCGTTTTTTACGTCTTTCTTTCTCCCTTCTCTTTTTTCTTCTTGTCCGAAAAGGCCCCCGTATGCCGCGCACCCTCGTCTCCCGCTTTAAAACGAACGTCCTCGCCGACGGTTCGCTCGAGTTAACCTCTTTCGACGCGACCGATTACGACGCGCCGACGCTCGAAATTCCCGCCGAAATCTCCGGACGTTCGGTCAAGGCGCTCGGCGATTTTTTCTCCGCCGACTCGGGCAAAACGCTAACGTCGGTTCGACTTCCCGCCGGACTCGAACGAATCGGCGACTGCGCGTTCGCCGATTGCAAACGTTTGTCGTCGCTCGTTTTTCCGTCGAACCTCGCAGAAGTCGGCGTCGAAGCGTTCGAAGGTTGTTCGGCGTTAACGCAACTCGTTATCCCGGCAAACGTTCGCGAAATCGATTTCGGCGCGTTCGCGCGTTGCGCCGCGCTTGCGAAAATCGACGTCGTCCCGGAAAACCGGCGCTTTCGAAGCGTCGACGGCGTTCTTTTCGACGCGGAAACGAAGACGCTCCTCGCCTTTCCCGCCGGAAACGACGCGACCGTTTACGTCGTCCCGGACGGCGTCGAACGAATCGCCGCCAAAGCGTTTTACGGGGCGGAGCGTCTCGTCGAAATCCGGCTCCCGGCGAGTCTCCGCGACGTCGGCGTCGAGGCGTTCGGCGGCTGCGCGTCGTTAACGCAAATCGTTATTCAGGAAGGCGTTAAAAAGGTCGGCGACCGCGCTTTTTCCGATTGTTCGGCGTTATCGGCGCTCCGTTTTCCGGCGTCGCTCGAAACGCTGGGGGACGAGCCGTTCGTCGGTTGCGCCGCCCAGCGTTTCGACGTCGCCCCGGAAAACCCGCGCTTTCGGAGCGTCGACGGCGTTCTCTTCGACGCGGAAACAAAGACGCTCCTCGCGTTCCCGCCCGGCGGCCCGGAACGTTGCGTCGTCCCGAACGGCGTCGAGCGAATCGCTTACGGCGCGTTCGAGTTTTCGCCGCGACTTGCCGAAATCGTTCTCCCGGAAAGCGTTCGAAGCGTCGGCGCTTACGCGTTTTACGAATGTTCCGGCTTAACCGCGATCCGTTTTCCGGCGGCGCTTTGCGAACTCGGTTACAGCGCGTTTTACCGTTGCGAAGCCCTTCGCCAAGTCGAGTTTGCGCCCGACGCGAACGACCTGAAAACGCTTCCGGGCAAGGCGTTCGCTCGTTGCGCCGCGCTCCAAAACGTCGCGCTTCCGAACGGTCTTGAAACGATCGAAAATCTTGCGTTTTCCGACTGCGCCGCGCTTAGGGAAGTTCGCGTTCCGGCGAGCGTTAAGTCGCTCGACCCGTCGGCGTTCGACGGTTGTTCCGCCGCGCTAACGCTCGTCGTCGACGCCGGTTCGGCGGCGGAGCGGTTCGCGAAAAACGCCGGAATCCGGTTCCAAATCGCCGACGAAGCCGACGCTTAAAGCGCCCGGTTTGCGCAAATCGCCCAAAACTCCTCGAAACGCCGTTTCACCCAATTTTACTCAAACGCCCGACCGCTAAAACCGGTCGACAAAGCCGCAAAATTTCGTTTGACGCGGTCTTTTCCTTGACTTGCCGCGCTAAATTCGCTACAATATCGGTTGTTTGCCGCCGACTGTCGCCCAATTCGCGGCGACCGCCGACGGCGAACGGGCAAGCGCGACCGTTTTCGCTCGCCTTGTTTCCCCGTTTACCCCATTTACCCGGATTTACCACCGCGTCGTTACATCGAGTCGCCGCGCCCGTCCTCGGCGGCGCTCGGCGACGGAGCTTTGCAACTTCGGAGAAACTTTATGCGCGTCCCCGTTTTCTTATCCGCTTTCCTCGCCGCGACGCTCGGCGCCGCGACCGCCTTTTCCAACGACGGTAAAACGACCGTTTACCTCGACGACCTCGACTTAAGCGCCGTCGAATGCGGTTACAAATCCGCCCAAGACGGCAAAACGGTCGACGGCAATCCGCTGATCGTCGCCGGAAAAACCTTCGAACGCGGCGTCGGCTCGCACTCGCCGGGCCGTCTCGTCGTTCGCCTCCCGGAAACCGGCTCGGTTCGTTTTATTACCGAAGTCGGAATCGCCGACGAAACGAACGGTCAGGGCCATATGGAGTTCCTCGCGTTCGCCGACGGTCAACTCGTTTGGCGCAGCGGTTTTATGAAGGGGAAAGAAGCGGCGAAAGTTTGCGAACTCGACCTGACCGGCAAGTCGACGCTTCTTCTCGAACTCGAAACCGGAACCGAAGGTTACGCCCACGACCACGCGGTTTACGGCGACGCGCGCTTTGAAGTTTCGGCGGAAGGCGCGGACGACCTCGCGATCGTTCGCCCGCTCTTCGTCGGCGCCGACGGCAAAATTTACGACGAAACCACCGACCCGCAAACGCTCGAAGCGGCGCGCGAATTTCTTTCGCTGACCCAACAAATCGCCGCCGGGCCGACGAGCGATTACGTCGCCAAAGACGCCCGCGACCCGGCTTCGACGATTCTCAAAACCGACCGCGACCCGCTCGACGTCGCGTTGCGCCGAATCGACCGTCTCGTCGAAGCGCTCCTCGAAACGCTCGACGAAAAGGAACTCGCCGCCGACGTCGCGACGCTCGCCGACCTCAAAAAACGCGCCGACGCGACCCCGGTCGAGCAAAAGTCGGAACGCCAAACCCTTTTCGTCGAAGCGGTTAAGATTCGCCGCTCCGTCGCGCTCAAAAACCCGCTCTTGACGTTCGACGATATTCTCTTCATCAAGCGCCACTACAATCCGGAGCCGGAGAAGCAAGGGAACCATATGTGCGACCAGTTCTTCGGTTTCCACGCGCGCCCGGGCGGCGGCCTTTACGTCCTGAAAAACGCTTTTTCCGACAAGCCGGAAGTCGTTAACGTCCTCGAAAACGCGGTCGTTTCGAACGGTCGCTTGAAGGGGCGCAAGCTCGACTCGAGCTGGGGCTTCCTCTCGCCGCACTTAACCTACGACGGCAAAACGATTTACTTCGCCGCCGCGGACACGACGCCGCAACGCCACTCCTACGTTTGGACGGAAGACAACTGCTACCACCTCTTCCGCGTCAATATCGACGGAACCGACCTCGTTCAACTGACCGACGGCCCTTGGAACGATTTCGATCCCTACCTTATGCCGAACGGTCGAATCGTCTTTATCTCGGAACGTCGCGGCGGTTACGGTCGCTGCCACGCGCGCCCCTGCCCGAGTTACACGCTCCACTCGATGAACGCCGACGGAAGCGATATCGTCCCGCTGAGCGTTCACGAAACGAACGAATGGGCGCCGACGATCGACTCCGCCGGGATGATCGTTTACACCCGTTGGGATTACGTCGACCGCGGTTTCAACCAAGCGCACCATCCTTGGGTTACGTTCCCGGACGGTCGCGACGCTCGCGCGATTCAGGGGAACTACTCCGAAAACGAACGTTCGCGCCCGCACTTCGAAACGACGTTGAACCAAGTTCCCGACTCCGTTCTCCTCTCCGGGACGGCGTCCGGGCACCACACGCAAAACTTCGGCTCCGTCATTTTGATCGACCCGACCGCCGAAGACGACGAAAACGGCGGCGACCCGATGGGGCCGATTCAACGAATCACGCCGGAACAGCTCTTCCCGGAAGCGGAGATCGGCACGCACGGCCCGCCGCACAACTTCGGCCAACCTTACCCGCTCAGCGAAGATTTCTTCCTCGTCGTTTACGACGCGTTCAGCGGTTCGGCCAAGGGCGAAGGGAACAAATACGGTCTTTACCTCCTCGACGCGTTCGGGAACAAGGTTCTCCTGCACCGCGACGAGAAAATCAGTTGCCAATGGCCGCGAGCGGTCGAGACGCGCCCGGTTCCGCCGGTCGTTCCGCACCAAACGCTCGTCGGGATTCCGGAAGCGCAAAAAGACCGTTTCGAAATCCCCGCCGAGTTGCCGAAAACCGCGACCATCGGCGTCGTCGACGTTTACAAAACGAACCGTCCGTTCCCGGAAGGGACGAAAATTAAAGAGTTGCGAATCGTCCAAGTTCTCCCGAAAACGACTTGGAACGCGAACCAGCCTTGGATCGGTTACGCCGGCGAAAACGGCGCCCGCAAGGTTCTCGGCACGGTTCCTGTCGAGGAAGACGGGAGCGTCCGTTTCGAAGCGCCGACCGGCGTTCCGTTCTACTTCCAAGCGTTGGACGAAAACGGCGTCGCGGTGCAAACGATGCGGAGCGCCGCTTACGTTCACCCGGGCGAAACGCTGACCTGCCTCGGCTGCCACGAAGGCCGCCACAACACGGCGCAAAACGCCGACGTCGCCGCGCCGCTCGCGTTCCAACGCGCGCCGTCGCAAATCAAGCCGGACGTTCCCGGTTCGAACCCGTTCAATTTCCCGCGTTTGGTGCAACCGATTCTCGACCGTCATTGCGTCGACTGCCACGCCGAAAAAGCGAAAGCCGGCGAAACGTTCGAACTCGGTCGCGGCCCGGAAGGCCAATACTTCACGACGTCGTATTTTAACCTGCGTCCTTACGTTTACGTCGCGGGGAACGGGAACAACAACCCGAGCGCCCCGATGAAGGAGCAACCGACGCACGGCGGCGCTTGGAACAGCTTCGCGCCGGCGCGCACGTTCCCGGGCCAATTCGGCGCCAACCGCTCCCGACTTTGGCAAGTCCTGCAAGAAGGCCACTACGACGTCAAACTCTCCGACGAGGAAAAACGCGCGCTCGCCCTTTGGATGGACAACAACTGCGACTTCTTCGGCGCTTACGAAATGGAGTCGCTCGACGCGCAACGTCGCGGCGAAGTCGTCGTTCCGACGCTCGAGTAATCGGCGGCGAACGGCGAACGGCGGGTTTCGTTCCCGCAAACCGTCCAAACGGCCAAAAGTTAAAGCATTGCGTTAAAAGACGTTAAAAACGTCGAAGACGTTTGAAACCGCGTCGGAGCGGAACCCGTTTCCGTTCCCGACGCGCTTTTTCCCCTTTCCCCTCCCTTATATTTTAACGCTTCGTTTCTCGTCGGCGCTTCTTTTCGGAAACGTCGACGCGACAACCTTTAAGAGGATTCAACGATGAAAATTTCGAAAACGACTCTCGCTCTTTCGACGAGCGTTCTCCTTTGCGGCGCCGTCGCGTTTGCCGCCGAACCGAAAACGACCCTCTTCTCCGACCTCGGCGCCGCCAACTACACGCCGGACGGAATGACGGTCGCCGACTTCGACCCGAACGTTCTTTACCTGAACGTTCCGAACTTCGGTCGAATGGACGCCGATATGAAGAAAGCCGACTCGGCGCAGGGCGGTTATCTCGTCGCGGTCGCGAAAGACGGTTCTTTTGAAAAGGTTCTCGACTACCCGATTTTGAAGTCGACCGGTCAATGCGGCCCGATGGGGCTCGACTTCGGCCCGGACGGCGACCTTTACGTTTGCGACAACCAATATTTCCATTCTAAAGACTTCCAATCCCGCATTTTGCGCGTCGTTTTCAAAGACGGCAAAGCGACCGGCGAAATCCAAACGGTCGTCGAAGGGTGCAAGCTCGCAAACGGAATCGTTTGGAGCGGCGACAAGATGTTCTACACCGACTCCTGCTTCGACCTCGAAGACGGGACGAACGGAATCGTCGGTTCCGGCGGTCTCTTTATGATCGACGCTAAAGAAGCGACGAAAGCGGGCCGCGACGGCGTCGCGCCGATCAAAATTTCGGCGACTCCGGACGATCCGCGTTGCTTGGCGGCGCCGAAAGTCGTTAAGCTCGGTCGCGGCGACAATACCGGCGCGGACGGTTTGGCGGTCGACAAAAACGGCGTCGTTTGGTTCGGCAACTTCGGCAACGGCTTCGTTTACGCCGTTTACCCGAACGCCGACGGAACGTATCCGCGCAACCAAGAAGTCGTCGTTTTCGACGCGACGAAACAAACCGGCGTCGACGCGGGCGCGTTCAAGGGCGTTCGTCTCGAATGCTGCGACGGGATGCTTTACGACGCGGAAGCCGACCGCGTTCTCATCAACGACTCCTGCAACAACGCCGTTTGGGCGTTCGCGCCGGTCGCCAAGGGGCAAAAAGTCGATCCGCAAATCGTTCTCATTAACGGCGACGTCGACGGAATGGACGGTCTCCTCGACCAACCTTGCGAAGCCTGCCGTTTCGGCGACAAGATGATTTTCGCGAACTTCGACTGGCCGTTCCCGGGCCTCAAAAACAGCAAAGTCGACCCGCCGGGGACGCTCTCCGGAATCGATTACGCCGTCCTGAAAGCGCAATACAAGAAAGCCGACGCGAAAAAATAATCGCGACTCGCACCGCTTAACCGTTTGTTAGCGCGAAACTTAGCACGCCGACGTTTCGACCGCGAAGCGTCGGCGCGTTTTTCTTGCGTCGCGTCGACGATTTTGTCGAGAAAAAATTTGACGCCGCCCCTTAGTCGCGTTATAATAAGCGAGTTCCGCTCGTCGGGCTCGCTTTTTTGCGTTGTTTTCGACGCTTCGGCGGTTTAGGCAAGCGAGGCAAATTAGGAGTTTTCAACGCCCTTGCGCTTTCGCCGTTTCGCGCCGCTCGTCCCAACCGCCGACCGCCCGCGAACCGCCGTTTTCGTTTTCTTCTCCGCGACGAGAGTTTCACTTCCCAACCGTTCCCGTTTTAATCCGTTATTTTACGAGGTTTGCGTTATGTCGTCCGCCGTTAACCGCACTTATCTATTTTACATCGTTATCGTTTCCGCGCTCGGCGGTCTCCTCTTCGGTTTCGACTCCGGCGTCATCTCCGGTTGCGAAAAAGCGATTCAAACCGAGTACGGTTTGGACGGTTTTTGGCACGGTTTCACGGTCGCGGTCGCGCTGATCGGGACGATTATCGGCGCGTTCGGAATCGGTCGTCCGACCGACGTTTTCGGACGCAAGCCGATTTTGATCGCGATGGCGGTCTTTTACTTTATTTCGGCGGTCGGTTGCGCGTTCGCGCCGAACTGGGCGACGCTCGTCTTTATGCGTTGGCTCGGCGGTCTCGCGATCGGCGGTTCGTCGGTCGTCGTTCCGCTTTACATCGTCGAATCGGCGCCGGGCCCGATGCGCGGTCGTTTGGTCGCCTTGAACCAGCTGAATATCGTTCTCGGTATTCTCGTTTCTTACATTTCCAACTATTACGTCGCGCAAATCGACCCGAACGGCGCGCTCGGCGGCGCTTGCGAAAGCCTCGCGGCTTGCTTTACGTCGACGGCGCTTCCGTTCGAGTCGATTATTTGGCGGCTCCAACTCGGCGTCGAGGCGTTCCCGGCGGCGCTCTTCTTCTTCCTTCTCTTCACGATTCCGGAAAGTCCGCGCCAACTCGTCCGCTTCGGACGAACGGAGGAGGCGAAGAAAGTTCTTGCGAAAATCGGCGACGTTTCCCCCGAAACGACGCTGGCCGAAATCTCCGCGTCCCTTGCGAAAGCCGAAGGCGGCCAAAACGTTCCGCTCTTCCAAAAGGCCTATTTTACGCCGATTTTCCTCGCTTGGGCCGTCGCGATGTTCAACCAAGTTTCCGGGATCAACGCGATCAACTATTACGCGCCGCGCATTTTTGAGATGTTCATCGGCAAGCAAGCCGCGCTCGGCGTTACGATCGGGCTCGGCGCGGTCAATCTTTTGGCGACGATCGCCGCGCTCTTCTTGATCGACCGTTTCGGACGCCGTTTTCTGCTGATGTTCGGCGCCGTCGGCACGACGATTATGCACCTCTTGGCCGCTTGGCAAATCGGGCTCGGCGACGCGGCGAACTCCTTTATCGTCGTTCCGGCGATTTTGGGCTTCATCGCCTTTTTCGGCGTCTCGCAAGGCGCGGTCATTTGGGTCTTTATCTCGGAAATTTTCCCGAACGCCGTTCGGGCGAAGGGCCAAGCGCTCGGCAGTTTCACGCACTGGTTTATGTGCGCCGCCGTTAGCTGGACGTTCCCGATGATCGCCGAAACGTCCGGCCAATACGCGTTTTACTTCTTCGCGTCGATGACGGCGCTCCAATTTTTCTTCGCTTGGAAGTTAATGCCGGAAACGAAGGGCGGCACCATCGAGAACGTCGAAGAGCGTTGGAAGCCGAAAGCCGACAAAGCCGCGTAAACCCGACGTTTTAGGCCTTAACAACGCCGCGACGCGACTTCCCCGCCGTCGCGGCGCCGACGTTTCGCGTCCCTAATTTCCCGCGCCGTTTTCCCAATCTTCCCATTTCGCCTTTTTTCCCAAGAGCCGCCGATGACCGCCCCGCTTAGCGAACGTTTAACCGCCCTGCGCGACTTTATCGTCGCCAAGAAACAAGCCGCTTTCCGCCGCGACGTCGATTGGGACGCCGCCCTCCCGAACCGCGCCGACCTAACGACCGCCCGTTGCGCCCGCGCCGCCGAAGGCTTAATCGCCGTCCTCGACGAAGAGGCGAAGACGCCCGTTTTCCTCCCCGGCGAACGAATCGCGCTGACCCGAACGGTTCGCAACCTCCCGCCGCGCTGTTCCGACGCGGAAACGGCGGAGCTACGCAAGTCGGCGTATTTACACGAGATGGGCGTCGTTTTCAACGTCAGTCCGAATTACGCCGCGACGATCGCCGCCGGGCTCGACGCTCGCCGCGCCGAAATCGTCGAGCGGCTCGAACGCGCTCGCGCCGAGTCGGACGCCGAAGGAATCGACTTTTTGACCGCCGCCCGCGACTCCGTCGACGCGATTCTCCGCCTCGCCGACTCGTACCGCGCCGCCGCCGAGAAAACCGGACTGACCGAAATCGCCGAAACGCTCGCGCAAGTTCCGCGCCGCGGAGCGCGAACCCTCCTCGAAGCGTTCCAATTTTTCCGGATTCTGCATTATTCCCTTTGGTGCGAAGGCGCGTATCACAACGGCGTCGGGCGGTTCGACCAAATTTTCGCCCCGTATTTGGACGCCGACCTCGCCGCCGGACGGCTCGACCGCGACGGCGCGCGCGAGCTGGTCGCCGAATTTTTCCTCTCGTTCAACCGCGATTCCGACCTTTACGTCGGCGTCCAACAGGGGGACAACGGTCAAAGTTTGATGCTCGGCGGTTGCGATTCGACCGGCGCCGACGCGTCGAACCTCTTGACGGAGTTGGCGTTGGAGGCTTGCGGCCAAAATCGCTTAATCGACCCGAAAATCAATCTCCGCGTTTCGTCCGCGACTCCGTTCGACTTGCTGAAAAAGGCGACCGAGCTGACGCGTCTCGGACTCGGCTTCCCGCAATACGCCAACGACGACGTCGTTATCCCCGGCTTAACGAAACTCGGTTACGACCTCGCCG
>JAGBDD010000051.1 GCA_017937685.1 Thermoguttaceae bacterium | reverse complement strand
CCGGAACCGCTTGTCGATCCGGCGACGCTTGGCGCTCCGGCGGTCGAAGAAATTCCCGCGCCCGCGCCGACGCCCGCCGAACTTTCGGGAACGCTCGAAGAAATCCCGGTCGCTCCGACGCAACTTGGCGCTCCGAGCGAAACGTTGACCGACGAAGCGGCGCCGGAAGCGGCGTTGCAAGACGCGGAATTGGCGCCGGAACCGCTTGCGCCGGTCGCGCCCTCTCCGGAACCGCGCAAAACGCCGTCGATCGTCGCCGAAGACGTTCCGAAAGCGCCGGTCGCGACGCCGGGCGCGCCGCAACCGACTCAAACCGGTTCGCAAAACGCGTTTTACGGCGGCGTTTCGGAACCGGCGCGCCCGTCGAACAATCCTTACGCTCGCATCGGGCAAGCGGAATATCATCCGAACCAATTTTACGGTTGGGGGGCTCCGATCGCCGGAAACGCGGTTCCGCCGACCGCCGCTTACGGGCAAAACCTTTGGGGCGAGCCGACGCCGAACGTCGATTGCCCGGGTTATTGGGGTTGCTGCGGGTTGCTCCAAAACGTTCAGCTCGAAGCGGGCGCGCTCGCGATGCGCAATCCGCTCGACTTTGAAGATTCGGGCAACTTCGGCGCTCAATTCGCGCTCAACTGGGCGAGCGCTCGACCGCTCTTCTGCGGTTTGAACGTCCAAGCGGGCGCTCGGGCGACGCAACTCGACTTCAACGGGACGGCGGCGAACGGGTTTGAAACGGACGACGCGCGAACGCAAGTCTTTTGGACGGCGGGCGTTTTCTTCCGCGCTCCGATCGGTTGCGACGGTTGGTCGGCGGGCGTCGTTTACGACTCGCTGATCGAAGATTATTACCGTCAATACGAGTTGAGCCAACTTCGCGCGGAACTGTCGTATTCGTTCGGCGGACTCTGCGATATCGGGTTCCGCGGCGCGTTCGCGCTCAACGAAGACGACTTCGACTTCCTGCGCCTCGACGACGAACTGACCGTCGAAGGGAAGGCGACCGCGACCTCTTATTATACGATGTTCCTGCGAACGAACTTCGACCAAGGCGCGCAAGCGACCGTTTTCGGCGGCGTTACCGAATGGGAAGAAGCGATCGTCGGCGCGACGGCGGAAGCTCCGCTTTCGGAATCCTTCGCGATCAAAGGCGGCGCGACGTATATTATTCCGAGCGAACGCGGCTTGGGCAACCTCCGCGACGAAGAAACTTGGAACGTCTCGGCCGGGTTCGTTTGGTACCTCGGCGGCGGGGCCCGCGCCAACGCTTGCGGCGAAACGCGTCCGCTCTTCGACGTCGCCGACAACGGAACGTTCCTGCAAAACTTCCTCCGCTAGTCGGAGCGAAAACGGCGGCGGTTTAACGAGTTAACGGTTTAACGGGTTAACGAACGCGACGCGAACCGACGGAGCGCTCGCGACCGTCGCGCTTCCAACGGAAACGTCGAAACCGCCGCGAAACGAAACCGCCTCGCCGCGCCGACGAGGGGAAAACTCGGCGCGCTTTCTCAACTCAAAATCGGCAAACCTTCGGAACCCCGCGACGCTCGCGCAAGAGCGTCGCGGGGTTCCGGCGTTTCTTGACGAGCGACGGCGCGTTCGCGAGGTTAAAAAACGGCGAAGCGTTTACCGCCGAGGAAATGAGAAAAGGCGGAAGTCGGGCGGGCGCGAAAGATTGAGAAAGTCGGCGTCGCGAAAACGCCAACGCGGATTAAGGAGAGAGCGACGGGGACGGGCGCGGCGTTCGACGATTGACGCGAGACGACGCCAAGAGGAAAATAGAGCGGCAAGAAAAGAGAAACGGCGGCTTTCGGGGAAGGGAGGCCGCCGTTTTTTGGGGCGTTTGGCAAAACGACGCGAGAACCGTCGAAGCGATTTTGCCGGTTTTAACGGTTGGCGGGACGAACCGCGAAAATCGGCGGAACGATTTTAACGTCGGCGTCGATTTTAACGGTTTAACGCAAGGGGCGGAACGTCGCTCGGCAAAATCAATTTAACCGGGCGGCGTTCGAGCGTCGCGGCGAAATCAGTCGACGTCGAACGGGACGTCGTTCGGGTCGAACGCGAAGTCTTCCGGTTTCAAGCGTTCCGGGACGGCGACCGTTTTTTTCGTCGTCTTTTTCGCGGCGGTTTTCTTCGTCGCGGTCTTTTTGACGGCTTTTTTGGCGGTCGTTTTCTTAGCGGCGCTCGTCGCGGTCGGCGCTTCGTCCGACGCGGCGGCTTTCGTCGCTTTTTTCGCCGTCGTTTTCTTGGCGGCGGTCTTTTTGACGGCGGCTTTGCGCGTCGTCTTCTTGACCGGCGTTTCGTCCGAGTCGGCGTCGGTCGCGTCGGCTTTCGACGCGGCTTTCTTCGTCGCTTTTTTCGTCGTCGTTTTCTTGGCGGCGGCCTTTTTCGTCGTCTTTTTCGCCGCTTTCTTTTTGCGCGACGTCGTCCCCTTCGCGGCGCGGTCGGCGAGAAGCTCGAGCGCCCGTTCGAACGTCAGCTCGTCGGTCGGCAGGTCGCGCGGCAAGGAGGCGTTCGTTTCGCCGTCGGTAACGTAAGGGCCGAAACGCCCCGGCATTAGGCGCACTTCGTTTCCGGTAACCGGCGATTTCTCGAAGAGACGAAGCGGCTCCGTCTTCTTCGCCGCGCCGCCGCGACCGCCGTATTTCGGCTTCGCAAGCAGCTCGAGCGCTTGTTCGAGCGTTACTTCCAACGGCGAAACGTCCGCCGGGAGCGAACGCGACTCCGAACCGCGCTTGACGTAAGGGCCGAAACGACCGTTGCTAACGACGACCGGCTCGTCGCCGTTCTCCGCGTCGACGCCGAGCGTTTTCGGCAAGCTCAACAACGCCAACGCCGTTTCAAGGTTGACGTCGCCGACTTGCATTCCGCGAAGCAGGGACGCGTTTTGCGGTTTCTCGTCGTCTTCCGCGTCGCCGCGTTGGACGTAAGGGCCGAAACGACCGATTTTAAGGTAAACCGGTTTGCCGGTGTCGGGGCAAATTCCGAGCGGATCGTCCGTCTTTTCGGCGTTCGCCAACATTTCGAGCGCCTTGGCGAGCGTCAGTTCGTCCGGCGGAAGGTCTTCCGGAACGCTCGCTTGACGTTCGCCCTGTTGGAGGAACGGGCCGTATCGACCGACGCGCAAAACGACCGGGTCGGCGGGCGTTCCGTCGGCTTCCGCTTCCGGCGTTCCGATTTCAAATTGACTGACGGCGCGAGCGTCGATTTCGTCGACCTTGCTTTGAATCAAGTTCTTCAAGCCCAACGCGAACGACGCCGGGAAGGGGAACGACGCGTCGACCTGCGTTTCGCCGCTCGCGTTCGTCGTCGCCGCCGGGTCGCCGAAGTAGAACGCTTTCAGGTAAGGCAAGCGCTCCCGTTCGCCGCGGCTGATCGCGTCAAGTTCGTTCTCCATATCGGCGGTGAAGCCGTAATCGATCAGCTCCGGAAAATGCGTTTCGAGGAGACGACAAACCGCGAACGCCGTCCAAGTCGGAACGAGCGCGCTCCCCTTCTTGAAGACGTATTTGCGGTTCAGGATAACGTCGATGATCGACGCGTAAGTGCTGGGGCGTCCGATCCCTTTTTCTTCGAGAGCGCGGGTCAGCGCCGCTTCCGAGTAACGCGGCGGCGGAGCGGTCGAATGGCCCTGCGGCGTCAGCTCGTCGCAACGGAGCGACTCGCCGACTTTAACGTCCGGCAAAATCGTTTCTTGGTCGGCAAGCTCGGCGCTCGGGTCGTCTTTTCCTTCGACGTAAGCGCGGAGGTAGCCCGGGAACTCGATCGTTTTCCCGCCGACTTGGAAGCGGGCGTCGTCGACCGCCGCGACGATCGTTTTGCGTTTGCCGCGAGCGTCCGTCATTTGGCTCGCGACGGCGCGCTTCCAAATGAGATCGTAAAGTTTGTATTCGTCGTTGGTTAAAACGCCGCGCAACTCTTCCGGCAACGCGAAGCGCGACCCGGCGGGACGAATCGCTTCGTGCGCTTCCTGCGCGTTTTTGACTTTCGTTTGATAATAGCGCGGTTTGTCCGGCAAATATTCCGGCCCGTAATGCTCGGCGACGAGAGCGCGCGCCGCTCGGAGCGCTTCCTGCGAAAGGTTCGTCGAGTCGGTGCGCATATAGGTGATGCGCCCGTTTTCGTAAAGGCTCTGCGCGACGCTCATCGTGCGGCGGGCCGTAAAGTTCAGCTTGCGGTTCGCCTCCTGTTGGAGCGCGCTCGTCGTGAACGGAGCGTAAGGCCGCGTAACGTAAGGCTTTTCTTCGACCGACTCGACGACCGCGTCGCGATCTCGGAGCCGTTCGACGAGGGCGCGGGCCGCCGCTTCGTCGAGAAGCGCGAATTTCTCCGGCTTCGCGAGCTTTCCGGTCGCCGGGTTGAAGTCTTTCCCGACCGGAATCGACTTGCCGCCGAGCGACGTTAAGGTCGCGCTAAACGGGCGCTTGCCGGAGGGGGAAAAGACGCCGAGAACGTCCCAATAGTCGGCGCTGTTGAAGGCGACGCGCTCTCGTTCGCGGTCGACGACCAACCGCACCGCGACGCTCTGAACCCGACCGGCCGACAGATTATTTCGAATTTTGTACCAAAGAAGCGGCGACGCTTCGTAACCGTAAAGTCGGTCGAGAACGCGGCGCGTTTCTTGAGCGTCGACGAGGCGTTCGTCGACGTCGCGCGGGTTCTCTAAAGCGTTCAAAATAGCCGTTTTCGTGATTTCGTGAAAAACGAGCCGCCGCACCGGAACGCGCGGTTTCAACGTTTCGAGCAAGTGCCAGCTGATCGCCTCTCCCTCGCGGTCTTCGTCCGTCGCGAGGTAGAGCGACGACGCCGTTTTGAGGAGGCTTTTCAGCTTTTTGATTTGTTTCGCTTTTTCGTCCGGAACGACGTAAATCGGTTCGAAATTCGATTCGACGTTGACGCCGAGACGCGCCCAAGTTTCCTTTTTATATTCGTCCGGAATTTCCTTGGCGCCTTTGGGGAGGTCGCGGACGTGCCCGACGCTCGCCTCGACGACGTAGCGGTCGCCGAGATATTTTCCGATCGTTTTCGCTTTCGCCGGGGACTCGACGATCACCAGCGCGATTCCGTCTTCGTCTTTTTTGCTCTGAATCATTGCGTCGAAAAGTTCCGTTGTCGGTAAAATGGGTAAAACAGCGAGAGCGGGGGGACGGCGGGAGCGAGGGAAAGCCGAACGTCGAGGCGACCGGAAAAGTCGCGTCGAACGGAGCCGTTTTGCTCGCGCAACGCTCTTTGCGTATTTTTCATACCCCGACGCGCAATTTTTGTCAAGCGCCTTTCGCAAGATTTCGTTAAAAAAAACGGAATTTGCCCAAAACGCGCGCCGCCGACCTCCCGAGCGGCGAACTCGACGACAATTAATAATGAAAGAAAAGGGAAAACGCCGGAAACGATAATCGTTTTTTAAGAAGGAAAATTTAAAATCGAAACGAGAAGTAAGCGGTTGAATTTGACGGTTGCGCGAAACAGGAAGAAAGCGTAAAATAAACGGACGGCGCGACGGCGGGCGTTTCGACGTTTTTCGCAAAAATGACGCAAGAAAGCGGGCGCGGCCCTTTGAAATCGAGCGCGTTTCGATATACTTAATAAGAGCGGCGTCGAGCGGGAACGATTTCCGGAGTCGGAGAGCGAACGTTAAAATCGGCGGAACCGTTAAAATCGGAAAAATTAAAAAGAACGGAAGGCAATGAACGAAACGACGACGAAACCCGAATCTTGGACGGCGGAGCTCGCCCGCGACGGCGCGACGATCGCACCGTCGCTGCTGGCCGCCGATTTTGCGAATCTCGAGCGCGAGGTTCGCCGTTTGGAAGCGGGGGGGGCGAAGGTTCTGCACGTCGACGTAATGGACGGGCGGCTCGTTCCGAACATTAGCGTTGGCGTTCCGGTCGTCGCGTCGTTGCGGAAAGTTACCGACCTCAAACTCGACGTTCACCTGATGATCGTCGAGCCGGAAAAATATTTGGAGGCGTTCCGAAACGCGGGGGCCGACTCGCTCTCGATTCATATCGAGGCCGCGCCGAACCCGACGCCGCTGTTGCGCCGCATTCGCGAACTCGGCGCCGCGCCGGGGCTCGTTCTCGACTTGGGAACGCCGGTCGAGCGGGTTCTTCCGTTCGTCGACGAAGCCGATATTTTGCTGACGATGAGCGTAAAAGCCGGGTTCGGCGGGCAAAAGTTTTGCCCAAGCGCGCTCGACGTCGTTCGAAAGTTGCGCTCGGTCGCCCGGCCGGACGCGCTGATCGAAATCGACGGCGGAATCGACCCGACGACGATCGGCGCCGCCGCGGAAGCTGGAGCGAACCTCTTCGTCGCCGGAACCGGAGTTTTTAAAGCCGACGATTACGGCGAACGGCTCGCGCTCTTGAAGCGGAACGCGCTCGACGCTCGCGCCGGGAACCGCTAACGGAACGGCGTTAAAACCGGTAAAATTGGCGGAAGACGGGAAGACGGGAAAACGTTAAAACCGGCGAAAGCGTCGCGGTCTCCGAAACCGGCGGCAAGCGGGCGAGCGTTGGAACCGTTAAAACCGGTGAAACCGGCGAAACCGGCGACGGTTGCGGAAGCGTTGCAACCGACAACAAGCGGCGAACCCGTTAAGTCCGGCAAGCGTTGCGCAATCGTTAAAGTCGTTGGATTAAAAGTTGACGAAAAACTTAAATCGCGGATATTTTTTAAAAACGAAACGAAATTTAGGAAACCGAACGGATGAGTTGGCAAGATTCCAACGATACGAAAGATAAACGCGGCGTTCCGCAAGGGCTTTGGGTGCGGTGCCCCGGCTGTCAAGCGACGATCTTCCGCAAGGAGGCGCAGCGTCGGTTGGGAACGTGTCCCGAGTGCGATTATCACTGGGCGATCACCGCGCAGGAACGGATCGCGCAAACGCTCGACGAAGGAACGTTCGAGGAGTGGGACGCCGATATGATCGCCGCCGACCCGTTGAATTTCCGCGATAGAAAAGCGTATAAAGACCGTCTCGTCGACGACCGCAAGGCGACCGGGCTTCGCGACGCGATCGTTTCCGGTTGCGGACGGGTGCGGGCCCGCAAAGTCGCGTTCGCCGTTACCGACTCCCGCTTCATTATGGGGAGTATGGGCTCCGTCGTCGGCGAAAAATTGACGCGAGCGATCGAACGGGCGCAGGAGCAAAACTTGCCGCTGATCGTCGTTTCCGGCTCCGGCGGCGGCGCGCGGATGCACGAGGGGATTTTGTCGCTGATGCAGATGGCGAAAACGTCGGCGGCGCTGGCGCGCTTTCATAAAGCGGGCGGCCTCTTCATTTCCGTCTTGACGAATCCGACGATGGGGGGCGTCGCCGCGAGTTTCGCCGCGTTG
>JAGBDD010000004.1 GCA_017937685.1 Thermoguttaceae bacterium | reverse complement strand
GGTCGAGCGGCGCGACGGTTCCGCGACGCCCCCCAAGCGGTCGAGCGGCGCGACGTCAGGCTTTTCCGCCCCCGTTCCCCTTCCGAACAAGTCAAAAATCAACCAAATTTCAATAAAGGAAACTAAAATGAGCGAAAAAACTCTCCGCGTCGGGATTTTGATGGGCAGCGACAGCGATTGGGACAAAATCAACGGCGTCGCCAAAGCCCTCGACGAATTCGGCGTCGGGTACGAAATTCACGTGATGAGCGCGCACCGCACGCCGGACAAGGTTCTCGAATACGCGTCGACGGCGAAAAGCCGGGGCCTCCGCGTTATCATCGCCGCCGCGGGGGGCGCCGCGCACTTGGCGGGCGTCGTCGCGTCGCACACGCCGTTGCCGGTGATCGGGATTCCCGTTAAAACCGATATGATGGGCGGGCTCGACTCCCTCCTCGCGACCGTTCAAATGCCGGGCGACGTTCCGGTCGCGACGGTCGGAACCGGTTCGGGCGGAGCGCGCAACGCCGGGCTTCTCGCCGTTCAAATCCTCGCGCTTTCCGACGAAACGCTTGCCGCCGCTTACGACGACTTCAAGCGCAAGTTGGTCGACAAAATCGCCGCCAAAGACGCCGCGTTCCAAGCGAAATTGTCGTCCTGACGCGCCGACGACGTTTCGAAAAGCCGGAGCGTTCCCTGTTTTTTCTTGCCTCGACGCCGCCGCGACGACCGGCCCGATTCGAGTTGAAAAGCCGGAGCGTTCCCTGTTTTTTCTTGCCTCGACGCCGCCGCGACGACCGGCCCGATTCGAGTTGAAAAGCCGGAGCGTTCCCTGTTTTTTCTTGCCTCGACGCCGCCGCGACGTTCGAACGTTCGACCGTTCGGAACGAAGCGGCGTTTTTTTCTCCGTTAAAATTTCAAACAAAAAGCAATTTCTCGCCGTTTTTATACCTTTTTCTTCCTCAAAAACAACCCAAAAACTTTTCGGATTCGAAAAAATCGGCGAAATCTTAAGAAAAAAACGGCGAAAATTTCGTTCCGCGTTTTTTTCGTTGTTCTTTCGCGCAAAAAACGGTATAATAAAGGGCGTTCCCGGAAAGGACGACGGCGCTGCTCGTTTCCCGGTCGCTCCGCAAACGCGACCGTTCGACGTTCGCCCGTTCCCGTTTTCCGGCGGAACGCGGCGCCCGTTTCGCGATTTCGGCGGTCGGCGTCCCGTCCCTTAATTGTCGTTTTTTTTGCATTTCATCCCGCGAGATTATCCGGCTTGTCCCGGTTCGAGTACCCCGATGGCCCCGAAAAACAAATTAAACTCCCTCGCTTGGCGCGTTCCGGACGGAGCGTCGAGCGCGACGACCTTCGACGCTTTCCTCAACGGCGCGCTTCAAGCGCTCGACCAAACGCTCCTCCCGACGGAGCTTCGCCGCGACGATTGGCGAACGATCGAGAGCGTTTGGGAAGGAATCAAAGCGCTTCGCGTTCGGGGCGCGCCCGCGATCGGAATCGCCGCCGCTTACGGGGTTTGCGTCGGGTTGCAAACGGTCTTCCGCGATTCGGAAGGCGCGGTTCGCGAACCGTCGGAAGCGGAATTTTTCGCCCGTCTCGACGAAGCGACCGCCTACCTCGCGTCGAGCCGACCGACCGCCGTCAACCTCTTTTGGGCGCTCGACCGAATGAAGGCGAAAGCGGAATCGCTCCGAGGAACCGCGACGCCGGCCGAGATCGCCGCGACGCTCCTCGACGAAGCGCGCGAAATTCACGACGAAGACCGCGTCCTTTGCCGCAAAATGGGCGAATTCGGCGCGCAATTCGTTCGCGACGGCGGCGGCTACCTGACGCACTGCAACGCCGGCGGCCTCGCGACGAGCGATTACGGCACCGCGCTCGCCGTTTTCTATTGGGCCGTCGAAGAGGAAAACAAAAAAATCCGCGTTTTCGCCGACGAGACCCGCCCGCTCCTGCAAGGCGCCCGCCTCACCGCTTGGGAGCTGAAGGAAAACGGCGTCCCGGTTACGCTCATTTGCGACTCGATGGCGGCGTCGGTAATGCGCGAAGGCAAAATCGACGCGGTCTTCGTCGGCGCCGACCGAATCGCGGCGAACGGCGACGCGGCGAACAAAATCGGCACCTACTCCGTCGCGCTTTGCGCTAAAGCGCACAACGTTCCGTTTTACGTCGTCGCTCCGAGTTCGACGTTCGACTTGACGCTCGAAAACGGCGCCGGAATCCCGATCGAAGAGCGCGACCCGGAAGAGATCCGACGCGGCTTCGGCAAGCAAACCGCTCCGGACGGAATCGACGTTTACAACCCGGCGTTCGACGTTACCCCGGCGGAGCTGATCGCCGGAATCATCACCGAAAACGGCGTTATTTCTCCGGTTACGCCGGAAAACGTCAAAAAAATCGTCGGCGGCGCGTTCAAGTAAACCGCTCGCCCTCGACGCGGAAATTTTCCCGACGTTAAAATAGAGAAGCGGCGCAAGCGTCAAGGCGCGATCCCGCTTCTCCTTATCCCTCCTATCCCCTTAATTTTCCCCTGTTACGTTTCAATCCTTTTTCCCGCCCCGCCGCGACGGCCCTCGTTCGACGAGCCGCCCCGCCGAAAAATTATTCCGAGGTTACCGATGTCGAAAGATTACAAAGAATACGACGATTTAGGCGTCCGTTTTATTTATCCGAGCAACTGGTTCGTTCAAACGGAAACTTGGGACAAAGGCGCCTACGGAATCACCGTCGACAGCCCGGAAGGAAGTTTTTGGTCGCTCGCCATTTATCCGAAAGGAGTCGACCTCGACGCCGCCGCGAAGGAAATTCTTGGAACGCTCGACGCGGAATACGACGAAATGGATCAAGCGGAGGTCAAGCGGTACGTCGCCGACCGCGTCCTAACCGGTTACGAAGTCAACTTTTTTTACCTCGACCTGACCAGCACGGCGCTCGTTTTGAAATTTGAAGACGAAAATCGCGGATACGTCGTTTATTGGCAAACCTGCGACCGCCTCGCGCTAACCGGCGAAAATCTCTCGCGTTCCGACGTTTTCGACGCGATGACGCACACGCTCGTTTCGAACCTCACCGGGCAGGAAGTCGAGTATCGCGGCGACTCCGACGTCGAGTTTGATTTCGGCGCTCCGGTCGACGAAAAAGCGCGACGCGTCGACGAAAATCGCGAATTTTATCGCAAAAAATACGAGCGCCAACGTTGGGAAGCGGAGGAAGCCCGCCGACGCGAAGCGCTCGACGACGAAGAAATTCGCCGCAATTTGAACGACGAAAACGACGTCGAACGCCAACGACGCGATTGGCTCGCCGCCGACGAAAAGCTCGAAGACTTCCTTCGCGTCGACGACGAGGAAACCGACGACGCGTTCGAAGAAATCGACGAACAAGAACTCGACGACGAAGCGTTCGAAGCATTTGACGAAGAAGAGGAGGAAGTCGACGTTCGCGATTAACGGCGCCGCGTCTTCCCGTTCCGTTTCCCCGCTTTGCCCGCGCTTCCTATTTTAACGTCAAGAGGCCGTCCAATGCCCGCCGAAATTGATTTCGACGCGAAAATTCAACGCTTCGCCGAACTGTTGGCCGCGTCGCCGAAAATCGCCGCGCTGACCGGCGCCGGAATTTCGACCGAAAGCGGACTTCCCGACTTCCGCTCGTCGACCGGAATTTACCAAACGACGTCGGAAGCGCTTTTTTCCATCGACTTTTTCAACGAGAATCCGGGCGAATTTTACCGGATTTTCGGGCCGTTTTACGCGCAAACGGTCGCGGCGACGCCAAACGCCGGACACGTCGCGCTCGCCGACTTGGAACGCAAACTCGGCAAGCGGGTCGAAATCGTTACGCAAAATATCGACGCGCTCCATTCGGCGTCGGGTTCGACGTTCGTTTGGGAAATTCACGGAACGTTGCGAACGTCAAGTTGCGTCGCTTGCGAGCGGTCGTTCGAGCGTCCCGTTTTCGACGCGGACGTCGCGGCGGGGCAAATTCCGCGCTGTCCCGAATGCGGCGGCGTCTTGAAGCCGGATATAACTTTCTTCGGCGAAGCGCTTCCGGAACGGGCGTTGCGAAGCGCGCAACGGGCGATGTGGGAGACGCGCCTGCTCCTCGTTCTCGGCACGTCGTTGCAAGTCTATCCGGCGGCTGGACTTCCGCGCGAGTGCGACGCCGACGTTCCGTTTGTCGTCGTCAATAAAACGCCGACGCCGCTCGACCGTTTCGCGACGCTCGTTTTCCGCGAATCGCTCGGCGACGTGTTGCCCAAGGCGGTCGAGCGAGCCGCGACGCTCCTTAAAGAGCGTTCCGAAAACGCGCCTTAACCGATCCAACCGCCCTAACTATCTCAACCAATTCAACCAGCGCAATCGTTTCAACCGCCTTAACCGCCGCGCCGCGTCGTTTTGTTTCGTTTTCCTTCCGTTTCCCTATTTCCCCAACTTCCCCATTTTCGCATTACCTTAACTTTCCGTCGACGCGCCGACGCCGAGTTCGCCGATTTTCCGGCGTTTCGACGTCCGACGCGTTGTTTTGCAACCGCGAGGAACCGTCCGATGAAAGCATCGTTATCGTCGTTTTTCTCCTTATTAATATTATTGGCGGCGGCGCCCGTTTTCGCCGCGCCCGCCGACGCGTCCCCCTCCGCTTCCGCCCCGCTCGTTTTCGACTTCGAAAGCGGCGACCTCGCTTCCGACGGTTGGGCGATCGTCGAAGGCGCCAACACGAAGCCGATCGGCTCGCGCGACGCCGAGTTTCACGACGAAACCGTCCCTTACGTCAAGGAAGGCAAGCGTTACCTAACGACGCTCGAATCGACCGCTTCGCCCGCGCCGACCGACGACGTTCGTTGCGTTATCGAGTCGCCGGTTTTTGAAATCGTCGGCGACGAGCTGAAATTCCTCGTCGGCGGAGGGGGCGCGGAGCGTCAAAACGTTTACGTCGCGTTGGCTCTTCTCGCCGAAAGCGGCGACGTCGAAACGGTTTTAAAAGTCGTCGGGAAAAACAACCAAAAACTCGACCCGATCGCTTGGAACGTCGCGGAGTACAAAGGCCGCCTCGCGCTGATTCGCGTCGTCGACCTCGAAACCGGCGGCTGGGCGCATATCCGTTGCGACGCGTTCGAAATCCCCGGCAAAATCTCCGACGCCGGAACGAAATTGCGCCGCGACTTCTTCGAAAAAGCGCGCCTCGAAGCTCAGCGCAAAGAAGCGGAAAAGAAAGAAGCCGCGCTCGACGCTCTCCGAACTCTCGACGCGCCGGTGCTTTACGTTCGCCGCGCTCAATACCGCCCCGACCATCACAACACAGCGACGCTCTTCCAAAAGGGCGAAATCAACGAGAACAGCTTTGTCGGCGACTCCGCGCTCGTCGTTTGGAACCCGAAAACCGGCGAGTCGAAAACGCTCCTCGAACTCCCGGACGGAATCGTCCGCGACCCGGAGCTTTCGTTTGACGCGACGAAAGTCGTTTTCGCGTTCCGAAAATCTAAGGCCGACGACTATCACATCGGCGAAATGACGCTGAACCTCGCCGCCGACCGTCCCGCGATCAAAATTACCGCCGAGACGACCGCCGAAGAAATCGCCGCGCTCGCCGAAACCGCCGGTTTCCGACAGTTAACGTTCGTCTCCGGCGCGTCCGACTTCGACCCGCTTTACCTCCCGACCGGCGAAATCGTCTTCTCGTCGACGCGCGAGCCGAAATACTGCATGTGCAACCGCCACATTATGGGCAATCTGCACAAAATGAACGGCGACGGCACGAACGTTCGCCAAATCGGCAAAAGCACGCTCTTCGAAGGGCACGCCGCGCTCCTTTCGGACGGTCGCCTGATTTACGACCGTTGGGAGTACGTCGACCGCAACTTCGGCGACGCGCAGGGCGTTTGGGTAACGAACCCGGACGGCGCGAAACACGAAATCTTTTGGGGAAACAACACCGCGTCCCCCGGCGGCGTCATCGACGCGCGCCCGCTTCCCGGCGACGACTCGACGTTCGTTTGCGTTCTAAGTTCTTGCCACGACCGACCTTGGGGCGCCGTCGCGCTGATCGACCGCCGCTTGGGGCTCGACGGCAAAGCGCCGGTTCTCCAAACTTGGCCGCCGGAAACGATCGACTGGATATCCGACGCGCCCGGCGCCGACCCGTTGCGCGAAGTGATGAAATACGATACGTTTACGCGCTCGCCTCGCAAGTACGAAGACCCGTTCCCGCTCGAAGACGGTTTCGTTTTGGCGACCGGTCAAACCGGAAACGGCGACGAAACCGCGCTTTACGTTCTCGACCCGGACGGCGGCGCGACGCAAGTTTGGGCGGACGGTCCCGGCTGTTACGACGCTCGCCCGATCCTCCCGACCGACGTTCCGGCGACGATCGCCGACCGCGTCGACCTCGACGACCCGAACGGTTACTTCCACGTTAGCAACGTTTACGAAGGTTTCGGGATGCAAAACGTCGAGCCCGGCTCGGTCAAATATTTGCGCGTCGTCGAGTCGCCGGAAAAACGTTTCTGGACGCACGCCAACTGGCAGGGCGCCGGAACGCAAGCGCCGGGAATGGCTTGGAACGACTTCAACAACAAGCGAATCCTCGGGACGGTTCCGGTCGCGGAAGACGGCAGCGTTTCGTTCGCGGTTCCGGCCGACCGTTTCGTTTACTTTCAACTCCTTGACGCGGAAGGCGTTATGATTCAGTCGATGCGCAGCGGGATAATGGCGCGCCCCGGCGAAACGAACGCTTGCGTCGGCTGCCACGAGAGCCGCCTCGACGCGCCGACGTCCGGAACGCTCGCCGGTTCCGCGCTCGCCGGCGACCCGCTTCCGCTCGAACCTTGGCGCGGCGAACCGCGTTTGTTCAGCTATTTGGAGGAAGTCCAGCCGGTCTTCGACAAGTACTGCGTCGCTTGCCACGACTTCGGCAAACCGGCGGGCGAAAAGCTCGTTCTCGCGGGCGACCGCAATCCGGCGTTCAACGCGTCGTATTGGCAAATTCGCTCGAAGGAACTCGTTCGCGTCCCCGGAGCCGGGCCGCACAACAAGTTCGAGCCGAACTTCTGGGGCGCTCGCCAAAGCCGCCTTTACGAAGTTTTGACGCAAGGGCACCCGAAACCGGAAATCGACGACAAACGCCGCGAACTCGGCCTTTACGTCGACCGCAAAGTCGACGCGGAGGCGGTCGACCGCGTCGCGACTTGGATCGATATTAACGCGCCGTATTACCCGACTTACGGCTCGGCGTATCGCGACAACCCCTACGGACGTTCGCCGCTGACGAACGACGAAACGAAGCGTTTGTCCGAGTTGACCGGGCTCAAGAATTTGGCGTTGAGCGCCGCGATTTCGTTCGACCGTCCGGAGCGGAGTCCCTGTTTGAACCGTTGGGGCGCCGCCGACGCGTCCGTTTCGCCGGAGTACGCCGAAGCGCTCGCCCTGATTAAGCGCGGTCAAGAACGGCTCGCGAAGCAAGATCGCGGCGAAGCGTCCGATTTCGAACCGGTCGCCGCCGTCGAAGTCGACCAAGAAAAGCGTTACCGTTACTTCCGTCAACGCGAGCAAGCCGCCCGCGACGCCGTTTCGAAGGGCGAAAAGCTAAACGACCTGCAAATCGACGCGCTCGTCGGCTCGACTTGGCGCGACGAATAATCGCTTCTCAACGCAAATTCAACGGATTTCGACGGTTGGCGATTCGCGTCGCAACCGTCGAAATCCGGCGACTTCCGACTTTTAACGCCGAATCCGCCGCCGCGCCGATTCGGCGTTTTTCTCGCTTCGCCGTTATTTCCGACGGCTCTCTTGCGACGGCGTTTTCTCGTTTTCTCTTTTTATTCCGTTTCGCCGGAATTTGCTCTTGCGCAGAACGCGCCGATTTGTTATCGTCGTCGAGCCGAGGGCTCGCGTTGCGCCCTCTCCTTGTTTTCCGCGACGTTTTCCGCGTTCGCGACTCGTTTTTCTTTTCGACGCCGGAGCTTTTATGAACGATTTTCAACGCGATCTCGACGCCGCCGCCGAACGCGCGCGCCGCTTTTTCGCCGACGCTCGCGCCGACGCCCGCCGACCGGG
>JAGBDD010000050.1 GCA_017937685.1 Thermoguttaceae bacterium | reverse complement strand
CGCGAACGGCGTCGGCGCGGGCGGCGTCGGAAACGCAAACGGCGGCGAGGAGCGCGGCGCCGAAGCGGAGCGCGAGCGTTGATTTTCGTTGCATCGGCTTGGTTCCTTAATCGTTGATTTCCGGCGTTTCGTCGGTTTGCGTCGTCGCGTTTTCAGCGGGCGTTTCGACCGGGGCGGCGTCGGCGAGCGTTGCGTCGGTTTGCGGCGAAGCGTTTTCGACCGACGGCGTTTCGTCGGTTTGCGTCGTCGCTTCGATCGGATTTTCGACCGGGGCGGCGTCGGGCGTTTCGGACGAAGCGTTTTCGACCGGTTGCGTCGGTTGCGTCGGTTGCGTCGGTTGCGGTTTCGGCGTCGCGGCGGCGACCGGTTTCCCGACGGCGCGCAAGCTCGTCGGCTTTTTGACGCCGCGCAACTTTTGGAAGTTTTGGTAAGCCGCGTCGAATTTCGCGAACGTCGCCGCGCCGCCTAAATCGGGACGAACTTGGCGGAGGCGTTCGAGTTCCGTTTCGGCGTCGCGAATTTTCTTTTCGCGGTCGGCGGGATCGGTCGTTCGGCGGGCGTCGAGGTAACGGCAGCGCGTTTTCTCGAAACAAGCGTCGTAAAAAGCCGGAGCGAGACGCGGATTCGACGCCGACGCCCGGGCGAGTTTGTTGACGAGACCGTTCCAACCCCAAGCGCGGGAACGCCCCCGAGCGTCCGGGAGACCGCCGACGATCGCCTGCGCGAAGTACGTCGGATTTTTGCGCCCGGCCGCCTGCAGCGTTCGCGCCGCTTCAAACTGGAGTTCGACGTTCGTCGGACGCTCGTCGAGGAGCTTGCCGAGTTGCGAAAACGCCTTCTCGTAAGCGCCCGCGCCGCGGAGACATTCGACGATCTTCGTCGAGACGACGAAGCGAGCGTTCGCCGTCGGCGCGAAGTTCGGATTGGCGGCGATTCGACGCGAAATCGTTTGATAAGCGCGGCCCGCTTCGGCGAAATACGCGACCGCTTCCGGCGGCGGATCGCCGAGCGTTCCGGCCAACCCGCGACCGAGCGACAAATAGGAGTCGGCGACCCAACGGAGCGCGGCGTAACCGTTCGCGTCGCCGCGTTGCGCGACGCGTTGTAAAAACGCTTCGAAGCTCTTCGTCGTCGCGGCGAGTTCTTCCGCTTTCGACGCGTCGCCGTCGTCCGCGGCTTCTTTCAACTCGACGAGGCGTTCTTCGATGCGGCGACCGAGACGGACGTAAACGGAGGTCAATTTCGACGCGTTTTCCGGATGGCGCGCCGCGACCGCTTCGAGCCGCTCCATCGTCTTTTGCGCTTCGTCGAGTCGGGACGCGTCGGCGGTTCGAACGCGGAGCGCGAGCGCGAGCGTCGCCGTTTGGAAGTCGTCGTCGAGGAAATTGGCGGCGTCTGCGGACGATTCGTCGGAAGTCGCGGCGGTTTCGGCGTTTGCGTCGGGCGTTTCGCCGTTTTCGCCCTCTTGCGACGCGGCGTCAAGGGCCGCTTCGACGACCGCGAGCGGGCCGAAGTCCGGGTGCGTCAACCATTTTTCGGCGTCGGCGACGTTTCCGGCGCGCTCGTAAATTTCGGCGAGTTGGAACGCGGAGTAAATCGCCAAATAATCGGTTTTGGAGCGGTTCGACTCGGCGATTTTCCGCTGCAAACCGGCGAGAAGCGTCTTTTCGGCGGCGTCGCGAAGTTCGGCGAGCGCGGCGTCGGCGGCTTCCGCTTCCGCGGCGGCGGTCGGATTGGCGGCGTCGGCGATTTCCGCTTGCGCGTCGGCGGCGACTTTCCGTTCGTTCCAAGTCTTCCAAAGGATGGAGCCGAGGCGCAGTTCCGCGATAGCGCGTCGCGGCGAGTCTTCCGGGATTTGTTCCAAAAGGGCCCGAGCGCCGTCGAGATCGCCGGACGCGACCGCCGCGTCGGTTCGGACGAGCGCCGCTTCTTGAACGACCGCGACGCTCGCCGCGTCGGTCGCCGCGCTCCAACGTTCGACGACGTAAGCGGCGTATTCGGCGAGCTTTGCGGACGCGGCGGCGAGCGTTTCGTCGTCGGCGGCTTCGGAACGAAGTTTTGCGTTCGACGCTTGGAGAGCGCGGAGCGCGACGGTCGCGGCTTGCGGCGCGTCGGCGAAGTCGGGGCGATTTTTGACGAGTTCGTCGGCGGCGGCGAACGCGTCGTCGAAACGCTCGGTCGAGAAGCAAAGGACGGCGAATCGGAGCTTTAGCGCGTCGAGTTCGGACGGCGGCGTCTTGTCGTCGACGTATCCGAACGCGGTTTGGAACGCTTGATAGGCGGTTTCGGCGGCTTTTTCCGCTTGCGCGTTCGCTTCGGCGGCGAGTTCCGGAGCGGCGTTGCGAGCGTCGGCGCGAGTTTGGGCGAAAATCGACGCGGCGCGCGACGCGGCGTCGGCGGCGCTCGCGAAGTCGCTAACCTTTTGCGCGAACGAGAATTTCGAACGGTCGATTCCTTCGAAGAGCGGATGCTTGAGGAGTTCTTCCGCTTCGAGCGCGGCGCTTCCGCGACCGGAGGCGACGAACGAAAGCGTTTCGAGCGCGAAAACGACGACGGCGTTCGAACCGGTATTTTTTTTCGGCGAATTGAGGAGTTTGTACGTCGGGTCGTCGGAGTCGACGAACGTTTTGCGACCGGCGGCGACGTAAGCGTCGCGGTCGGAGCGGCGCAGCTCTTCGAGCTTGATCGTCGCTTGCGCCGTTAAGAGGTGAAAACGCAAGCCTTCGGCGCTTCCGTAAAACGCGTCGTCGAGTTTGGCGTCCTTCCAAGCGTTGAATTTTTGCAAAACGCTCATCCAACGCGCCGGATCGTCGCCGGCGAGCGCGATTTCCGCTTCGAGGAGCGAAGCGCGCGTTTTCAACGACGAGTAACGGTCTTCGTAAGGCAAGACGGCGAGTTCCGAAAGCGCGCCGAGCGCCGCGTCGACGTCGCCGAGTTCCGCCGCGACTTGCGCTTCGTTGAAACGCGCCTCGAACGCCGCCGGGAACTGATGGTACGTCTCGTAAAATTTCGCGAAATAGCCGCGCGCTTTGGTTAAACCGTCGGTTCGCTCGACGGCGCCTTCCGGGAACGTTCGCGCCGTTTGCGCCGTCAACTTCGCGACGCGGAGCGTCAAGTCGACGAACTCGGCGCGGGCGGCTTGCTTGTCGGTTTGCTTGGCGCTCGGGTCTTTTTGGACGGCTTGGACGCGGGTTCGGGCGGCTTGGAGCGCGGCGTCGAGCGGTTTTTTCGCGTCGGCGAACGCGACGCGGGCGGCGAGAAGCGCTTTCGACTTTGCGTCTTCCGAAACGCCTTTTTTCGCGGCGTCGGCGAGCGAGCGTTCCCCGGCGTCGATCAGCGTTTGCGCGAGCGCGGCGTTCGCGGCGGCCGCGTTCGCCGAGTCGGGGTTCGCCGCCAAATAACGTTCGAGCGAAGCGCGCCCCTGCGCCGCCAAGTCGGCCCGAGCGGAAGCCGGAGCGGTCGAAAGCGATTTTAACGTCGCGACGCCGAGTCGGAAATCGAGTTCGGCGGCGAGTTCCGGCGGCGCGTTCCCGGATTTTTCAAGCAAGCGCAAATAATCGAGCGCGACGTCGTCGTACCCGCGGTCGTCGAGCGCCTGCAAAAAACGTTCCCAATCTTCGTCGGCGCGGGCCGGTTCGAGGGGCGAAATCGAGACGCCGAGAAAAAAAACGGAAGAAATCGCGGCGCCGAGGGCTGCGCGAAGCGACCTTTCGGCGTATAATGGAAGGCGGGCCCCGTCGCGGCGAGCGTCGGAGCGTTGGAAAAGCGCGGAAAAAAGGAGACGTCGGGACATTGGCTTTCGTCCTGTCGCGTCGACGCTTCGAACGTCGACGCCGTCGCAAGGGAGCGGTTTTCGGGAATTTTTGTCAATATTAATTAATAACGGTTAACAACGGCGAACAACAAGCGGGCGAGCGGCGCGAAAGGCGGCGTCGGTTCGGCGTCCAACGGCGAAAACGGTCGGTCGACCGAACGCGGCGCTCGGCGAAACGCTCGTTTGTTAATGATACTCGATTTGGCGATGAAAATCAATCGAAATTTTTGGAAACGCGTCGCTCGAACGGCGGCGACGGCGGCGGTCGTTCTCGTCGGAACGGTCGGGGGAAACGCGACGAAAGCGCAAAACGGCGAAATTGGAGAAAAAGGGCGGGGCGCGCAAACGGCGCAAACCGCGCAAAATGGCGAAGTCGCGTCGACCGCGCCGTCGGACGCTTGGGTCGAAGACGGTTTTCCGCTGATTTACCGTCGGGACGGCGCCGCGCTCGAGGCGATTTGGAACGCGTTGGAGCCGAGCGAAACGGGGCGAACTGGGCAAGCGGGGCGAACGGGGGGAACGAGCGAAATTGAGAAAACGCCGTCGAAACCGTTCGCGGAGGCGGTCGACTTCCAGTTGCGCCGTCAAGGGCCGAAATATAAAGGGAAGACGCTGACGCTTCGCGGGCGGCTCCTCCGCGCCGTTTGGGTTCCGACGTCGCGAGAAACGGCGCAAAACGGCGAAGTCGCGACGAACGGCGAAACGGCGCAAAACGGCGAAGTCGCGACGAACGGCGAAGCGGCGCAAAACGGCGAAGTCGCGACGAACGGCGAAACGGCGCAAAACGGCGAAGTCGCGACGAACGGCGAAGCGGCGCAAAACGGCGAGGTTGCGCGAGACGGCGAAGCGGCGCAAGACGGAGGATTTTCGGCGAACGGCGCAAGCGGGGAAAGCGGCGGGTTTTACGACCTTTGGGTGTT
>JAGBDD010000049.1 GCA_017937685.1 Thermoguttaceae bacterium | reverse complement strand
GAGCGGGCGGCGTCGGCGAGCCCGGTTGCGCGAACGCGAAAAAGGGCGTCGCGGCGAAGAAAAGAACGGCGAGCGGCGACGCGACGCGGCGTCGGCAAGCTCCGAACGCTCGGCGAAAAACGGACGCAAGCGGCGACGAAAACGACATAACGAACCCTTTCTTTTAAAATTGTTGACGGCGGAACGGCGGCGCGAATCGAAAGTCGACGTTTTTTAACGGGGTATCTTAAAAAAAGCGGCGTTCGGCGTCAATATTAATAACGCGCGAACGCCGCTTGGGGCGAACGGCGCCGACGTTTGCCGCCGACGGCTAAGCAACCAATAATAACGCGCGAACGCCGCCTTGACCCGGAACGGGTAAAATCTTTACTTCCAACGGATTAAGTAGACGCCGGAACGCGGCGCGTCGAGCTTGAGAACGCCGTCCGTATAATCGATTTTGCGTTCGAGCGCGGCGTTTTCGTAATCGATTTGGAGAACGCTAACCGAACCGCTCGCTTCGACGCCGGAAAGCGCGATTTCAATCGGGACGTCGGTCGCGTCGTTTTTGAAAAACGAAACGAGAAGGCGTTTTTCGGCGTTTCCGTTCGAACCGTCGCCGCCGATTCCGCCGAGGAGCGCGACCGAGCCGCCGCCGTCGACCGTCGCGACGCGATTCGGGGAAAGTTTCGCCAATTCGCCGAACGCGACCATCGAATAATACGTCTTGCGCGGTTCGCCGTAAGGGTCGAAAAGCCCCCAGTTATGCAAGCCGTAAGCGTAATAGTTCGACATATCGAGCGGGCCGTCTTGCCAACGCGACATAACGAAACAGTTGAAGCCCGCCGCGTCGGCGCCGTGCAGGCCCTCCTCGGACGTCGAAAATTCGCGTTTGCGCGCGGCGCCGCCTTTCGTTCCGTGAACTTCGTCCCAACCGATCGGGAAGTAATGCCATTCGTTGAGGTGAAGTTCCGCGTTCGGGAACCCTTTGTCGTCCAAGAGCTTGCGCATCGCGAACGGCGGGGCGAGAACGTCCGCCGGGCCCTTGGCGTAACAGTGCCAAGAAACGAAGTCGAGCGGCGCTCCCTCCGCTTTGCAGACGTCGGCGAGCCAACCGATAAGTTTCGGATCGGCGTGAGTTAGAGCCGGGCCGCCGATCTTGATCGTCGGGAACTCGGCGCGGAGTCGCTTGGCGACGACGACGTAAAATTGGCAGTACGACGCCCAATCGGGGTCGTCCCACATCTGCGGAACGAGGTTCGGTTCGTTCCAAATCTCCCAATATTGGAGGTTCCACTTGTGCCCGTTCGCCCAACCGGCGTTGTAATGGCGGACGATCGCGGCGCAAATTTCGGCGTATTGTTCGGCGTTCGGCTTCTTCGCGAAGTAGCCGCGCGGCGCGTGCTCGATGCTTGTGCCGAGGCGGTAAATCGGTTGCGCGCCGCCTTTTAGAATCGCTTCGATATAGTCGTCGGTCGCGTCGAAAAAGTAATTCTTCGGGTCGGCGGGGTCGGCTTCGAGGTTCCCGAAAATTTGGTGGACGTCGACGAGACGCAAACCGTTGTTGTCCCAAGGCGCGTCGTGCAGACGGACGGTCGAGAAGCGGCAGGCTTCGGCGACCGGCTGGTCGTCTTGGAGACGTTGGTAGGAGAGGCGCGTCCAAAGGTTGACGCCGTTGAGCGGTTTGATTGTTCCAACGGTTTTCGAAAAATCAACGGCGTATTTCGGCGCGGCGTCGGAGGCGGCGTCCGGAGCGTCTTGCGCGAAAAGAGGCGCGCCGACGGCGAACGTCGCGACCAGAGCGGCTGCGACGAGCGCGGCGGAAAGTTTGAAAAATCGCGACGTTTTCATAAAATCAAAAACTCCTTGAAAATAAGGGGAAAACGGAAGAAACGGGAAAACAAAGGGGAAACGGGCGCGCCGTTCGAGGAACCGAGACGGCGGCGCCGAAAGGAAAAACGCGTTGCCAAAACGGCGACAAAAGCGTTAGCAAACGCGGATAAAGTCGACTTTGAGAATGCGCGCCAAAATTTCGAGTCGGTCGGCGATATGCCCGACGCCGATGGCGCAGTGGTGGGCCGGGCCGCGTCGCGACCAAGCGTCGACGAACTCGCGGGCGCCGGTCGAGAAGCGATAACGGCTGTTCGCGTTCCCGATTTCGAGAATCGGGCCTTCCTCCGAAAAACCTTGCGCGACAAGGAGTTTGACGTTGCCGTCCGGCGCGTCGACGACCGAAAGCAACGTCGCGGGGCCAGCTTGCACCGACGTTTCGACGCTAAGACCGGCGCCGACTTTCCCGTGATAAACGTCGAGCGGTTTGATTTTCGTTTTTCCGTTCGCAATTTTCGGGTGGCAAGGGCCGTCGTGTCCGAGGAGAACGACGTCGTCGTCGAAGTCGAGCGCGTAAAATTCGGAGAACGCCCCGCCGACGTCGAAGGAGTCGAGAATTTTCATCGCCAAGACGTTTTTCACCTCGTACTCGCCCGCGACCGGGACGCCGCGCGCCGTCAGCATCGAGTTGCCGACGATGACCGACGCGATTAGGTCTTCGTAACGCTCGTCGCCGTGCCCGTTGTAGAAGTAAGCGAGCGCGTCTAAGTCGAAGTCGGAAACGAACTTATCGAGCGCGACCGACGTGCGGGCGGCGCGGCGAAGCTCGAAATCGACGCAGTCGGGGCGGACGTCGAATTCGTCCCAAATTTCGGCGACGCGCTTGTCGATTTCCGGTTCGGAGACTTGCTCGCGGCGTTCGAGGACTTCGCCGAACTCGCGAATTTCGAAGTGCGGGCCGAGCTGCGCGGAAAGGCGGGTCAGGTCGGAGTAAATGTCGAGCATACCGTTGTAATAATGGCCTAAGAGACCGATTCTGCTCGATTTAAGAATCGACGCGACGCGGGCCGCTTCGATCCAAGCGCGGAGTTTGTCGTCGACGAACGGGTCGTCTTGCAAAACGCCGGTGATTTGGTAAAATTCGACGCCGGAGCGCAGGAACGCGTTCGCGATTTCCGGAACGCTGCACGCTTGGCAGTTCGCGAGCCATTCGCCGGTCATTTTGGTGCGGTCGCCGAGTTTGTTGAACGTCGCGTAATCGATGGCGCGGGTCGGCTGCAGGTTGAGGACGACGACCGGTTTGCCGAGTTTTTGAACGACCGGAAGAACCGTCGAGGAGAGCGCGTAAGTCGAGACGTAAAGGAAGATAAGGTCGACGTCTTCCCGTTGAAAACGGTCGGCGGCGGCGCGGGTTTTTTCCGGATTGTCGATCAAGCCGACGTCGACGACGTTCGCGCCGAGGGAGCGGAGTTTGTCGGCGACGACGCCTTGATAGCCGACGAGACGTTCGCGCAACCCTTCGAATTGCGGCCAATACGTTTCGAGACCGATTCCGTAAAGACCGACGGTCGTCGTTGTTTTCGCGCTCATTTGCGGTTCCTTTTCGGTTGGGAGCGAAACGGCGCAAGGCGCGCTTCGCTCGGCGTTTTTAAGGGTTTTTGAAATTTTTTAAACTGAAGCGATTTTCTTTCGCGTCGGCGTTACTCGGCGTCGACGGGGCGTTCGGACGGCGTTTGCGATTCGGCGTCGCGCGAGTGTTCGCAGTCGGCGGAATGAATATGCAACCCTTGCGAACGCGAATGTTGCGAATGATCGTGCGGGGCGCCGCTTTCGCAGTCGGGGCAGCGGAGCGCGGCGCTCGGGTCGAATTGGGCGGCGGCGCTCGGCGGCTCGGTCGAGAAGACGGCGCGGTCGACTTGGAACGAAAGTTTCAGCGTGTAACCGACTTCGGCGAGGAAGACGGCGGCGCCGATCAGCGGGAAAATCAAGCCGAACGGTCGCGCGGTAAAGCCTTGGCCCGGAACGGTTTTGACGCTCTTGGGGAGTTCGTCGAGAACGAGCGATTTTTCCGGGTTTTCCGGGTCGTAAAGAAGGACTTCCGTCGGCTCGTCGGTCAAGCGGTCGATGTTGAGACCGCGCGCCGACGTTTCGAATTCGGCGCCGTTAACCGCTTGAAAACGGTAAGTTACCTCCATTTCGGGGCATCCGTTAACCCGGGTTCCGGTCGGGGAAACGTCGACGGGAACCGCTTGCGCCGGAGCGCCGGAGCGGAGGAGCGGAATCGTTCGCAAACCGCGTCGAACCGGGCCGATAATCGCTAAACAAACGCCGATAATTAAGAAGATCGAGAGGAACGCCGCGACAAAAAGTAGCGAGCCGAGCGAGTCGCCGAAGGGCGCGGTCGACGTTCCCTCGGCGCGGAGAACGTCGGGCGTTCCGGCTTTTTTCTCGACGGCGACGAGGCTTCCGGGCTCGCGATAAGAAAACGAGTGCGAAACGCCTTCGAAGTAGGAGCCGTCCGGCGCTTGGCCCGCGAACTTCCAGCGAAACGCCGAACGTCCGTTGATTTCGACGTTTCCGTCGTCGCAGGAAACGAGCGTCGCGATCGAATACGGCTCCCAAGTCGCGCCGCGGTCGAGGAGGGCGGTTCCGACTCGCATCGTTCCGAAGAAACCGACGACGAACAACATTGAGAAGCAAAGCCAAAACCAGCCGAAGGTCGAGGTCGCGGTCGAGCCGAAGAGAAGGGCGAGCTTCGCCGTCGTCGAGACGTCGCGCGGAACCGGCGGCAACTCCGCGAGTTTCGGGTTGGGCGGAAGGGACGCGAGGTCGATTTCCGGCTCGTCGTCGGCGAGAACGTAACGGCGCCCGTCGACGACGATAAAGGGGCGTCCCTGCGCGTCGAACTGGCGTTCGGCGGAGGTTAGCGGCTCGTTCGGGTCGATGTTCGGGACGTTCAGCGGGGACTCGATCGCGTCGGGGCGTTCGGCGGGCATCGCGGTTCCTTTCGTTTTGACGTTATTAGTAAGGGGAAGGGAGAAACGGCGGCTTTTCGGCGGCGACATTTCGGGGAATTTTCCGGCAAGACGACGGCGAACGCCGCGTCAAACGCATTATAACCGATTCGCGCGGCGTTTTCAACGCTTTTTTCGCTTCTTTTGGCGGCGTCGGCGGAAAAATCGGCGCGTTTGCGAAGAATCGTCGGAAGAAAAGGGGGCCCGGATTGACAAAAAATCGCGCCGGGGTAAAATGATAACGTTAAATTTTGCGCGGCGCTTTTTAGCGCGTTTCCGACCGGAAGCGGAAGCGTCGGGGCGAGCCGGAACGTCGGCTTTGATTTATTTAAAAATGTCGCGATAATTTTTGTTTTCAAAGATTCGCGATTTACCGAGGTTTTGCGCTCGACGGCGGCGGTTCGCGGCGAGTCGGGCGGGCGAGGAAAGAGATGAAACACACCGATATTTTCGACGTGATGAACGACGCGTCGTTTGTGAACGCGACCGCGACCGTTTGCGGTTGGGCGCGCACTTCGCGGGATTCGAAAACGATGGCGTTCGTCGAACTTAACGACGGAACGACGCTCAAACACCTGCAAATCGTTATCGACAAAGAGAAAATCGCGAATCCGGCGCCGTTCCTGAAACTCGGCTCCGCGCTTCGCGTCGTCGGGCAAATCGTTCCGTCGCGCAACGGCTCGGTCGAGATGAACGCCGAGTCGATCGAGCTGATCGGCGAATGCCCGTCCGAGTATCCGCTTCAAAAGAAAAGACATACGCTCGAATATTTGCGGACGATTCCGCACTTGCGTCTGCGCGCGAACACCTTCAACGCCGTTTTCCGCGTCCGTTCCGTCTTGTCGGCGGCGATTCACGAGTTCTTCCAAGGCCGCCGTTACGTTTACGTTCACACGCCGATCGTTACCGCCAGCGACTGCGAAGGCGCCGGCGAAATGTTCCGCGTTACGACCCGACCTTGGAACGCCGAAGCGAAGAGCGAAGAAGAGTATTACGCCGACGACTTCTTCGGGCAAAAAGCCGGTTTGAGCGTTTCCGGTCAGCTCGAAGGCGAAGTCGCCGCGATGGCGTTCGGCAAGATTTACACGTTCGGCCCGAGCTTCCGCGCCGAATGCAGCAACACGCCGCGACACGTCGCCGAATTTTGGCACGTCGAGCCGGAAATCGCGTTCGCGGAACTCCCGGACGTTATCGAAGTCGTCGAATCGTCGATTAAATACGTTGTGAAGGCGGTCTTGGAACGCTGTCCGAACGAGTTGGCGTTCTTCGACAAGAACTTCGAAAACGGTTTGATCGACAAGCTGAACCGCTTGGTTTCGGAGGATTTCGGCGTCGTTACGTACACCGAGGCGATCGAAATCTTGAAGAAAGCCGACGTTAAGTTCGAGTTCCCGGTCGAGTGGGGCGGCGACTTGGCGACCGAACACGAGAAATACCTCGCCGAAGTCGCGTTCGGAAAACCGGTCTTCGTTACCGACTATCCGAAAGAAATCAAGTCGTTCTATATGAAGCAAAATCCGGACGGCAAAACGGTCGCGGCGACCGACTTGCTCGCGCCGGGCGTCGGCGAAATCATCGGCGGGAGCGAACGCGAAGCCGACTTGGGCAAGCTCCTTCAAGCGATGCAAGATCGCGGGATGTCGACCGCCGAATATGAGAATTACATCGACCTGCGCCGCTTCGGTTCGACGCCGCACGGCGGGTTCGGGCTCGGGCTCGAACGCTTGGTGATGTACGTTACCGGGATCGAAAATATTCGCGACGTTATTCTTTACCCTCGCGTCGTCAACAAGGTTTATTGAACCGCTTGACAAGAGGACGTTGCCAAGTCGTTTGAAATAAAGCGGTTGCGGCGGAAAAAGAACGGAGCTTTAAACGGCGTTCGGCGCGTTTTGCGCCGGGCGCCGTTTCTTTTTGATTTTCTGAAATAAGCGACGTTTATTCCGGCGCGAAGCGGAAACCGACGCGCGACGGCGCGTCTGCGACATTTCTTAGCTTCGGGGGAAGAACGTTTTATTTTTTTCGCGTTGTTTCTTGAAATTTATCGAAAAAAGTTTTATAATGGGCGACGTCGGCGCGAACACGGCGCGTCTTGAAAAAAGTTGCAAAATTTATCGACGACGGTTTGAGGCGTAAAAGGCGATGAAAACGAACGTTGAAGCAAAAAAACGCGGCGTCGCGAGGAAGCGCGCCGCGATTCGTTGGGGAATGTTGGCGGCGATTTTGCTTGCGGCGTTCGCGTCGGGGGCGAGTTTCTTGCGAAACGAGTCGGGAGCGCGCGTTCAAACGGTCGATATTTCGGCGCTCGAAGCTCCGGCGACGTCAACCGAAACCGGAGAAATCCGCGAAATCGTTAAAAACGATAAAGTCGTCGCTCCCGTCGCCGCGAAACCGCTTAAGAAAAACGAGAAAGCGGAGCGGATTAAGCGGCGCGTCGCGGAGAACGCGAGTTGGGTTCGCGATAAAATCCAAACGGAACGGGCGCCGCTCGCGTCGGAGTTGGCGCGGCTGCAACCGAAATTCTTCTCGGGCGCGTTGAGACCGACCGCTCTGTTGGAGGCGTATTTATACTGCGTTATCGTCGCGGTCGTTTCGGCGTTGTTGAATTTGGCGTCGCGAATTTTCCGGGGCGCGTCCCCCGCGTATTTGCTGAAAACGCGATTTTACGAGATTCCGGAAATTCGGGTTCCGTTGCGCGTTTTCCGCGTTTTCTGTTGGGCGTTCGTCGGCGGTTGGGCGTTGTTGACGTTGCGTTTTGTCGCCGATTTTTGCCGAAACGGCGGGACGTTCGCGTCGGGCGCGTTCGCGGTTTTCGCGGTTGTCGCGACGGCGTTTTTTTATTGGTTAGTTCGCAAACCGTTGCAGGCGTTGGTCGCGTTGCCGGCGCGAATCGACGATTTCGACGTTCCGTTGATTCGAGCGAAGTTGCGCAAACGGATTTCGCGTCGACGTTTGAACCGATTGGGGCGCGAGGCGTTCCCGGAGGCGTTGGGGCGCGGGCGGTCGAACGGGATTAAGGTTCGCGTTTTTTTGGTCGTCGCGCAAGCGTTCGTCGCGGCGGCGGCGATTTTTGCGGCGACCGAGTACGGGCGCGAACATTCTTGGGACAAATTCGCGATTCATTGGGTCGAAGAGCTTTTTATCAAGGTTCCGGACGCGCCGCCGGCTTGGGCGACGGTCTTTTTGGTCGCCGGAGCGTCGGCGTTGGCGTTGTTGTTGGCGAGCAACGCGTCCTATTTGATTTTACGTTTCAAGACGGTTCTCGTTTGCGGCGCCCTTTTGTCGTCGGCGGTCGTCGTCGGCGGGTTTTCGATCGAGGAGGATTTCCGGAGCCGAGCGGCGTTGGTCGCGACGTTAAACCTTGCGTTTTTCGCCCGTTGGTCGTTTGACTTGTATCGCGCTTACCGCTTCAAACAAGCGAACGTCGCGACGGAATCGCTCCCGGTTTCGCGCGGTTTGGAGCGGGTTTTCGGCGCCGCGTTGAGGGGAGCCCGACCCGTTTTTGGCAAAGCGTTGGCGCCGGTCGAGAAGAGCGTTTTGGAAAGTCGAATCGAAAAAGGTTGGGACGCCGTCGAGTTCGCCGACTTCGCCGCGCTCCGCAATATGACGCGCTATTTGGAGAGCGTCGTCGCCGAATGCGAACCCTTTGCCGGCGTTAAGTTTCGAGCGTCGACCGTCGCCCGCAAGCTCGAGCGTCGCTTCGTCGGCGGAACCGACCGCGAGTGCGCGTCGCCGAACGTTCCTTATTGGAACGAAAATCTTTTCCCGTTGGCGCCGCCCGACGGATACGAAACGCGGGAAGACCGATTCGAACTCGGCGACGAATGGGACGTCGTTCAAGATTGCGCGCGTTGCGGCGGGAAGGGGAAAACGTCCGAAACGACCGACGGAAGCGGCGTCTGCTCGCGTTGCGGCGGGACGGGACGCGTTCTCTTTAAACAGTCGATTGTAACGACTTGGAGCGTTTTTAGCGCGACGGCGACCGAGCCGAAAACGCCCGCGCCGGAGTATATGGACGACGCGGCGGAGAAGGTGTTCTTCGTCAAAGAGGCGGTCGAAAATCGGAAATTTTCGGAGCGACCGGCCGAGGCGCCGGAACTCGACGACGCGACGCGGGCGAAATTGGAACGCGCCGTTGTCGACGCTCGACCGAACGCGTTGCACGAGTTCGTTTCGGTCGCGGAGCGGTTGCGCGGCGGGACGGTTTATCGCGCCGAGATTCAAGCGTTCGGGTTTTGGACGACGCGCGTCGTTTTCCGCAAGTTGCACGGGCGATTCGGTTGGTTGTTCGGCGCTCGACCGGACTTTTACTTCCGTTCGATTCCGTTGAGCGGGTCGGCGGTCGTCGCGGCGTCGTTCGCGTTTCCGGCGGCGGTCGCGACGGCGGTTTTCGTCGGTCGATGTTGCTGGACTGCGTTAAACGGTTGGTTTTTCGGCGTTTGAAGTTAACGGGAAGACAAGGAAAAGACGCGATTCGAAAGATCGCGCTTTTTCGTTGCGATTTTTGCGTTTTCAAAGCGGCGAAATTTTAACGTTTTTCGGAGCGCGGCGGTAACGACCGGGGCGGCGGGCGCGTCTAAAATAACGTCGGCGTTTGCGGAAGCGAGCGAAAAACGGAGGAATGTAACGAAAATGACGGCGGAATTTATTCAGTTGCAAATAACGTATCCGACGCGCTCCGAAGCGGAGGCCGCGTCGCGTTTTCTTGTCGGCGAAGGTTGGGCGGCTTGCGCGCAGCTCTTGGGGCCGATCGAGAGCCGATACGTTTGGGCCGGAAAGACGGAAAATTCGGAAGAGTTTCTTTTGTTGGCGAAGACGCGAGCCGCTCTTTTCGACGCGGTTGCGGCGGCGATTTCCGAACGGCATTCTTACGACGTTCCGCAAATCGTCGGCGTTCCGCTGGCGTTCGTCGCGCCGAGTTACGCCGCTTGGTTGGACGCGCAAATCCGGGTTTCAAACTAACCGACAAACGTTAAAATTTGCCGATTTTGCCGGTTGAACCGGTCGGCGAATAAAACTTTTTTAGCGGAGCGTTCTTTCGGCGGCGAATCGGGCGCGCCTCTTGGGGCGTTCGGGCGTTTATTAATGAAGAAAACGTCGATAATGTTATTAATATAAAGGGAAAAAATGCGAGCGACTTGGAGCGATAAAACGAGCGAATCGGAGGCGGCGCGGCGGAAGCGTCGAGCGAGCCGAGCGGCGAACGCGGCGGTTTGGGCGGTCGCGGTCGCGCTGGGGTTCGGCGATTGGGGCGACGGCGCGGCGAGCGTTCGACTCGAAGCGCAAGAACCGGCGGCGCGAGCCGAAATCGGCGTCGATTGGAGCGCGTTCGACGAAGAGTTGACGTTCGAGGAAGACGCCGAAAGTCGCGAAAAGTCGACGGAAAACAACGATAATTCCGGCGATAACGGAAGCGCCGAAAGCGTTAAAAACGTTGAAAGCGTTAAAAATAACGAAAACGCGAAAAGCGCCGCCGCGTCGACCGGACTGCAAGTCGTTGCGAAGACGGAAAACGGCGTCTTGGCGCGGCTCGACGGCGTCCGAAACGTCCTGATTCTCTCCGGAACGCCCGCCGAAATGGGCGCGGCGCACGGGCGGCTTCTCCGAGACGACGTTCTCGAAATGAACGCGCGGATCGCGGCGGTCGGCGTCGCGGCGTCGCTGAAACTCGGCGAAAATTTCGCGGCGCGAATCGAGGAGGCGACGCGACGAACGGCGCCGTTCGTTCCGGAGCGATTCTTCGAGGAAATGGACGCGTTGGCGGCGGCGACCGGTTTGGAACCGGCGCAAATTCGGAAAATTAACTCGTTTCCGGAGCTGTTTCACTGCAGCGGCGTCGCGCTTCGGGGCTCGGCGACGGTCGGCGGACGCGTCCTGCACGCTCGCGTTCTCGATTATATGCGGGACGTCGGGTTGCAGAATAACGCCGCGTTAATCGTTTATCGTCCGGAAGGAAAGAACGCTTGGCTGAGCGTTTCTTACGCCGGTTTCGTCGGAACGGTAACCGCGACGAACGAAAAAGGGCTCGCGATCGGCGAAATGGGGGGCGCCGGCGAAGGGAAATGGGACGGGCTTCCGATGGCGTACCTGATGCGCCGCGTCGTCGAGGAGTGTTCGACGGTCGACGAAGCGCTCGCGCTGATGCGGTCGACGCCGCTTACTTGCGATTATTATTACGTCCTCTCCGACGCCGCCGGGAATATGGCCGCCGTCGAGGCGATCGCCGAACGCGACCCGGTTTTGCGGGTTATGCGGCCCGGCGAATGCGATCCGCGCCTTCCGGGAGCGCTCGACGATTGCGTTTATATCTCCGGGCCGGGGGAGCGCGCCGACACGCTTTTCAAACGTTTGAACGAAAATTTTGGGAAAATCGACGTACCGACGCTGATCGAGATTTTGAAGCGTCCCGTTTCGATGAAGTCGAACTTGCACGACGCGATTTTCGCTCCGGAGACGCTCGACGTATGGTTCGCCGAAGCCGGCGCGACGACGCCCGCTTGCGACGAGAAGTATTATCGGGCGAATTTGCGCGAGGCGCTCGAATTTTACGATCGCGAACAAAGCGTCGGCGTTGAAAAATAAGGCGGAACCGGCGGAACGCGGAAGCGGAAAAGTCGCCGAACGCGGAGCCCGAGAGTCGCGAAACGCCGCGTCAAGCCGAGTCGGGGCGCGATTTCGGCGAAAATTTAGGCGAAAACGACAAATTTTGAAAAAAATCGGCGGCGGTCGCTTGATTTTGCGATAAAAATTTTGTATAACAATTAGCGTTGGGAGCGAAAAACCGTTGCGACGCGTCGGCGTTTGAGGACGCGGGCGGCGGTTCGACGTTCCGAGGAAAATAACGACGGGCGGCGGTCTGCGATTTTTGCGGCGGTTCCGCTCGGAATTTTCAAAATTTTTAAGCCGTTATTAGATTCCGTTATTTGGCGGATTCGCATTATTAGGAGCTGTAATATGAATCGACGCGATTTCTTTGGCGCCGGCGCCGCGATGGGCCTCGGTATGGCTTTGAATTCTTCGACCAACTTCGCCGCCGCGCAAACGACCGCGGAAACCGACCGCCGCGCCGAAGCGAAACTTCGCATTTCGAGCCAACTCGGCCCGGCGCCGGGTAAAAACGACGCTGAAAAGCTCGCCAATATGAAAAAATACGGTTGCGAAGCGGTCGAATATCACGGCGGTTGCGTCGGCAAAGGCAAAGAACACAAGAAGATGGCGAACGACGCCGGTCTTGAAGTTTCCGTCATCTGCTGGGGCTCCTGCAACGGCGATCTTTGCTCCGACGTCGTTGAAAAACGTCAACCCGGTATCGACGCTCTGAAACGCGCGCTCGAAACCGCCGCCGAAATGGAAGCTCGCGGCGTCATTTACGTTCCGGCGTTCAACGGTCAAACGAAACTGACGAACCAAGAAATCCGCAAACTTTTGCTTGAGTTTATGCCGGAAGTCGCGAAATTCGCCGCCAGTATGAACACCGCCGTTATTTTCGAACCGCTTTGCCGTATGGAAGCGTTCTTCCTGCGTCAAGTCGCCGACGGCGCTTCGCTCTGTCGCGACATTCAACGCATCGCGGGCACGTCCGACGACAACCCGGGCATTACCGTGATGGGCGACTTCTATCATATGGACACCGAAGAAGCGAACGATATGGGCGCCTTCATTTGCGCCGGTAAGAAGTACCTGAAACACGTTCACCTCGCCGGCGGCGTTTCGAATCCGCGCCGCACCTTCCCGGGCGAAAACGATCGTAATTACGTCGACGGTTTCCGCGGCCTGAAATACATCGGTTACACCGACTTCTGCTCCTTCGAATGCGGTTGCGCCGGTAAAGATAAGGAAGAAGCGTTCAAGAAGACGATCGCGTTCCTCCGCGAACAATGGGAAAAAGCGTAATCGTTTGCGCTTAATCGTTCGACGTCGCGAACGCGTTCGTTTTTGAAACGGGCGCGTTTGTCGGACGGAGCGGCGTTTCGGTTCCGCGGTCGCTTTGCGCGGAACCGAAAGTCCTTTTGGAAGATGAAAAAATAAAAAATTATCGATAGCGTGTCGCTTGCGTTCCTAGCGTTTTGACGAGAAAAAGAATGGGAGCGCGCCTTTCGATAAACTCCACAAAAAAGACCGGAATAAATTGTCTATCTTGCCGGTTTTGCCGCGTTTTAAGAAAAAAATGAAAAAATAAAGGTTTTTTACCTTTACAAAGCGAACTTTTTTTGCATACTAATTATTAATGCTTGCCGAACGACGCGCGTCGCGAACGCTATTTGTGGGGAAACAAACGTTTTTCCAACGCGAAAACGACTTCGCCGAACGGACGAAACGAAAGCGAACGAGGCGCAAGCCGACGGAACCGACGTTGAAAAACGTCGCGTTTTCCTAGGGGCGCGTCGAGTTGGCCGACGAGCGACAAATGAGTAACAGCAACGGTGATTTTTCGTCCCTAGCGGTCGGCTACGCGGCGGTTGTACGTATTTCAACCGTGTCGGCGCAAGCGGCTTTGTGCGCGGCTCTAGGATATTTTGTCGATCGGCGCTTTGAAACGACGCCTTGGGGTGCGATCGTCGGCGCTCTTTTGGGCGCGGCGGCGTTCGGCGTCGGACTTGTCGCGGCGGTCAAGCGTCTCGAACGCGACGGCGCGACCGTTTCGAACGCGTCGGAAGACGTCCGAAACCGCGATAACGTCGACGTCGACGCGGAAATTTCCGCCGAATCGTTAAAAACGGAAACTTTGCGCGGCGAGTTTGAAGAAACTTTGACGCGCGCGACGGCGTTTTTAGCGGAAAAATCGGAACGGTCGAAACCGTTGGACGCGTTCGAGCGACCGGAGACGCCGGAGCAAGCCGAAATTTCGCCTAACGTCGGCGAAGCGGAGCGGCGCCGATGAAGCGAGTCGACGACGTTTCCCAAGTTCCGGAATCGCCCCGACTGCTTAGCCCGTCAAAAAAGGAAAAAACGTTAAAACCCGAATGCGTCGTTCGACTTACTTCGCGCGTCGTCGGGTGGAGCGTTTACGCGAGCGTCGTTTGGGCGGCGGTTTGGCGTTTTGCGCTGGGCGACGCGACGGCGGATTTAACGGTTCCTTGGATTTTAGCGGCGGTTTTTTGCGTTTCGAACGGCGCGACGGCGTTCGCGGTCGCGGCGTATTTTCGGTATCGCGGCGAAATCGGCGTCGCCGAGGCGTTTTACGGCATTTGGGCGCGAACGGGCGTTTTTTGCGTCGTCGCGTTGGCGTTCGTCGTTTCCGGCGAGCCGTCGGCGGCGCGAACGGGTTTGAAGGCGCTGTTAATCGTTTATTTCGCGACCGCGCCCTTGCACCTCGCGGCGATTTTTCCGGTCGACGAACGCCGCTTGAAGAGTTGGAAAAAGCGGGCGAAAAAGAACGGCGATAACGAATAAACGAAGCGCGGCGCGGAACGATTGGACGGAGCGCGGCGTTTCGGCGACCGTTAAACGATCGCGACGATAGTAACGGTAACAACGATTTTGACGGCGGCGGTCGAGCGGCGACCGGCGCGACGTAAACATAAACGCTAAGAACCGACGACGTCGGGGAAGACGAACCGAGCGATTATGAGCGGCGAACTGATCAATATGAGCGATTTGGCGGGACACGTTTCCGACGGTTCCGAGTACCACGTTCCGCAGTTTATGGGGCATTTGCCCGAGTTGCCGACGATTTGCGGCGTTCAGATTACGCGGTTTATGCTGGTCGAACTTGTCGTGGCGGTTTTGATGATCGCGATATTCTTCCCGTTGGCCGCGAAGATTAAGTCCGGAAAACCGGTTCGCGGGCGATTTTGGAATCTGTTGGAGGTTTTCCTCCTTTACTTGCGCGACGAAGTGATGACGCCCGCTATCGGCAAAAAGGACGTCGGGCGTTTCGCGCCGTTTCTTTGGACGCTCTTTTTCTTTATTCTGTTCTGCAATTTGGCCGGGCTGATTCCTTGGTTCGGCGCTTCTCCGACCGGCGCGCTCGCGACGACTTCCGTTTTAGCGGCGTCGACGTTCGTCGTTTTGGTCGGTTCCGGAATGAAGAAATTCGGCGTCGTCGGCTTTTGGCTCGGGCAGGTTCCGTCGATGGAGCTTCCGCTCGCGCTCGCGGTCGTTTTGAAGCCGATGATTTTCGTCATCGAAGTCGTCGGGCTTTTCATTAAACACGTCGTCTTGGCGGTGCGTCTTTTGGCGAATATGTTCGCCGGACACTTGGTTTTGGCGGTTTTGCTCGGTTTCATCGCCGGAACCGCGGACTACCTCGCGCTTTGGGTCGGCGTCGCCGTCGGGAGCGTCGCGATGAGCGTCGCGTTGAGTTTGCTCGAACTCTTCGTCGCTTTTTTGCAAGCGTACATTTTTATGTTCCTCGCGTCGATTTTCATCGGAATGGCGCAACACCAACACTAAGCGTCGACGAACGAAGACGCGAACGCGGCGGCGCGACGGGCGTTTTCCCAACGTCGCCGCCTTATAGATAACGACAAAAAAACGATAGAAGCGCTGAAAATCGGCGGTTCCGCGACGAAGCGAACGTCGAAGCGCGACAAATTTTGAATAACAACTCGGTTTTCCGCCGGACGTTCGGCTTTTGCGTCGACGGTTCGCGCGGGGAACGATAAACCCAACCGTATTAGGAGAATTTCCGTGAACAAATTCGCTAAACTCGTCGCTTTGACGTTCGTTTTCGCTCTCTTCTGCGCTCCGATCGCCGTTTTGGCGCAAGACGCGCCCGCCGCTTCGGAAGCCGCCGCCGTCGTCGCGGAAAACGCCGGGTTCGACTTCTCGGGACTTTACGGGGTCGGTTGCGGTCTCGCGCTGATCGGCGCCGGGATCGGGATCGGTCGCATCGGCGCGAGCGCGGTCGAAGCGATGGCGCGTCAACCGGAAGCCTCCGGCAAAATCCAAACCGCGATGATTATTGCCGCCGCGCTCGTCGAAGGCGTTACCTTCTTTGCGTTGATCGTCTGCATGTTGAAATAAGCCCGTTCGACGCGTCGGCGTTGGGTCGGCGCGAGACCCGAAAGTAAAAATGGGGTGTTGACATGAAGTTTAACGAGTTTAACGCGGCGGCGAACGGGCGGCGCGGCTCGAAAAGGCGAGCGGCTCTCGTCGCGACGGCGGCGCTCGGCGTTTTTCTTGCGCAAACGTCGGCGCTTTGGGCGTCCGAACACGGCGGCGAAGAGGCGACGTTGAACCCGATGGCTTGGCAAACCGACTTGGCGATTTGGACCGCCGTCGTCTTTCTCGGCTTGGTCGCGGTTCTCGGACGGTTCGCTTTCGGGCCGATCGCGAAGGCGCTCGACGAACGCGAACGAACCGAAATCGAACGTCGCGCCGCGCTCGAAAAGGCGAACGCCGACGCCCGCGCGCTCCTCGACGAGTACCGCGGCAAACTCGACGAGTCCGCCGAAGAGGCGCGGCGCGTCGTCGCCGAAGCGCGGGCCGACGCCGAAAAAATGGCGCGCGAAATCGTCGCCGAAGCGAAAGAGGCCGCCGCGAAGGAGCGCGAACGGGCGTTGAAGGACGTCGAAATCGCGACCGACGGCGCGCTCCAAACGCTCGCCGCCAAGAGCGCCGAACTCGCGACGAACCTCGCCGGGAAAATTTTGAAGGAGACGATCGACCCGACGCGCGGCGAACGCCTGCTCGGGGAAGCCGTCGACGAACTCGCTCGCAAGTAAGGCGCGGGACGAGCGTTCGCGTTCGACCGTCGACGGCGTTCGCGGACGAAGGACAACGTGCGGAAAAGAACGGCGCGTCCCGACGGTTGAAAGGACGCGTCGTTGAAAAAGACGAATAATGAAACAGAAAACTGAACAAGAAGCGCGACGCGAGACCGGGTTCGCCGCCGACGCGTCGAGAGCGAAGCTCGCCGACGTTTACGCCGTCGCGGCCCTCGGCGCTTGCGACGCGCAAGGCGTTTCGACCGCCGAGTTTCTCGCCGAGTTCGATTCGTTTGTCGAGGGCGCTTGCGACGCGTTTCCGAAGTTCGAGGAAATCCTCGCGTCTCCGATGATTCCGGTCGACGAAAAATACCGAATCGTCGACGCCGTTTGCCGCGACGCGACGCCGATTTTCAAAAATTTCCTCAAAACGCTCGCCAAACGCGGACGGACGGAGATTCTTCGCGACGTTTGGCGCCGTTGCCGACAAATCGACGCGGAGCGCAAAAACCGCGTCGCCGTTCGCGTTACGACGGCGGCGCCCCTTTCCGAAGAAGCCAAAGCGAACCTCGCGGCCAAATTGCGGAAACTCGTCGGCGGCGAGCCGGAGCTTTTCGCCGTCGTCGATCCGACGTTGATCGGCGGCGTTATCGTTCGCGTCGGGGACAAAGTCTACGACGCTTCCATCGCAAACCAACTGAACAACGCGCGCCAAGAAACGATTAACAGGAGCGTCCATGAAATTCAAAGCCGACGAGATAGCTTCCGTCATTCAGAAGGAAATTGAACGGTTCGAGACCCAAATCGACGTCCGCGAAGTCGGGCGCGTGATCGAGGTCGGCGACGGTATCGCGCAAGTTTACGGGCTTTCGGGCGTTATGTCCGGCGAAATGCTCGAGTTCCCGAACGGCGTCAAGGGCTTGGCGTTCAACCTCGAGGAAAACAGCGTGGGCGTCATCATTTTGGGCGACTACCTGAAAATTCGCGAAGGGGACGAAGTCCGCGGAACCGGCAAGCTTCTGCAAACGCCGGTCGGCGAAGCGGTTCTCGGACGCGTCCTCGACCCGTTGGGGAACCCGCTCGACGGGCGCGGGCCGGTCGTTGCGAACGAATATCGGTTCGTCGAAAGCGACGCGCCGGGCGTCGCCGACCGTCAGCCGGTAACCGAGGCGCTCCAAACCGGGATCAAAGCGATCGACGCGATGACGCCGATCGGGCGCGGGCAACGCGAGTTGATCATCGGCGACCGCAAAACCGGCAAAACGCAAATCGCCGTCGACGCGATCATCAATCAAAAGGGGAAGGGCGTCAAGTGTTTTTACGTCGCCGTCGGGCAAAAGGACTCGACCGTCGCCGGGATCGTCGAAACGCTCCGCAAACACGACGCGATGGAGTACACGACCGTTATCGTCGCGGGCGCGAGTTCGCCGGCGCCGTTGCAATATATCGCGCCTTACGCCGGAACCGCGATGGCGGAATACTTTACGTATAAAGGCGAACACGCGCTGATCGTTTACGACGACTTGTCGAAACAAGCGGTCGCGTACCGGCAACTGTCGCTCTTGATGCGTCGCCCGCCGGGGCGCGAGGCGTATCCGGGGGACGTTTTTTACTGTCATAGCCGCTTGCTCGAACGAAGCGCGAAACTCTCGGACGACCTGGGCGGCGGGTCGCTGACGTCGCTCCCGATCGTCGAAACGCAGGAAGGCGAGGTTTCGGCGTACATTCCGACGAACGTTATTTCGATCACCGACGGTCAAATTTACCTGCAGCCGGACTACTTCTTCCGCGGGCAGCGACCGGCGATGAACGTTGGGATTTCCGTTTCTCGGGTCGGCGGCGCGGCGCAAATTCCGGCGATGAAGCAGGTCGCGGGCGGGTTGCGCCTCGACTTGGCGGCGTTCCGCGAGTTGGAGGCGTTCGCGCAACTCGGCTCCGACCTCGACGCCGCGACGCAAGCGCGCCTCGACCGCGGGTATCGGATGAACCGCCTGTTGATTCAGGGCGTTTGCCAACCGCTCGACGAAATCGACCAAATTTTCGTTATTTACGCCGGGACGAAAGGCTTCCTCGACGACGTCGCGCTCGACGACGTGCAACTCTGGGAACGCGAATTTTTGCCTTGGCTGCGCGCGAACAAAGGCGAGCTTTGGGAGCGTTTGAAGGCGTCGAAACAAAAACTCGGCCCCGACGAAACCGCCGCGATCGAAGCGACGTTGGCCGAGTTCAACGACGACGTTTTCTTCAAGAATTTCGCGAGTCGTTCCGCGTCGTAACGAACGGAGCGGCAAACCTAAACGCCGACGCGGCGCCGATTTTCAAACGAGAAGGCGGCGCCGCGGAGCGTTCGGTATTTCCCGAATTTTTTACCGATTTTGCCGACGTTAACGCGTTTTCCCGGCGAACCGTTGAAAAGAACGGCGGCGGGAGGGCGGCGCGTCGACCGTCGAATTTTACGAACTTCGAATCCAATGGCAAAAGCAAGAGCGCTCGACAAACGTAGAAAATCGATCAAAAATATTCGCAAGATCACGCGGACGATGGAGTTGGTCGCGACCGCTCAATTTCGCCGGGCGATGGAGCGCGCGATCGCGGCCGGTTCCTATTCGGAGCGAGTCGTTCGCTTGGTCGCCGACTTAGCGCGGGCCGGCGGCGACGTTTCGCATCCGCTCCTCGACAAGCGCGAAAGCTCGAAAAAAGCGGTTCTGCTGATTTTAACGGCGAATCGCGGAATGTGCGGCGGGTACAACGGCGGCGTGTTGCGGACGGCGGTCGCTCGTTTCGAAGAATTGAAACGAACGTTCGAGAACGTCGAGCTTTACGTTGTCGGCAAGCGGGGCTTTTCCTACTTAACGTACCGGAATTATAAGGTCGCGCGGTCGTTTTTCGAGTTTGACGACAAGCCGGCGTTCGCGGAAGTCGACGCGATCGCGTCGGAGCTTCTCGAGCGTTACCAAACCGGCGAAATCGACCGCCTCGACGTCGTTTATTCGAAATTTTACTCGATTTCGAAACAGCGTCCGACCGCGGAAACGCTCCTGCCGTTGGCGGCGTTGGCGGCGGAGGCCGTCGCGGACGAGGGCGCCGAAGAAGCGTCGAGCGCGGGAAATCTGCAATTCGAGTTCCTGCCGTCGCCGCGAAGCGTTTTGGAGGAGATCGTTCCGACCGCGTTCAAAGTCGAAGCCTTCAAATGTTTCCTTGACGCGGCGGTCGGCGAGCAAATCGCGCGAATGGTCGCGATGAAAGCGGCGACCGAAAACGCCGACGAGATGATTTCGTCCTTGACGACGACGTACAACCGAGCGCGGCAGGGCCAGATTACCAACGAAATCCTCGAAGTCGTCGGCGGCGCGAACGCGTTGAGTTGAAATCGCGGTTTGTTTTTGAAAAGTTGAATATAATATTGTTTTGCGATACGTTCGTTTTGAGCGTTTCCGACGGCGTTTCGGCGTCGCGGGGCGTTTCCGTTCGAAGCAAGCGTTTAGAAAATAGGCGTCGTAACCAATGAATCAAAATGAAAATCAAAACGTCGGTCGCGTTACTCAAGTGATCGGCTCCACTTTCGACGCGGAGTTCGCCGAAGGGCGGCTTCCCGCGATCTACAACGCTCTTTACGTCGAGAAAAAAACGGGAGACGCCGTTTTGCGTTTGGTCGGCGAGGTGCAACAACACTTGGGCGGCGGGCGCGTCCGTTGCGTCGCGTTGGGGAACGCCGACGGTTTGACGCGCGGAACGGAGTGCGTCGACACGGGCGCGCCGGTGAGCGTTCCGGTCGGAAACGAAACGTTGGGGCGCGTTTTCAACCTCCTCGGCGAACCGATCGACAAAGCGGGCCCGGTCGACGCGAAGGAATACCGCCCGATTCACCAACCGGCGCCGAAAGTTTCGGAACTGTCGACGAACACCGAGATTTTTGAAACCGGTATCAAGGTAATCGACTTATTGACGCCGTTCGTTCGCGGCGGGAAAGCCGGGCTTTTCGGCGGCGCCGGATTGGGGAAAACGGTCATTTTGCAAGAGTTGATCGCCCGCATTGCGAGCGCGCACGGCGGCGCGTCGGTTTTCGCCGGCGTCGGCGAGCGCACCCGGGAAGGGAACGACCTTTGGCGCGAAATGAAAGAGGCGAAAATCGGCGACACCGGTCGTTCCGTTCTCGAACAAACGACGATGGTTTTCGGCCAAATGAACGAGCCGCCGGGGGCCCGTCTCCGCGTCGCGTTGTCGGCGCTGACGATGGCGGAGTACTTCCGCGATCATCTCGGAACGGACGTTTTGCTCTTCGTCGACAACATTTTCCGCTTCTCGCAAGCCGGTTCGGAAGTTTCCGCGTTGCTCGGTCGGATGCCGTCGGCGGTCGGTTACCAACCGACGTTGGCGTCGGAAATGGGCGCGCTTCAAGAGCGGATCGCGTCGACGAACCGCGGCGCGATCACTTCCGTTCAAGCGGTTTACGTTCCGGCGGACGACCCGACCGACCCGGCGCCGGCGACCGCGTTCGGCCAACTCGACGCGTTCGTTTACCTCGACCGTTCGATCTCCGAAAAGGGGATTTATCCGGCGGTCGACCCGTTGGCGTCGTCGAGCCGCGTTCTCGACCCGCAATACGTCGGCCAAGAGCATTACGACTGCGCCCGACGCGTTCAACAGATGTTGCAAAAGTACCGCGAATTGCAAGACGTCATCGCGATTTTGGGCGTCGACGAATTGAGCGAAGACGACAAACTGACCGTTCACCGAGCGCGTCGCGTCGAGCGTTTCCTGTCGCAGCCGTTCCTCGTCGCCGAAGTTTTCACCGGCAAAAAGGGCGAAATCACTCCGTTGAAAGAAACGATTCGTTCGTTTAACGAAATTTGCGACGGAAAATGGGATCACCTGCCGGAACAAGCGTTCCTGTACGTCGGCGTCGTCGAACAAGCGGCGGAACAAGCGGAACGAATGGCGGCGCAAGCCCGCAAAAAATAAGGGGTAACGAAGGGGTAACGCCGGGAAAGAGCGAAACGACGGCGCGTTTTTCGACGGAGAAAGGCGCCGTCGCGTTGCGCCGAGCCCAACGAGGAGACTGAAAAATGAAATGCGTTGCGGTAACGCCGGAAAAAAAGGTCGTCGAACGGGAGACGAAGTTCGTCGTCGTTCCGCTTTACGACGGCGAATACGCGATCGGCGTCGGGCATACGCCGGTCGTCGGACGTTTGGGCGCGGGCGAGTTGCGTTTGACGCTCGAAGACGACTCGGTCGAACGTTGGTACGTCGAGGGCGGGTTCGTCGAAGCGGCGAACGACGTCGTGTCGCTGCTGACGACGCGCGCTTGCAAGTTCTCGGAACTCGACTTAAACGAAGCGAAACAAGCGCTTAACGACGCGTTGGAACGCCCGGCGACTTCGCCGGAATTGCGCGAAATCAAAACGAAGGCGGTCGCGACGGCGCGCGCTCGGGTTCGAGCCGCCGAAAAAGCCGCTCGACGTTAACCGCCGGCCGCCGAAAAGAGCGCGAGTTCCGACCTTAAGCGTCGAGAAGACCGAAAGGGCGAGTTTTCGACGTTGAAAGGTCGAACGGGCTCCGGGGGCGCTGAAAAAAGAATTAGAAACGCGGACGTTTGACGAACAAAGTCGGACGTCCGCGCGTTTGTTTGAAAGGTCGACGTTTTTAACCGCCGTCGCTAAAAAGTTAAGCGTCGGAAGACCGCAAAAACGAAAAGGAAACGAAGGAATGGAAGAGCGAACGGCGACGACGGCGAATCGGCTGGACGCGGCGACGCGTCGCGTCGAGATTTTTGGCGATAACGTGTCGTCGGACGGGCGCGTCGAGCGGTTGCGAACGCGCGCCGGATTCGTTATTTATCGGATTGGGGCGCGAGTCTTGCCCTTTTTGCCGGGTTCGATTTACTTGTTCGCCGATCCGACCGCGCCGCCGCAGTCGCCGAGCGAAGGAACGTCGACGCAAAAAATTCGATCGACGCAAGGCGCGAAGAAGACGGAGGCCAACGAAACGGAAAGCGCGACCGGCGTCGACCTAAACGCCGACAAAACAAGCGGTTCCAACTCGGAAAGGGCGGCGAGCTTGGGCGGAGTTCCGGCGATTCGAACGAACCCGACCGAATATTGGTTGGTCGACGCCGGAAGCGGGAGCGACGAGTCGAACGCCGACTTGGAAAGCGCGTTTCGAACGATTCGCGAAGAGTTCGAGCCCGGTTTCGCGCCGGAGAAAATCAAGCGGATTTTGCTGACGCACTCGCATATCGACCATTTCGGCGGCGCGAATGAACTGCGTCGGCGAACCGGCGCGGAAGTTTGGTCGCATTCGTTCGAAAGTCGCGTCGTTTCGTCGTTTAACGAACAGGCTTGCGTCTCGAACGTCCGCTCGTTTCATTTCTTGCGCGAGGCCGGGGTTCCGGAGTCGGAGATTCCGGGGATTCTCGACGGTTTCGGGTTCCGCCCGGGGCGCGCGAAGTCGACGCCGGTCGCGAAAACGCTTCTCGGCGGGGAAACGTTCGGCGCGCTGAAGACGTTTTACTTGCCGGGACACTCGCCGGGACACCTTGCGTTTCAACTCGACGACGTTATTTTGACCGGCGACTTGCTCCTTTCGAAGACGTTGACGCAAATTTGGCCGACGCGTATGACGCCGCGCACCGGCGTTTGGAATTATATTCGGTCGTTGCGGGCGTTGGCGCGAATCGGCGAGCGGTGCGAGCGGGCCGCCGGACGAAAATTGGTCGCGCTTCCGGCGCACGAGGCTCCGATTTTCGACGTTCCGAACCGCGTTCGACAGGTCGTTCGCGGAATGGAGCGGCGCAACGGACGGCTTTTCGCGCTCCTCGACGAAGCGGAGGAACCGTTGACGACGCTCGAAATCGCGCGTCGAATGTATTGGAGCGGGCGACCTAACCGGGAATTTTTCGCGATTTCCGACGTCGCCGCGCGTCTTGAGTTCTTGCAACAGCTCGGGTTGATTTCCGTCGCGAATTACGACGAAATTTCGGTCGCGAGCCCGGAACTGCGGTTCCGCAATTCATTTGCCGACGCAGAAGCGGCTGAAAATGCGGTCGAGCAAATCTTCGGTGTGAACGGCGCCGACGACGAGGCCGATTCGGTCGAGCGCGACGCGAATCTCGGCGGCGACTAAAACTTCGTCGAAAAGCGCGCCGTCGAGGAGGTCGAGCGCGCGTTGCAGCGCGTCGTTCGCTTCGCGGAGCGATTCTTGACAGCGAACGGCGGTCGACGGGACGATTTCGCCGTTTTCCATTTCGGCGCGGAGCCGGTCGGCGATTAGGCGACCCAGCGTTTCGACGCCGAACCCGGTCGCGGCGGACGTTTCAAGCGGCTTGTTAAGTCTTTGCGTCGCGTCGTTTGCGTTGTTGGCGGCGAGCGGCGTCTTTTCTTTTAACGGCTTTGAAGTCGAGACCGCGTCGTCCCGCTTCGTCGCGACGTCGAGCGCCGGAACGTCGGCGGGAATCCCGAGTTCGGCGCCGAAATCGGGCGGGAAGTCGGTCGACGCGGCGTCGCGACAGCGCAAAATCAACGACGCGTCGGCGAAAACCCGTTTCAACCCAAGTTGCGCGAGTTCGCGGGGAGAAAGGGACGGCGTTTCGGAGACTTTTCCGTTTTCTCCGCTTTCTTGGCGCGCGTTTTCCGGCGACGTTTGATTTATTTGAAAATTGGCGCTTTTTTGATCGTTTTCAAAAGCGTCCGTTTTTTCGGCGTATTGAACGTTTTCGACGCCCGCCGAGTCGACGAGAACGAACGAAACGTCGTCGACGGTCAGTTCCGTTTCGAGATAATCGCGAGTCGTTCCCGCGACGTCGGAGACGAGCGCGGCGGCGTTTTCGGTCGCGGCGTTTTGCGCGCCGAACGTTTGAACGAGTCGGTTGTAAAGCGAGCTTTTACCGGCGTTTGGGAGTCCGGCGAGAACGACGCGCGGCGCCCGGTCGAGCGTTCCTCGGGAGCGCGTTCGGTCGAGCGTTTTGTCGATTTGCGAAATCGCGTTTTCGAGTTGCGCCCGAATCTCGTCGGTCGAAACGAACTCGATATCTTCCTCGACGAAGTCGAAACCGGCTTCGAGGTTGCAAAGAACGTCGAAAAGCGTTTCGCGGAGGGCGCCGAAAGCGCGCGAAAGGTTCCCGGCGAGTTGCTCAAGCGCCGTTTGGAGTTCGCCGTCGGAACGGGCGTCGATCGCTCCAAGTATCGCTTCCGCTTGCGTTAAGTCGATGCGACCGTTGAGGAAAGCGCGGAGCGCGAACTCGCCGCGTTTCGCGAGTCGAGCGTTTCCGGTCGAGCAAATCGAGCGGACGACGGCGTCGAGAATCGGCGGCGCGCCCGGCAGATGCAGTTCGACGGCGCGCTCCCCGGTAAAGCCTCGTTTCGCCGGCCAATAAAAGAGGGCGCAACGAACGAGACGCGGCGGCTCGAACGACGCGGCGACGTCTTGGCGTTTAGCGGTTTTTCTCGCTTCGTCGGCGTCGGAGCGTTCGGCGTCGGCGGAGTCGGCGAGAGGGGCAAACGTCGACGTTTCAACGAATTGCGTTTCTGTTCCCCAAGGCGCGAGCCAACCGGAAACAACGGCGGGACGCTCGACGTCCGGAACGACCGCCGTCGGCGAAACGGGGGCGAGCGACGCGAGTTCTTTCGGCGTTTCGGGCGGGAAGTCGGCGCTGGGGCGGCGGAAAAAGAAGAGGGGCGCGACGGCGTCGAGAACCGCGTCGCCGGAGAGACGAACGATTCCGCGGCGCGCGTTTCCTTGCGCCGACGCCTGCGCGACGATCGTTTCGTCGGCGTTCATCGGAGTTGTCGCTTTCTTGGTCTTGAACCTGTTCTTAAAACGTCGTTTTGGGCGGCGTTTTTGAAAATATTGAAAAAAGTTTTTGAAATTTTAAAATCAAACGAACGACGGAAAGGGGCGCGTTCGCGACGGCGGCGCTTCGCCGATTTTAACGCGTTTGCGGCGGCGCTTCGGTCGACCGTCGAAACGATTATACCCGATTTTCCGGCGCCGACAAGCGCCCGAAGTCGGTTGCGGCGCGACGCAAACTCAATAAAGCGGAGCGACGGAAGCGGAACGGAGCGCAATTCGAGCAAACGACGGCGCAAACCGCGAAAAAAAACGGCGTTTTTTCGACTTTTTGCCGCTTTTGAACGTTCGGAGCTTGCGTCGCGTTTTGCCGTCCGATATAATTGAGTCGTCGAAATTTTTTAAGCGTCGCGGGCGGAGCGGAAGCGAAACGTCGGCGAACGCGGATTTTGTCGAGATAAAAGGGAAGAGAAATGAAACGAACGATTTGGGCGGCGGCGCTCGGTTGTTGCGTCGGACTCGGCGGCGTCGCGGTCGCGTTCGCGGCGGACGGTTCGGCGTCGACGCAACGTATTGCGCTTCGGAACCTTGCGTTTGACGCGGAGGTTTGGGCGTCGAACGAACACAGCGCTCCTTACGCGGCTTTCGCCGCGATCGACGGCGACGTCGCGCCCAAACTCGGCGGAGGCGACCGCGGGCGCTCTTGGGTTGTCAACGGCGAAAAAACGGGCGGAAAGGCCGACTTCGAGTTGACTTGGGACGAGCCGCGCGCCGTTTCGACGGTCGTTTATTACGGGCGCACCGGGGCGGCGATGTTGAACGAGGTCTTTCGCGATTACGAAATTTGGCTCGACGACGACGAAACGCCGGTCGCGTCCGGAACGTTCGAAATGATTCACGGCCCGCAGTTCGTCGAGTTTGAAAAGCGCGAAGTTTCGAGCGTTAAGATTAGATTTTTAAACGGTTACGAAGGCGGGCTCCATTGGGGCGCGTCCGAAATCGCCGTCTTCGAACGTCGCCCGACGCCGGAGGAATTGGCCGCGGCGGTCAATCCGGAAGCGGCGCGACCGCCCCTTGAAGAGACGCTCGAAGGTTTCCGCGCCGCCGGAATGCCGGACGAAATCGTTTTCGCCGTCCGCAAACCCAGTTTCGACGGGCATTGGTACGCGAATATCGGTTATTACGCCGACAACGTTTGCCGTTTGCCGTTCCCAATGGGAAGCGGCGGCGGGATTTACGCTTACAACGTCGTTACGAAGGAAACGCGGACGATTATCGAAGACCCGCAAGGGAACTTCCGCGACCCGCAAGTCCATTACGACGGGAAGCGCATCCTCTTTTCTTACCTTCCGGCGGGAAAAAAACACTACAGTCTTTATGTTATAAACGCGGACGGCACGGGACTTACGCGCCTCACCGGCGAAGAGACGGACAAGCCGCTTGAGTTGCCTGAAGGCGTCGAACCGTCGACGTCGACGGAGTTTCGCTCTTCCGCCGCGCATCTTGGGAACGCTCGCGACTTCGCGCCGCCGGGTTGGGACGATTACGAACCGACTTGGCTTCCGGACGATTCGATCGTCTTCTGCTCGACCCGCGCCAAGCGTTACGTCGGCTGTTGGGTAACGCACGTCGGAACGATTTATAAACGCTTGCCGGACGGGACGATACGCGAGCTGTCTTGCAACGTCGAGCAGGACAACACGCCTTGGGTTCTTTCGAACGGGCAAATCGCTTACATGCGTTGGGAGTACGTCGACCGCAGCCAGCTCGACTATCACCATCTTTGGACGATGAACCAAGACGGGACGCGTCAACAAATCTTGTACGGGAACCAAAAACCGGGCGCCGTTATCCTCGCGCCGAAGTCGGTTCCGGACTCGAACAAAATCGTTTGCACCTACTCGCCGGGACACGGAATCAAGGAACATTACGGGCCTATCGCCTTAATCGATCCGAGTTACGGCCCGGACGATCCGCGCGGTTTGAAAATAATTTCGCGCAACAACAATCACAGCGATCCTTGGGCGTTCGACGAAACGAAGTTTATGACGGCGTCGCGAACGCAAATCAAACTCCTCGACGAACGCGGTCGGGAAACGCCCCTTTACCAACTGCCGCAAGAGCTGATCGAGCAAGGGTTTTACGTCGGCGAACCGCGTCCGCTCGCTCCGCGCGAACGAGAGCCGCTCTCACCCGACGCGACCGACCCGACGCAAGAGGAAGGAACGATCGCCCTTCTGAACGTTTACGTCGGGCGTAAAATGCAAGACGTCAAGCCGGGAACGATTACGGAACTCCATATTTACGAAACGCTTCCGAAGCCGGTGCATTACAGCGGCGGCACGGAAATGACGAGTATGCGCGGCACGTTCACGATCGAACGGTGCTTGGGACGCGTCCCGGTTTCGGAGGACGGCTCGGCGTATTTCCGCGTCCCGGCGAACCGTCCGATTTTCTTCTTGGCGATGGACGCGCAAGGTCGCTGCGTTAAGCGGATGCATTCGTTCACGTCGGTAATGCCCGGCGAGAATTTGAGTTGCGTCGGTTGCCACGAGGAGCGCGTCGAGACCGCCGCGTCGGACGAAAAGAACCGTCTGATGGAAATAATGAAGAATCCGCCGTCGAAAATCGAACCGATCGAGGGCGTTCCGGAGGTCTTTAGTTTTACGCGCGATATTCAGCCGGTTTTGGACAAACACTGCCTCGAGTGTCATAACCCGGATCGCGAGGAGGGCGGTTTCAACGTTTCGGGGCACTGGTCGCCGATGTACACGATTAGTTACGCGCACTTGAATTGGCGCAAACTCCTCGGCGACAACCGCAACCGCGCGAAGAGCAACTTCGGCCCTTACGAGATCGGCTCCGGTTCGAGTCGGCTCTTGAAACTTATCGACGAGAAACACGGCGGCGTCGAATTGTCGAAAACGGAGCGCGACGTCGTTCGCTGTTGGATTGACGCGGGCGCAAACTACGCCGGAACTTACGCCGCGTCGGCCGCCGGGGCGATCGGCTATTATATGTTGAATCAACCGGTTCGCAACGAGAAAGATTGGCCGGAAACCGCCGCGATGCAAGAGGCGATTTCGCGCCGTTGCGACGGTTGCCACACGCCGCTCGAACCGAAAAAGGGGTTCGGCGTCTACGATCTTTTCCGCGATTACTACTCGTATCGCAACCCGGACGACGCGACCGATATGTTTATTCCGCACGACTTGTCGCAAGCGCACGGTCGTTTTAGCCGCTTGGAAATTTTCGACCTGTCGTATCCCGAACTCTCGAAAGCGGTTAGAGCGCCGTTGACGAAAGCCGCGGGCGGTCTCGGCGTCTGCGAGGCGAAGTCCGGCAAACCCGTTTTTACCGGCAAAGACGACCCCGATTACCGAACGATTTTGGCCGGAATCGAGCGCGGTCGGCGTTACATTTTGGAGGAGGACAACCGCCCCGAAATGATCGTTCCAAGTCCGAACAACGGCCCGGACTGCCCGCAAAAGTTCGTTCCGCGTTGGGCTTACCTCCGCGAAATGATCCGATACGGAATCCTTCCTGTCGACGCCGACCCGAGCGCGAGTTACGATCCTTACGAACTCGACGAGAAATATTGGCGTTCTCTTTGGTATAAACCGGAAACAAAGAAAGGAACGGAGCCGAAACCGGTCGCGACGGAATAACGGCGCGATAATTTGCGTTTTCAAAGGTTCGGCGAAAACCGGCCTTTGACGCGACTTCTGCTTTACTCGAACGGTCGTTCGGCGGCGTTTGCGAAACGTCGTCGGGTGACCGTTCTTTTTGGGGCGGCGTCGCGAACGTTTAGGCGGAGCGCGGCGAAACGGGGATAAAACGCGGAATTTCGCGGCGTTTTTTCGACTTTTTGCCGCTTTTGAGCGTTCGGCGCTTGAATCGTCGGGCGCCGTTCGATATAATTGACGGCGTCGAAATTTTTTAAGCGTCGCGGCGGAGCGGAAGCGAAGTCGGCGAACGCGGATTCGTTAAGATGAAGGAAAGAAAAAAATGAAACGAACGATTTGGGCGGCGGCGCTCGGTTTCTGCGTCGGCGCGTTCGGCGTTTGCGGCGGACTCGGCGACGCTGCGTCGACGTTTGCGGCGAACGGTTCGGATTCGACGCAAAACGTTCCGCTTCGGAACCTTGCGTTCGACGCGGAAGTCTGGGCGTCGAGCGAATACGACGGGGCTTACGCGGCGCTCGCGGCGGTCGACGGCGTCGTCGCGAAGGCCTTGTCGCGTTCCGACCGAGGAAACGCTTGGTGCGTGCGCGGCGACCAAACGAAGGGGAAAGCCGATTTCGAGCTGACTTGGGAAGAGCCGCGCGCCGTTTCGACGGTCGTTTATTACGGGCGCACCGGGTCGGCGATGATGGAGGAGGTTTTCCGCGATTACGAAGTTTACCTCGACGACGACGAAACGCCGGTCGCGTCCGGAACGTTCGAGATGATCGACGGCCCGCAGTTCGTCGAGTTCGAAAAGCGCGAAGTTTCGACTGTTAAAATACGATTTCTGAACGGTTACGAAGGCGGGCTGAACTGGGGCGCGTCCGAAATCGCCGTCTTCGAACGTCGTCCGACCGCCGAAGAATTGGTCGCGTCGGTCAATCCGGAAGCGGCCCTGCCGCCCCTCGAAGAGACGCTCGAAGGTTACCGCGAAGCCGGAATGCCGGACGAAATTATCTTCGCCGTTCGCAAACCGGGAACCGACTCGCACTGGTACGCGAACATCGGCTATTACGCCGACAACGTTTGCCGTTATCCGTTCCCGTTGGGAACCGGCGGCGGTATCTACGCTTACAACGTCGTTACGAAGGAAACGCGCCCGATTATCGAAGACCCGCAAGGAAACTTCCGCGACCCGCAAGTCCATTACGACGGAAAGCGCATTCTCTTTTCCTATCTCCCGGCGGGGAAAAAACACTACAGTCTTTATGTTATAAACTCCGATGGCACGGGACTTACGCGTATCACCGGCGAAGAGACGGACGAACCGTTGAAACTTCCCGAAGGCGTCGAACCGTCGACGTCGGACGAGTTCCGTATGTCGGCGGCGCAGCTCGGGAACGCTCGCGACTTCGCGCCGCCCGGTTGGGACGATTACGAGCCGACTTGGCTTCCGGACGATTCGATCGTTTTCTGCTCGACGCGGGCCAAGCGTTACGTCGGCTGTTGGCTGACGCACGTCGGGACGCTCTATAAACGCTTGCCGGACGGGACGATACGCGAACTTTCCTGCAACGTCGAGCAGGACAACACGCCTTGGGTTCTCGCGAACGGCCAAATCGCCTACATGCGTTGGGAGTACGTCGACCGCAGTCAAGTCGACTACCACCATCTTTGGACGATGAACCAAGACGGGACGCGTCAACAAATCCTGTACGGGAACCAAAAGCCGGGGACGGTTATCCTCGCGCCGAAGTCGGTTCCGGATTCGAACAAAATCGTTTGCACCTATTCGCCGGGACACGGCATTACCGAGCATTACGGCCCTATCGCCTTAATCGACCCGGTTTACGGCCCGGACGATCCGCGCGGTCTCGAAATAATTTCGCGTAACAATAATCACAGCGACCCTTGGGCGTTCGACGAAACGAAGTTCATGACGGCGGCGCGAACGCAAATCAAACTCCTCGACGAACGCGGTCGGGAAACGACTCTTTACCAACTGCCGCAAGAGCTGATCGACCAAGGGTTTTACGTCGGCGAACCGCGCCCGCTCGCTCCGCGCGCCCGGGAGCCTATCGCGCCGGACGCGACCGACCCGACGCAAGCCGAGGGAACGATCGCCCTCTTGAACGTTTACATCGGTCGCAAGATGCAAGACGTCAAGCCGGGAACAATTAAGGAACTCCTTATTTACGAAACGCTTCCGAAGCCGATTCACTACACCGGCGGCACGGAGATGATGAGCATTTACGGCACGTTCACGCTCGAGCGGCTCTTGGGACGCGTTCCGGTGTCGGAGGACGGCTCGGCCTACTTCCACGTTCCGGCGAACCGTCCGATTTTCTTCTTGGCGATGGACGCCGAAGGCCGCTGCGTCAAGCGGATGCACTCGTTCACGTCGGTAATGCCCGGCGAGAATTTGAGTTGCGTCGGCTGTCACGAGGAGCGCGTCGAGACCGCCGCGTCGGACGAAAAGAACCGTCTGATGGAAATGATGAAGAAACCGCCGGTCGAAATCGAGCCGATCGAGGGCGTCCCGGGCGTTTTCAGTTTTACGCGCGATATTCAACCGATTTTGGACAAACACTGCCTCGAGTGTCATAACCCCGACCGCGAGGAAGGCGGTTTCAACGTTTCGGGACACTGGTCGCCGATTTACACGATCGGTTACGCGCATATGTCTTGGCGCCAACTTTTCGGCGACAACCGCAACCGCGCGATGAGCAACTTCGGCCCGTATGAGATCGGCTCCGGTTCGAGTCGACTCTTAAAGCTAATCGACGAAAAGCATTACGGCGTCGAAATGCCGGAGGCGGAGCGCAAGATTATCAAATATTGGATCGACGCAGGCGCCAACTATACCGGAACTTACGCGGCGGAGGCGAGCGGCGGCGTCGGTTACTATATGGCCAACCTGCCGGTGCGCAACGAGAAAAATTGGCCGGAGACCGCCGCGATGCAAGAGGCGATTTCGCGCCGCTGCGACGGGTGTCATACGCCGCTCGATACGAAGAAAAGATTCGGTATTTACGACATTTACAGCGACAACTATTCGCCGCGCAACCCGAAGACGGCGAAGGATATGTTCCTGCCGCACGACCTGTCGCAATCGAACGGGCGTTTCAGTCGTTTGGAAATTTTCGACCTGTCGTATCCCGAGCTTTCTAAGGCGGTTAGAGCGCCGTTGTCGAAGGCGGCGGGCGGTCTCGGCGTCTGCGAGGCGAAGTCGGGCAAACCGGTCTTTACCGACAAAGACGACGCCGATTACCGAACGATTTTAGCCGGAATCGAGCGCGGTCGCCGTTACATTTTGGAGGAGGACAACCGCCCCGAAATGCTGATTCCGAGCCCGAACAACGGCCCGGACTGCCCGCAACAGTTCGTTCCGCGTTGGGCTTACCTCCGCGAAATGATCCGATACGGCGTTCTGCCGGTCGACGTCGACCCGAGCGCGAGTTACGACCCTTACGAACTCGACGAAAAGTACTGGCGTTCGCTTTGGTACAAGCCGGAGCCGAAGAAATCGGCGGAAGCGTCGGAGCCGAAACCGGTCGCGACGGAATAACGGCGCGATAATTGTCGTTTTCAAAGACTCGGCGAAACCCGGCCTTTGACGCGACTTCGGCTTTCTTTGAACGGTCGTTCGGCGGCGTTTGCAAAACGTCGTCGGGCGACCGTTTTTTTGCGTTGCAACGCGCGTTTTTTAAACGAGGCGGCGTAAGTAGAAGGCGTAAACGCTAAAAAAGGGCGCGCGATCGTTATTATCGTTAAAATCGTCGTGAGAATTTATCGATTTTTAACGATTTTAGCTGGGGAGCGTCGTTTTTGCAAACGAAGCGCATACATTTTGTAGGGCGTTCGTTTGGGAAGCGAGCGCGCCGGAAAAGACTGGTTAAAGAGAGCGAAGGCGAAAGCGCGGCGGCGCCGACGTCGCGCGTCTCTTGAAAACAACCGCGGGAGAAATTTGAAATGGAAACGTTGCAGAACAATAGCTTGAACAACCTTGCTTGTCGCTTGTTTGAAGGAGACGACGAGGAAGTAAGAGCGAATTGGCGGTTGTTTTACGTGGAATTTTATCAATTTTTGATTTTTGTAGCGGCCGCGAACGGGTATTTTAACGAAGAAAAATTGAAAGCGGTCGAGCAAGCGTTGGGCGTTTCTGGGCGGCAAGACGAGCTTTACGAGGCGAAGCAAAACGTTAAGCGTTGGAGGCGCGGTTGCGTTGACCAAATGGGCGTCGTCTCTTTCAAGCGCGCGGCTTGCGTCGACAATGAAAATTATCGCGCGGGAAACGACGGCGAAGCTCTCTCGCGTCGGCTTTACAGCGAGTATATCGGCGCGGCGCGTTCGTTGATTGGCGAGCGGTTTAGAGAGGGGAAGTTCTTGGAATCGGCGCGTTGTTTGGCCGCTCTCAATCGCGTTAGCGAGACGTTGACGCGCGAGCTTAAAAATGTTGAGCTTAAGCGAGAAATTCGGGAACTTTATGCCGAAGCGGAGTCGAAGTGGAAGAAAGTTAAGCAATGGGAACGAGGGATTGTAGTAGGTATGGAGTCTTTCGACGACTGGCGCGACGACTTGGACTTGCCGAATGAAGACTTCGGGTTTGAAGAACGAGACGAGAGCCCGAGTTTATTTGATGAAGACTTCGGGGAGTGGAAGGGCTTGGACGGGCCCGCCGACCGCGAGGAAGCGGGGCGGGAACGTTGGGAGGAAGAAGTCGAGACGGCGGTTCGGAAAGACTTGGCTTGTCTAAAAGAAACGCTGGAAAAACCTACCGAGTCGCGTCTTTCGCCAAACGGCGAAGCCGACGTTGCGAGCAAGCCGGAAGAACGTTTCTTGGAAGCGTCGGAGCGAGGAGACGAGGCTTTGGGCGTTTCCGGGAAACGTCGCAAGCGGCGTCTGTGCGAGAGGTGGGCGGCGGTTTGGAAACGTTGGAAATAAGATTAAACATTAGCGCGGCGTGGAAACCGGCGCGTTAAAAGCGTTTGTCGCGTGCGTTGCAAGACGACGTAGGAAACGACAAGCGTAAGAAACGGCGCCGACGTCGAACGTTGGCGACGTAAAAAATAAAAAAGCGAAACGCTCGACGGCGCGAGGTAAACTCGGTCAACGCGCCGCTTGCGCCGCGCGTAAAGCCGAGAGAAATTTTGGGGCGACTTTGGAAAATTCGGAAGTCGCCGAAAGAACGCGTCGAATCGCCGGCGTCGACTTTTTAACGAGCGAAAGCGCTTGCGTTAGCGAGACGAGTCGCGTAAATCGACGTTGAATTGCGATAAACAATGCGGAATAACGACTTAAACGAGACTTGTTGGCTTTGGACAAGCCGTGTTCGACGGCGTCAAACGTCAAAAACGACGCGACGTCGTTAGATTTTCCGCGTTTGCGCTTCTCGGCGGAGCGCGGTTGACGAGACGTCGTCTAAAAATTCTTCCGGCGGGACGAAATCGCAGAGGGCGCGCAAACGTTCCGGGAGCGGAAGCGACTCCGGCGCTCGGACGACTCCGTCGATTTTGCGCGTAAAGACGAGAAAGCGAGCGCCCAGTTCCGTTAAGCGTTCTAAGACCGCGTCGCGGCGCGAAGTCGAGCCGTTCTCGTATTTTGCGTCGCCGAGTCGAACGACCGAATCGGTTCCGAGCGCGAACGTCGAGCCGGGAAAGAGCGCCGCTTTTTCGACGAAGCGCGGCGCGTTCGTCGTCCAAATCGGAACGTTCGGCGCCGCTTGACGGAGCGCTTCAAGACGTCGCGAAATTTCGAGCGCGTCGAGCGACGGCTTGTCGACGTTGCGAACGGAAAGCTCGAACGCGACCGGAGCGCCGGTCTTCTCGGCGGCTAATTCGGCGACGCGACGGTGCGCTCGATGCGGCGGATTGAACGAGCCGGGGTAAAGCGTTTCAATAGGGAGCGGCGCGGCGTCGCAATCGTCGGAAACGTTTGCAATCGGCGGCGTTAAGTCTTGCGATTCTTCCGTTTGTTCTTCCGTTTGTTCTTCCGTTTGTTCTTCCGTTTGTTCTTCCGTTTGTTCTTCCGTTTGTTCTTCCGTTTGTTCTTCCGTTTGTTCTTCCGTTTGCGTCGTCGGCGCGAAACGGACGGCGGCGACTTTTCCGGCGTCGAAGCGGAGCGCGGCGACTTTTGGAAACGGGCGCGGAAACGCCGTCGAGTCGAGGTCGAAGAGGAACGCCGAGCCGACCGCGTCGAGCGTCGCCCAAGAAATCGACGCGACGTCGCCGGGCCCGAGCGGCAACAAGTCCGACGGTGGAATCGGGGCGGAAAACTCGCGCCAAGCGGTCGGGGAAAGCGACGGAAGCGGCGCGTTAAGTTGCGTTTCGGCGGCGTTTGCGGTTTGTGCGTCGGGCAAGACGGCGCGCGCTTGGTTAAGTCGCGTTTCCGCCGCGTTTGCAATCGTTGGAGCGTTAAGTCGGGGAAGATCGCCGGAATTAACGGCGTCGAGGTCGGTTGAGCGTTCAGAATCGTCGGCGTCGTCGCCGATTCCGAGCGCGGCGGCTCGGTCGACGGCGTTTTCGGCGGCGAAAAGCAAAACGGTCAAAATAAAGTCGGCGGCGAGGCGTTCTTCGGCGGCGCGGTCGCGGGCGCCTTTGTCGAGCGTCAACGTCGCGGAAAACGTTTCGAAAAGCGTCTCGACCGCGCAAAAAATCCTGTGTTCGCCCCGTTTCGGACGGTCGGAAACGAGCGACGCCGTCGCGCCGACGCCGACGAGAGAAAACGCGGAAAGATCGAAGTTTTCGGTTCCTTGCGGGCGTTTGTCGACGTTTCGGTTTTTCGCGCTTTCGACGTTTGCTTTGATTTTTTGATTTCCGACGCTGCTTTTAGCGGCGGAAGTTGCGAGCGTCGCGTTTTGCGTTTCTGTTTTTAAAAACGAAGCGGCGTTAGAAACGACGCCTTTGATTTTATTGTTTTTGTCGCTTGTTTCAAATTCGGAGACGGCGCGGGTGTTCGCTCGTTCCGCGTCGGCCAAGGTTCGCGCTCGACGCAACGCCGCTCCGGCCAAAAGTCGCGCCGTTCGTTCGGACGAGTAATTCTCGGGGCGGCGACCCAAAAACGCGTTCGTCGCTTCCGGCGAATACGGGATCGTCGCCTCCAAAAAGGAACGCGACGCGCCGGGGAGCGACAAATAATCGGATAAAAACGCCGAACCGCCGCCGGTAATCGAAAAGACGTATCGCCAAGGCGTTTCGCGGAGGCGACGGAAAGCGGCGAGTCGGGCGGTCGAGCGAACGTCGGCGGAGGGCGGAGTCATTGCGAGTTTAACGGTTAAAACAGGTTTGATTTTCAGAAAAAAGCGCCGGTAATCGACGGCGACGCGCGAAACGCTTCGCGAACGTCGTTCTTTTTTATCGGCGTTTTTCTCTATATTATTAATTAGGACGAAAATTTGAGCGGTAAAGCGGCGTTTCTTGGTTTATATCAATTAGGAAGCCAAGTTGGGGCGAACGCGGGGCGCGGCGAGCGTTTTTTTTCGTTTTTTTTGGGCGTTTTCTTAAAATTTGCAAAAATTTCTTTGACTTTCCGAGTTCGAGCGGTTAAAATGGGGCTTTCTTCCGGATTTCGGCGTCGTCGAATCCGGCGCGAGAACGATTCATTTTTTTCGAGAGGCATATTCGTATGACTAAAAAGACGCAAATTTCTCGACGCAAGTTCATCGGCGCGGCGGCGGCCTGTTCGCTTCCGCTTTTCGTTCCGGGGCGCGTTCTCGGTAAAGACGGTCATTTTCCGCCGAGCGAAACGATCAACGTCGGTTTGATCGGGCTCGGGACGCGACGCAGCAACGTCGGGCATCGTCCGGGCGCCCGTTTCTGCGCTTACTGCGATATCGACACGCGTCGTCTGCCGAAAGAAGAAAACGGCGTGAAAACGTTCCAATATTATCAAGAAATGTACGATATGCCGGAACTCGACGTCGTCTCCGTCTCGACGCCGGACCACTGGCACACGCGCATGACGATCGACGCTTGCAAAAAGGGGAAGGACGTCTACTGCGAAAAACCGCTCACCTTCTCGCTGATGGAAAGCCGTCAAATCGTCGAGGCGGCCCGCAAGTACGACCGCGTCGTTTCGAGCGGTTCGCAACGCGTTATGGAAGACTACGGCCACTATATGGCGCCGATTATTATGTCCGGCGCCATCGGCGAAGTCAAGGAAATTTACGCCGGTTGCGGCGGCGCGCCGTCGGAACGCACCTACGACCCGGAACCGTGCCCAAAGGAACTCGACTGGGACGCTTGGGTCGGCCAAGCCCCGTATTTCGAGTACAGCAAGCGCGCGATCGACCCGATGACTTGGCGTTATAACACGGCGTTCGGCACCGGCGGTCTCGGCGACTGGGGCGGACACAACTTCGGCGGCGCCCTTTATTCTTGCGGAATGGACCACGTCGCGCCGAAAGAAATTTACGCGCCGCACACCGAAGAAAACCCGACCGACGGCGCGATGATCCTGATGGAAAACGGCGTCAAATTCTACCACTCCGGAGGCGGCGGCATCCGCATCGTCGGGACGAAGGGCGAATTTGTTCACGGTCGCAACCCGCAACTCCGCCCGTTGAAAGCGGTTAACGTTCGTCGTTATAGCGGCGGCGCGGACAACATCGCGGACGACTTCCTGTACTGCGTCCGCCATCGCACCCGTCCGTTCCAAGACGTTTTCTACGGCGCGAACGTTTCGGACTACGGTCATATGTGCATCATCGCTTATAAACTCAAGCGCAAGCTCGTTTGGGACAAGGAAAAAATGGAATTTGTCGGCGACCGCGAGGCGACCGCGATGGTTTCGAAGGTTCAACGCGCCCCGTATCAAATCGAAGTTTGAGCGCGGCGGCGAGACCCGTTAGAACCCGTTTGAATAAATTGAAAATCGAAACTGGAAAGAATAAAAGGTTGCATACGATGAAAAAATATTCGATTATGTTGGCGCTCGCGTTGGCGCTCGGCTCCGCGAACGTTTACGGCGCCGACTTCGGCGATTTGCTCGCTCGCTTGAACTCCCGCGACTTCTCGGCGGAGCGCGACGTCGTTACCGGCAAGGGCGGCGTTTACGTCGGCGAACTCGTCAACCCGCACTCCGAAACGCCGATGTTTAAGGCGCGCGACGAATATCGTCAAATGATCTTCGACGCGCAACAAGCGAAGGACGCCGCGAAAATCGCCGACCTCTGCGCTTTTGCCGTCGACGCGTTGAAAGCGGACGTCTCGGACGAAACGAAGGCTTGGCTCCTCGAGCAACTCGGCGTTATCGGAACGGACGCGCAAGTTCCGGCGATCGCCGAATGTCTCAAAAGCGACAAACAACGCGTCGTCGACGCGGCCGCCGCTTCGCTCGCGAAAATCCCGGGCGACGCCGCCTTGAAAGCGTTGGAAGCCGCGAAGGATATTCCGGCCGTCGCCGCCGCGCTGACCTGCCGCAAAGCGCCGATTTTCGACTTCGAATCGGTCGAGCCGAGCTGGCCCGCCGCCGTCTCGAAAGCGTCGGACGCGGACGTCGAAAAATGGCTCGCGAAGTACGACGAACTCGACGACTGGACGAAAGAGCAAACGCTCGCCGGCCTGACCGCGCGCAACGATAAAAAATACCGTTCTTACGCGCTTAAAGCGTTGAAATCGGATAACGCCGGTCTGCAACGCGCCGGTTTCGTCGCGCTTGAAAAGATGGCGACCGCGGAAGACGCCGCCGTTTTCGTCGAATGGTTGAAGAAAGATCGCGGCTTGGCGACCCGTTTGGCCGGGTTCGTCGTCGCCGACGGTTTCGACGAAGCGCTGCTCGCTTGCCTCGACAAAGCGGCGGACGATCAAGAATTCGGCGACTTAGCGACGATTCTGTCGAACCGCGCCGTCGACGTGCGTCCGGCGATCTTCGCGAAAACGACCGCCGCCGAGTGCCCGGATCGCCTCGCGCTGATGCAACGCGTTTGCAAGCTCGCGACGACCGACGATATGCCGAAGTTGCTCGAATCGGTCGCTCGTTTCCCGCGCGGCAAAGATCGCGACGCGGCCTCGAACCTCGTCGCCGCTCTTTGCGCTAAGGACGCGACCTCCGTTCTCGCGCTCGCCGACAAAATGTCGCCGGCGTTCGTTTACCCGATCGCCGCTCGCGTCGGGGGCGACGCCGCGAAAGCCGCGATCGAAAAAGCGCTCGACTCGAACGACCCGAATATGCGCGCCGTCGGTTTGGCCGCGTTGAACGTTTGGGCGGACGGGCAATTCGCCGCGAAAATGGAGGAAATTCTCAACTCCAACGCTTTTGCGCCGCAACAAAAGATCGCCGTTCTGCGCGCTTACATTCGCGTTATTTCGCTTCCGGACGATCAAATCGGAATCAAAATTTCGCGCGAAGAAAAGCTCGCGAAGCTGAAGGTCGCGTACAAGGGAGCGACCCGCGCCGACGAAAAGAAACTCGTTCTTTCCCGTCTGGCCGCGAACCGTTACGAAGATTCGTTCAAATTCGCGATCGAATGCGCCGAAACCGCCGACGCCGCCGTTCTCGAAGCGGCTTACGAAGCGGTCGTCGCGCACGCTCACGACACGATTCTCCGCAAGCAATTCCCGGAACTTGCCGAGAAGGGCCTCAATATCGTTATCGAAAAGAGCAAGAATAAGGACTTGGTCGAACGCGCCAAGACGTACAAAGGCCGTATGGAGTAAAACGTTAATCGGCGAAACGGCGACGCTTGCGTCGCGTCGAACGTCGAAAAACGTTGACTAACGAAAGCGCCCGTCGAGCGAAAAACTCGGCGGGCGTTTTTTACTTTTAGAGCTTGGAAAGAAGAAAAGGCGTTGAAAATGAACGCTTTAGTGAGAAAGCGGGAAAATCGGGCGTTTTTTAGTTTTTTTGAGTTTTAGGCGCGGACGTCTTGAAATGCGACGCGCCGTTGCGTATAATAAAAAAACGGGCGGAAAAACGTTGCAAACATTAAATTTCTCCGCTTCTTTCGGCGACGTCGCGACGCGTTGCCTGACGTAAATCGAGAAAAAATGGAGTTTGCAATGCGAAAAAAGCCAAGCGAGCGTTTCGAAAACGCCGGGACAAACCCGTCTCAAACGGCGACGGCTGGCGATGTTTTGTCGTCTTCTCTTAAACGCGAGAAACGAAGACGCGTTAAACGTTGGGCGAAAACGGGTTGCGTTCTTTGCGTTAGCGCGGCTCTCGTCGGCGGTTGGGCGGCGGCGACCGTCGGCGACGAGAAAAACGCGACCTCTCGGGAAGCGCGTTTGCAAGCGTTGGACGACTGCCGCAAGCCGATTTCCGTCGAAGAGCTGCTTACAATCTGGGGGGGAATGGGGACGCCGAAAACGTTCGACAGATTGGAAGTCGTTTATCGCAAAATTTTAATCGACAAGGATTGGACGCCGAAGAACGACGAAATAACGTCGCCTAGGACGACGTTCCAACGACCCGAATTTTATGCCGACGCTTCGACCCTCCGGAAACCGATAACCGTCGACGGCAAGACGGTTTGGAGCTTTTTCGACGAGTTCGAGGTCGACCCGGAGAACCCGCGTTTCAAGTCGGTCGACGGCGTTTTGCTAAGTAAAGACGGGAAAACGCTTTACCGTTATTCTCCGGCGAAGACGGGAACGTCGTATCGAATCCCGGACGGCGTCGTGCGCGTCGCCGAGCGGGCGTTCGCGGGCGCTCGGTTTGAGTCGGTTAAGTTTCCAGAGTCGCTGAAAACGATTGAAAAAGAAGCGTTTATCGAATGCGACGCGTTGAAGTCGGTCGCGATTCCGCGGGGCGTCGTTGAACTTGGCGACTCCGTTTTCTTCCGTTGCGACGCGCTCGAAACGGTCGAAATTTTGGCGGAATTGACGACGCTTCCAAGGCGGACGTTTTCTACTTGTCCGGCGTTGACGACGGTGAAACTCCCGTCGACGTTGACGACGATTCGAGACGGCGCGTTTGGCAAATGCCGCACGTTAAAGGAGATCAAACTGCCGGAATCGACGCGAGTCGTCGAAGACGCGTTTTCGGATTCCGGGCTAAAACGCGTCAACATTCCGCGCGAATTGCAAGAATTTCCGACTTGGGGGTTCTATATCGACGCAGCGCTTGAATTCGAAATCGCGCCGGATCACCCGAAATTCCGGGCGGTCGACGGCGTCGTTTTGACGCGAGACGGAAAGACGCTCCTTTGGGCGCCGCGAACGCGCGACGGCGAATTTGTCGTTCCGGACGGCGTCGAAACGATCGCGGAAAAAGCGTTTAAGAACGCTCGGTTTTCGACGGTTAAGCTGCCGGAATCGTTGCGTTTCGTCGAGGAAGGAGCGTTTTGGCGTTGCGACAAGTTAACGCGAATGACGATTCCGCAAAACGTCGAGCGAGTCGAATGGCGCGCTTTCCTCGATTGCGTCGCGCTGAAAACGGTCGAAATTTTGACGCCGCGCGTCGTTTTTGACAGCCCGTTCGACGGTTGTTCGGCGTTGGAAGCGTTCGAGGTTCCGGCGTCGAACGAGGGGCTTAAATCGGTCGACGGGGCGTTGTTAAGTAAAGACGGAAAAACGCTTTACCTCCTTCCCAACGTTTCGAAATCGGACGAATACGCGGTTCCGGACGGGGTCGAACGGATCGTTTACAACGCTTTTCGAGAGACGAGCGCGAAGAAAATTAAGCTCCCGGCAAGCGTCGTCGATCTTGCCGCGTTGACGCCGCAAGGCGAGCGGGCGCTCGAGCAGGGCGAAACGTTGGGCGAGCGCGAAGTCGAAGTCGCCGTCGAGAACAAGCGTTTTTCGGTCGTCGACGGCGCTTTGCTGAGCAAGGACGGAACGACGCTTTACCTTTTCCCGAGCGGGCTTCGCTCGACGGAGTGGCGCGTCCCGGATTCCGTCGAGCGAATCGCGCGCGGCTCTATCGTTTCGGATTCGCTCGAAACACTTGTCGCGCCGAGCGTTAAGGACGTCGACGCGAGCGCGATTTCGGCGCCGAATTTGAAGACGGTCGTCTTTTCGGAAAAGTTGCGACGTTTTCCGGTTGCGGCGATTACGCGATATACGGGCGTCGCGCTCAATTTAGTCGTCAAAATCCCGAGCGACGCGAAAATTTTCCGTTCGGAGCAAACGAGCGCGGAACTTCGCCGTTTCAAAATCGAAAACGTCCCGTCGACCGAAACGGACGCCGACGATAAAGAAGCGAATTAACCCTTTAACTAACGTCGGTTGGCGCAAGAAACGATAAGCGCGACGCGTTGAAGCGAAAAGAAACGTTTCGGCGCGTCGCGTTTTTCTTGTCGTCGGCGCTTCTTCCAACGTCGGCGTCGCTTCTTGTTAAACGATGTAAACGTCTCGGTTGCGAAACGGCGCGACGCGGCGACGAAAAGCGGGCGAACTTGTCGACGGGGACAAAAACGGGGGAAAATGGAAAGAGGCGTTGACGAAGCGCGTCTTTGGCGTATAATCGTCTTAGTTTTTTCGTTTCGACCGGAACGCGGCGCGAAAACGGCGTTGAATTTCGCAAGCCGCAGGGAAAAAAGGAGCGCGACAATGTACGACCCGAAATCGACGAAAGCGGAAGAATTTATCGACGACGCGGAGATTTTAGCGACGCTCGAGTACGCCGCCGAACGTAAAAACGACGAAACGCTTGTCGACGCGATTCTCGATAAAGCGCGAAAAATGCAAGGGTTAACGCACCGCGAGGCGCTCGTTTTGCTCGACTGCGAACTCCCGGAGAAAAACGCGCGGATTTTCGAGTTGGCGCGAGAAATCAAAGAGCGGTTTTACGGAAATCGCGTCGTAATGTTCGCGCCGCTCTACCTCTCGAATTACTGCGTCAACGGGTGCGTTTATTGTCCTTATCATCTGAAAAATAAGACGATACGACGCAAAAAGTTGACGATGGACGAGATTCGCGCCGAAGTCGTCGCGCTCCAAGATATGGGACACAAACGACTTGCGCTCGAAACTGGCGAGCATCCGACGATGAATCCGATCGAGTACGTGTTGGACGCGATTCAAACGATCTACTCGATCAAGCATAAAAACGGCGCGATTCGGCGGGTTAACGTCAACATTGCCGCGACGACGGTCGAGAATTACCGCAAGCTGAAAGAGGCGGGAATCGGAACTTATATTCTTTTTCAAGAGACTTACCACAAAAAAACTTACGAAGCGTTGCACCCGACCGGGCCGAAGAGCGACTACGCGTGGCACACGGAGGCGATGGACCGCGCGATGGACGGCGGAATCGACGACGTCGGTTGCGGCGTCTTGTTCGGGTTGAATCTTTATCGTTACGATTTTGTCGGTTTGCTGATGCACGCGGAGCATTTGGAGGCGGCCAAGGGCGTCGGCCCGCATACGTTCAGCGTTCCGCGGATTCGCGACGCGGACGACGTCGACGCAAGTTCTTTTACGAACGGTATTTCGGACGACGTTTTTGAAAAAATCGTCGCGGTGTTGCGAATCGCCGCGCCTTACGCCGGAATCATTGTTTCGACGCGCGAGTCGCAAGAGGCCCGCGAACGAGTCTTAAAGGTCGGCGTTACGCAACTTAGCGGCGGTTCGCGCACAAGCGTCGGGGGGTACGCCGAGGAGGAGAGCCCCGACGAAAACTCGTCGCAGTTCGATTTGAGCGACCGCCGAACGCTCGACGAAATCGTCGCTTGGCTCCTTGAAATGGGCCGTATCCCGAGTTTTTGCACCGCTTGCTATCGCGAGGGGCGCACCGGCGACCGCTTTATGACGTTGGTGAAGTCGGGGCAAATCGCGAACTGTTGCCAACCGAACGCGCTGACGACGCTGAAAGAATACCTCGAAGATTACGCGGCGCCGCAAACAAAAGCGCTCGGCGAACGGCTGATCGCCGCCGAATTGCAAAGGATTCCGAACGAGAAAATCCGTGCGATCGCCGCCGAACGGTTGCGCCGTATTGAATCGGGCGAGCGCGACTTCCGCTTCTAAATCGCGACGCGGCAAACTTTTGAAAGCGAGGAACGCGGCGTTGGCTCGGGGCGATATTTTGCGAACGCTTAACGCGCCGATTGGCAACGCCTTAGCGTATTTTTGCCAATATGCGAGATAACTTAAAGCGTCGCCGAGCGTTTTTGCCGCTTTGACTTCAAAATGCGCCGCCGCTTCCGCGTGCCGACCGAGTAAAAAAAGCGCGACGCCGAATAGAAAATCGTTGCGTTTCATTTCGGGGGGAGCGTTTTCGCAACTTCAGGAGTAGTCGTTGTTTACGACGTCTTTCAGCGGACGGTTCCCGTAAGAAACGGAACGACTTTTTCGCGAAATCTTTTTTCAACTTTGGCGAGCCTGTTGGCGACGTCGTTCGGAACGTTTGCCTTAAAATCCCAGTATTCGCAACGTCGATCGCGCGCTCAAATATTCTAAACCTTTAATTTCAACGAGTTCCCGCTCTTGTAGGAAAGCGTCGAGCGTTTTGCGTCTCGGCGTCGCAAGGCGCGTTCGAGCAATAGTCGCGGTAAAACGGGAACCGATAACCGTAGGAAATCGCGAGGAGAACAAACGGATTTTCGTAGCTGAATTGGCAATATTTCGGCGTCGTTTCGGACGCGCGTTCCCAGCGATACCGCTTTTGCGGGACGGACGTAAAGCTAAGCGGAACCAAAATTTCCGTAAAAGCGTTTTGACGCGTTTCTTGAAGGCGGATATGAGTTTCGAGCGTTGTTTTTTTCGTTGTCGGTCGTTGGAAAATCTCTTTGCGTCAAAAAGTAATATGGCGAATGTTAATCGACGTCAAATAGAAAGCGCAAACGCCGTGTCCGCTTCGTTTATTATAATCGACGGCGATGAGAAAATCAAGAAAATTAGTGAAAAATAAAACGACGGCGCGACGTAACCGTCGCGCCGAAGGGAAGAAAGTCGCGTCGGGCGCGGACTTCGGCGGCGGTTATCGTCGCTTTAACCTTTGACTTTTCGCGAGGTTGCGAACGTTTTCGGCGGCGATTCGCGCGGCGTCTTGCAACGCCGCCCAATCGGCGTCGTCGTATTCCGGCCAAGCGTAAGGCTTTCTCTTCATTTTCGCGACGGCGTCGAAACGCTTCGCTGACTCCGTGTAGCGCCCGGTTTGGAAAAGCGCGAGCGCGTAGCCGAATTTCGCTTGCCCGGCGTCGTTATTGCCGAAGCCGAAACGACTTTGAGCGTCGCAGGGCGCGGGATCGGCCAAGACGTCGCTAGACTCGCGCCAACGTTCGAAAAACGGAAGAACGGTTTGCGTAAAACATCTATCCGAGCGGTTTAGGAGATCGGCGAGAACTTCGGCGTCGTTCGCGTTTGTTTTCCGATGCGAATGCCTGTAATAGTCGAAACCGCAATGACATTCGTGAAATTCGGCGTTTGCAAACCTTTGTTCGACAAGCGTTTTGAACCGAGCGATGGTCGCTTGCGTTTCGGCGTCTTGCGGCGCGGCGTCCCAAAGCGAAAAATCGAGTTTTTGATAGTAAAAACCTTGGAACGTAAAATGAAATCCCGGAAGGACTTCGAGATAAAAACGTTGTCGAAGCGTCGCCGAATCCCGCGTCCAATCGACAGGCGACGTTCGCTTAAAACCAAGCGACTCCAAGACTTGCGCGCATTTTTCTTGGAGGGCTCGCAACGTTTTGGCGCCCGCTTCGAGTCCGCTAAGCGCCGCCGCGCTTTCCGGTTCGAACGCCGACGCCGCAAACTCTTGCAAACGATAGACTTGGCTTTCTCGAAAGGGTTTGTAATGCCGAACGGCGGTCGCCAACGGTTCCGGAACGTCGGGTTCCGAGCGTCGCGAAACGGACGGAGCGGGGAGAGAATCGGCGGTTGGCGCGGAGAGCGAAGCGTCGGCGGGAACAGCGGCGTCGTGTCGCGTTTCGAGTATTTTGCGAACGCTTAAAGCTCCTAAACGCGCGACTTCAAGAAGGAGCGTTTCTTGGTCGTTGGGCGGCGACGAGTTGAAACGACGATGACTCTTCGGAACCGCTTCGAACCGCGCGAGCGCTTCGACGTAATTTCCGGCGCGAAAATACGTTTGCGCGGCGACGAACTCGCGATTCGCGCCGGTGTTGGGCCCGAAGACGAACGTTTGCGGAAGCCGCCCGGCCTCGTACTCGCGCAAAAGGTCGTCCGTTTCGCGAAAACGTTCGAAAAAGGGAACGATTTCGGCGCGCAAAAAGGCGTCCGCTTCGGCAACGAGAGGTTCTAAGTCGCCGTTTTTAACGAGATAGTTCCAGTCAAGTTCCGTTTGGAAAAAGTCGCTCGACAATTTGAAGACGGAGACGCCGCCGGGAGCCCAACCGGAGCCAAAACGCGGCTTTTCCTTGCGAAATCGAGCGATAAGCGCTTGACTTTCAACGTCTTGCGGCGCGCCGTCCCAACAGGCGTAACAAGGAAGGGGCGCGTAACCGAACGAGACGGCGACAAGATCGCGGCGATCCCAAAAAACGAATCGGCAATAGCGCGAAAGCGACCTCGTTTTTTGCGACCAACGTTGCGAACGTCCGCCCTTAAAACCAAGCGGTTCAAGACGTTGCGCGAACAACTTTTCGAGACGGCGCCGCAAGTCGTTTTTGAGAGCCGAGATCGCGTCGTCGACGTTTTTTGGCGTTTCCGCGACAAGCGATATTGGCGTCGCGACGCAATTCGAGACGGACGGCGGGAGAAGCGGAGCCGACGGTTGCGGCGACTTGGCGTCGTTGGGGAGGGGAACCGCTTCGTTCGCGGCGAGACGGCGTTCGTTCGGGTCTTCGTAAACAACGATGAACGCTTGGTTTGCGAGTTCGTCCAAACGTCGAATCGCTTCCGCCGCTTTCGCTTCGTCGTCCGAAAAACGCGCCGTCCAAAGATGAGACGCGACCTCCGGTTCGTCGACGTTAGGAGACGAAAACGCCGGACGCTTAAACGGGCGCGGTTTCGTTATTTGCATCGGATGAGGAGAAAGAGGACGTCGTATCGCGCTTTGTCCCGGGCCGTTGGCGACGATACGTCGTCGAGCGACCTCGGCGCCGAGTATCGCGACTTCGAACGCCGCGCGGCTATACGCGGCGTCCAAAATCCCAAAAGCGAGTTCCGCCCCCCAAAGGAGGTTCGACGCGACAACGTGAGACGGTTCGGGCAAAAGATCGTCGGCGAGCGCGTCGAAGAGGGCGAGCGCTTCCGCGTTTTGGCCCTTTTGAAGTCGCAAACCGATTAAATTTAAGACGTTCAGAATGGAATCGGCGCCGAAATAAAGTTCCGCGTCCGACGCTTCCGGGAGGGGCGAACCGCCGGCGAGTTCCTCGTTGGTTTCGAGCGCGGCGAGCGTTCCGTCGTCGTAAGCGCGCAAGAGATCGAGCGCTTCACGGCGCCGCTGGAAAAGCGGGACGACGTATTTTTCGAGCGTCGCGCGAGTCCGTTGGTAAGAGGATTCGGCCTCTTGGGCGGAGTCGGCGTTGAAGAAGCGGCGCTTATCGAGCGCGTTGCGTCGCTCGTAAGTCGAGCCGTATTCGAAGTTGCGACGCGTCGCTTGAAAATGTTCGAGCGTTCGACGCGCCGCGGCGGCTTCGGCGGGCGTCCAACCGTCGAAGTCCTTCCAAGAGGCGAAAGTCGTCGACGGCGGCAAACGAAAATCGTACCAAAGCCAATACCAGGAATGCTGGAATTGGAGGCCGCAACGTTGAACGAGCGTCTCGGCGCGGCGCGTCCAAGAATAACAAAAACCGTAATGCGATTGCGGCATAAAACCAAGCGGTTCCAATGTTTGCGCTAAAAGCGAAACGAGGCGCGGGGCCAAATCGTTCGGCAAATCGGCGACGGGCGGGAGGAGGGACGCGTTTGACATTGAACGGGTTCCTTTGGGCGGGCGGGAGAATTTAACGGCTTGTTTGATTTTTTTAAAATGCTTGAACGGTTATTCGGTCGTTGGTAACGCCTTTATTTTTCTTTTTTGCGTTCCTTTGCGAGTTGACGAACGCTTGCGGCGGCGATTCGCGCGGCTTCTTGCAGCGTCGCCCAATCGGCGTCGTCGTAATCGTCCGATTTCGCGTAGGCGCAGTCCGGCTTTTTCTTCATTTTCGACAAGGCGTCGAATTTTTTTGACGACTCCGTATAGCGCCCGGCTTGGAAGAGCGCGAGCGCGTAACCGAGCCTGTCTTCTCCGACGTCGGTTTCGGAACCGCAGTAGCAAGGGTTGAAAGCGCCGGGAAGACGGGGGGCGGTCAGTACGGCGCGCGAGTCGGGCCAAAGGGCGAAAAACGGGAAAACTAATTCGGTAAATCCTTGTTCGGCTTTGGTTAAGAGTTCGTCGAACGTCGGGAATCGAACGCCGCTTATCGGGGGGGCGGGGGAGAAGAACAAATCGTCGAGCGATTTGACGACGTCGATTTCGCGAGGCAAACCGTGCGACGAGCCGTCGGAACGCCGGTATCCGGTTGCGAAAGCGGGGAGCGCGCCGTCCGGCCAACGCTTTGCTGCGAGAGACTTTAGACGCTCGAGCGTCGCCTGCGTTTCGGAGTCTTGCGACGCGGCGTCCCAAGGCGAATAGTCGAGGCGGAGTCGGTAAGCGACCTCGAAAAGCCAGTTGCGAGAGTCGCCGAGCGAGGCAAGCGCAAACGTTTGACGGAATGTCGCGACGTCCCGCGACCAAACGAGCGGCGAGACTTGCGTAAAACCGCGCGGTTCCAAGAGTTGAGACGCTTTCGATTGAAGACGGCGCAGGAGTTCGGCTTGGTCGTCGATGCGCCGACGAGAAAGGGAGGCTTCCGGCTCGAACGGCGAGTCGGCGAGGTCGCGCTCGCGCAGGACGACCCGCGCTCGGTAACCGGAGGCGAAAGGAAGGGCCGCCGCGAGCGGTTCCGGGAGCGGGCGACGCGGCGTCGTTTGCGGGCCGGGGCCCTTTTCCTCGATCGTTTGACGAACGCTTAACGCTCCTAATTTCGCGACTTCGGATACGAAACTTGTCGAAGCGTCGAGGGGTTGAGGATAGTAAGGCGACAAGGCTTGAACCGCTTCGAAACGGTCGAGCGACTCGGTGTAACGACCGGCGCGGAAGTTTGTTTGCGCGGCGTAAAATTCGCGGCGCGGCCCGGCGAATCGACCGAGCGCGAACTTTTGCGGGAGGCGCCCGGCGTCGTATTCGCTAAGAAGGTCGTCGATTTCCGGGAAACGTTCGTAAAACGGGACGAGTTCGGAAGTTAAGAACGCGTCGATTTGCGCGGCGAGGCGGGAGACGTCGCCGTCGTTGGGCGGATAATGCCAAGCGAGACAATGACCGTAAAAATCGGACTCGTCCTCGTAACTGGAGATTAAGTCGGCGCCAAAATAAACGGTAAATTCGGGTTTTTCTTTAAGGAAACGAGCGATAAGCGCTTGCGATTCCGCGTCTTGCGGCGCGTTCGCCCAACAGCCGCGTTGCGGAAGAACGGAGTAACCGAACGCGACGGCGCAACCATAAGTCTTATAAAAAGCGAATCGGCAATAGCGCGAAAGGGTTCGCGTCGTTTGCGTCCAACGCAGCGCGGAGCTTTTCTTAAAACCAAGCGGTTCAAGACGTTGCGCGAAAATTTCTTGGACGCGCCGCGTCAGGTCTTTTTTAAGCGCGGCGAGGGCGTCGGCGTAGGTTTCCGGGACGGTCGCCGTCGGCGGCGCGACTTGGCGTCGTCGAGAATTGGCGCGAGGTTGGGAAGACGGGGGAACGTCGGGCTCGGGCGACTTGGCGTCGTCGACGGGGCTCCGAACGGGCGACGCGGCGTCGTTTGCTGCGATTCGGCATTCGTCGGGCGATTCGTAAACGACGATTTCCGAGCGGTTTGCGAGTTCTTCTAAACGCCGAATCGCTTCCGTCGCTTTCGTTTCGTCGTCCGAAAATCGCGCCGTCCAAAGGAACGGAGAAACGAACGCTTCGTCGACGCCGGGAGACGCAAACGACGGACGCTTGAAAGATCGCGGATTCCTAACGCTCGGCAGTTCCGGAGGTTGCGAAGAGCGCGGCGATTTTGGGCCCGGGCCGTCGACGGCGATTCGACGCTTGGCGATTTCGACGCCGAGCAACGCGGCTTCGAAAACGGCGTTCCAATAGGACGGGCCGGCGGGCGTTTCGTTGAAATCGAGTTCCGAGCGGCAAAAAGAGGGAAGGCGGAAATCGACGCGCGGAGCGGCGAGGGCGCGCAGACGTTCGAGCGCCGCGTTAAATTCGTCGAGCGCTCCGGCGTTTTGACCGGCTTGAAGACGCAAGTCGCCGAACCGCAACGCGCCGGCGACGTAATCGTCGTCGCCGAAAAAAGGGCGACCGTCGCCGTTACGATAAACGCGGGAATACGGCGTTTCCGCGTCGAGCGTTCCGGCGTCGAAGTCGCGCAGAAGGTCGAGCGCTTCGCGGCGTCGCTCGAAAAAGGGAACGATTTGACGCCGCAGGAGGTTTGCGGCGGTCAAACGATCGGGAGACGCTTCGGCGTCGTCGGAGAAAGCGGGATCGACTTCGGACGGCGCGATGAAGCTATTGGAAACGCGAGCGACAAAATCGGAGCGGCGGCAACAAATTTCGCGATTCTTTTGTTCGAAACGCCCAAGGATTCGGCGCGCGACGGCGTCGTCGGGAGCGGCCCAAGAAAGAAGGGGCGTCGTAAAACGGTAATCGAACCAAACGTTGACGCTGCTGATTTCGGAGTCGAAGCGAAGACCGCAACGTTGTTCGAGCGTCTCGGTTCGGCGCGTCCAATAATAAAAAAGACGGTAATGCGAACGCGGCGTAAAGCCCAGCGGCTCCAAGGTTTGCGCGAAAAACGTTCGGAGGCGCGCCTCCTGAGAGTCGAGGGAATAGGGGAGCGGAGGCAACGAGGGAACGGTCGACATAACGAGACTCCTTCCGGTGAAAGGGCGGAATAAACGACGCTTTTGAAAAGTTTGAAAAAAGTTAAGAAAATACAAGTTTTAAAACGACGGTTTGGGGGAGCGCGTTTGATTTTTTGAAAAACGTTTCTTTGGTTTGGGCGGCGTTTGATCGGCGGAGGAACGTCGCGGCGGCCTTTTGAGGGCGTTAAGCGCGGCGAGACGTCGTTCCGATTCTCGCTTGTCGACGGGGAAAGGAACGGACTTTATTCGCCGTCTGGGTTCGGGGGCGCGACGCCGTCGAGTTCGGCGAGGGCGTTTTCGGCGGCGCGCTGTTCGGTCGCCTTTTTGCTGTTTCCCCAAGCGGCTTGGAAGACGCGGTCGCCGATTTGCGTCGCGATTTTGAAACAGCGGCGGTGCGGCGGGCCCTTTTCATCGAGAAGGACGTAAGTCGCGATAACGCCGGGTGTTTCGCGGTGCAAGCGGGTTTGAAGTCGCGCTTTAAAGTTGCCGTCGAAGTCGGCGAACGAACTCGACGCGGCGTCAAGCGGAGCGTCGGTCGTCGGGCGAGTGCGGAAAAACGCGTCGATCTCCTCGCGGAAATTTTCTTCGACGAAGAGGCGCGCCTCCTCGTAACCGCCGTCGAGAAAAATCGCGCCGATCGCCGCCTCCGTCGCGTTCGCAAGGATGACGTCGGTGATCGACTCGATTCCTTTGCCGACGAAAAGGAAACGCGACAACTCGAGCCGCTTCGCAACCCGGGCGCAAGTTTTGCGGCTGACGACCGACCCCTTGACGCTGGAAAGCTGGCCTTCGTTCAATTTAGGGAACGTTCGGTAAAGCAAGTTGGTAACGGCGAGACCGAGCGTCGCGTCGCCGAGGAACTCGAGCCGCTCGTTAGAATCGATATGAACGGTAGAATAGGAAGAATGCGTCAGCGCTTTTTGGAGAAGCGAACGGTCGGCGAAGCGGTAGCGGAGGCGGCGTTCGCATTCGGCGAGGTCGGGCGAGGCGGAATGGCGTTTCATTATTCGGAGGGCGGCGCGAGGTCGCGTCGGTTGGAGAGAGGCTGGGCGGAAGGGAACGACGGCGAACGAACGCGGTTAAAAAAACGAGTCGGCGAGGGCCGCGAACAGCGCGAGCGCGGTCGCGACGAGGAGCGGGAGCAGAACGCGACGCGTTAACGTTGCGTTTAACCGTTCTAATCGTTGAGTTTGCTCGTCGAGACGGAGGGAGGCTTTCGCGTCGGGAATCGGGGACGGCGGGGGCGTTGGACGGTCGGACGCGGGAACCGGGGGCGGCGAAAGCGGGCGAACGGGCGCGACGTCTTGCGCCGATTCGAACGCTTGCTCGACAAACTCGAACGCCGCTTCGAAGTTCGCGGCGGAGGCGGCGGACGATTTTTCAAAATCTTCGAACGTTATTTGGGGGCCGGATTCGCGGGTTTGGCGCTCCGCTTCGAACGCTCGACGCGCTTCTTCAAGGCGAATGTCGGCGGACTTTGCCGGTCGCGCCGATTTTTTCGATTTGCTAAAAAGGGAAAAGCGGCTTGTCGGAACGTCGGACGCGGCGGTTGCGGACGACGCGTCGGAAGAGACAAAACGCGACGGGCGGGCGGCGGTCGACGGCGCGACGACGAAACGGGAAAACGCGACGCGCAAGTTTTCTTCCGACCAAAAATCGGGATTTTCGTCGCGTTTTAACACCGACGCGACTAAATCGGGTTGCGCGAGTTCCGCAAAAGACGGCGCCCAACGTCGGAGCGCGTCGACGACTTCGCGAGCGGAGGAGACGCGGCGCTCCGGTTCGCGTTCCAACATTCGCATCGTTAGTTGGGAGATTTCAAGCGGAATATTCGGGTCGAACGTCGCCGGTTCCGGGGGAAGACTGCTCCGCAAATGCGCTTGCAACTTGTCGCGCGAATCGTTCGCCGGGAACGGAACGACGCCGGTTAACATAAAGTAAAAGGCGCTCCCTAACGAATAAACGTCCCAAAGCGGCGACGGCGCGTCGGGATTCAATATTTGATCCGGAGCAAGATAATCGGGCGTTCCTTTGATTTTTCGTTTCGCCGATTTTTCGCCGGTCGCGTCGGTTTGTTCGGGAATTTCGGAATTTTCCGCGTCCCAACTTTCGAGAATCGCGCCGAGCGGAGAAAGTCGCGCCGACGGGGAGAAAGGAATCGTCGGCGAAATAAAGCCGAAGTCGGCGAGTTTGACTTCGCCGGTTTTCATCAGCAAGATGTTGCCGGGTTTGACGTCGCGATGGACGACGCCAAGCGAATGAAGGTAATCGAGCGCTTTCGCGGTTTCCGAAACGATATAGGAGGCGACCCGAAACGGAAGGCGGTCGAAACGGGCGAGAAGTTCGCGAGCGTCCCCGCCGTCGACGTATTCGTAAACGGCGTAATGAACGGCGGCGTCCTTCGACGCGTCGAGAAGACGAACGACGTTCGGGTGTTGCAGGCGTTGCGCGACGTCGGTTTCGCGCAAAAATTTCGCTTTCGCGTCGCGAGAAGCCGAGGCGAGCGGGAGAACTTTAATCGCGACGTCGCTGGAAAATCGCGCGCCGGTTCGGTCGCGGTTCGACGGATGAGAACGACGGCGACCGAGAAAAACGTTCCCAAAACCGCCGCGCCCGAGGAGGTCGACGACTCGATAGCCGCCGAGATAAAAACGAACGCGCCCCTGCCGGAGTTGCTCCGCTTGCCAAGCGTTGATCGCTCCTTCGCGCTCCAATTCGGCGAGAAAAAACATTTCGAAATCGTCGAGTCGGGGCGAGGCGACGGCGGGAGATTCGCCGGGCAAATTTAAATCGAAATCGGTCGAATCGGAGGCGGAAAGCGCGTCGGACGGGGCGGAATCGAAGGCGTTTTGCGTCGCGTTTTTATTGTTTCGCGCGTTTTTTTGAAATTTGACGCGCGAATTTTCGAAAATTCGCGTCAATTCGTCGGCGGACGTTAGTTCGCTTTGTTTCAAGCGCTCGTATAAGGAAGTCGGCGTCATACGGGCGGCTCCAAGCGGATAGACGCAAAGGATTGGGAACTCGACGCCGAAACGCGAGGAAGTTGTTCGCTCAACGAACGACGAAGTAAAACGGGGAAACGTCGCGTCGGCGGCGTTGCAAACGACGTTAAAATAAGGAAAAACGGGCGTTAACGGGTGTAACGACTCCACCAAGTCGGACGCGGCGATTCAAACGTCAAACGCTCGCCGGACGTCGGGTGCGTCAATTCGAGGCGCGCCGCGTGCAAACCGATTCCGCGTTCCGGGATCGGGCGGGCGCCGTACTTGCCGTCGCCGACGATCGGGGCGCCGCGCTTCGAAAGTTGCAGGCGAATTTGGTGTTTGCGTCCGGTTTCCAACTCGACTTCGACGAGCGTCGTCGCGGCGTAACGTTCAAGACGACGGTATTTAAGGCGCGCTTCCTTTGCTCCGTAACGGCGTAAATAGTCGGGCGACGCCGAGCGCGGAATCCAAAGTTTGCGATTTTTCGAGTCTTCGCAAATAAAGTCGACGCATTCCGCTTCCGACGGTTCGAGCGCGCCTTCGACGAGCGCTTGGTAAATTTTGCCGACCGTTCGCGCTTGAATTTGCTCGTTAAGCCGCTTCGCCGCCTTAGAATTGCGAGCGAAAACGACGACGCCGGAAACCGGGAGGTCGAGCCGGCTGACGACGCCGAGATAAACCGCGCCCGGCTTTTCGTATTTTACTTTAATATAACGTTGCGCAAGGGTGAAAAGGGACGTTTCGCCCGCCGACGCGCCCATCGTCGCGAGTCCCGCCGGTTTGTCGACGACCAAAAGGCGCCCGTCTTCAAAGAGAACGCGGCGCTCGAAAGCGTCGAACGATAAATCGAGCGGATCTCGCGGCGGCACGTTGGAACTCCCAAGAAAAAACGTTATCGTCGGCGCTTTTTAACGTAAACGCCCAAAACGCCGACGCTCGACGCGTTAAAATCGGCAAAGTTTAACGGTCGAGCGGAGCGACGTTTCGCAAAACAAACGGCGCGCGTCGAGTTGGGAACGACTCGAACCGGAAAACGGCGGCGTTCAACGCGACGCGGCGGTTAAAGCGAAAGCGTTTCGCTTATTTCGCGGCGGCTTTCTTTTGCGCCTCGAGGACGAGGTCGGGGCGGTCGGTCGTGATGCTTTCGACGCCGAGGTCGACCATCCGTTGAATATCGGCCGGATTGTTGACCGTCCAGCACATAACGCGAATATTAGCGTCTTTCAAGATTTGCAAAAATTCGGCGTCGACGGCGTTATAGTGGACGTCGACGACGTTCGTGCCGATTTCTTTCAGCGTTTTGATAATCCGTTCCGCGCATTGCTTGCGGGTTTCGTTTTTGTTCAAGCCGGTGAGCCAAGCGGAGCAAAGTTTCGGTTCGAGTTCGCGATATTTCTTGACGCGGTCGGCGCTGAAGTCGATGACGACGGCGGTTTCGATCAAGTCGAAACGGCGGAGACCTTCGACGACTTTGTCTTCGAAACCGTTCGCTTTCACTTCGACGATCGGACGAGTGCCGGTGTATTTAAGAACGGCGAGCGCTTCGTCGTAAGTCGTGAGTTTTTCGCCTTTAAACTGTTCGCCCTTCCAAGCGCCGAAATCGAGTTGGCGGAGTTCTTCGAACGTCGCTTCGCCGCAAGATTTGGCGAGGCCGGTCGTGCGTTTGAGGTTGCCGTCGTGGTTGAGGTAAACGACGCCGTCTTTCGATTGGTAAATGTCGAACTCGCAACCTTGCGCGCCGACTTCGATCGCGGCCATCACCGACGAGAGGGTGTTTTCCGGCGCGGCGGCGGAGAAACCGCGGTGCGCGACCGTCGGCGTCGACGGAAGGGGCGGGAAGGCGGCGTCTTGCGCGAAGGAAACGAGCGAGAAAGCCGGGGCGAGCAGGAGAGCGGCGAACGCGGAAACGAACGATTTTTTCATAACCAATCCTCGAAAAACAGCGGAGCGCGCCGTCGACTTGGCTCGAATTGCGTTCAAAGCGGGAACGCCGGACGACGCGGCTCTATATAATACAAAGGGGAAGACGTCGCGTTTGAACGTCGCGAGACGAACGGCGAACGTCGAATGGGCGACAAATCGCTTCAAGAACGATTTTAACAGATTTTTAACGCGAGCGCAAGAAATTTCGGCGAATTTTTCGCGATTTTTCCAAAAATCTCTTGCGAACGTCGCGTTCGCGGCGCGTTAGGGGCGGCAAACGGGAATTTTGCGAGAAACTTCGCTTCCTCCCCCTAGCGACTTCGTTAAAATCGGGTAAACTAGAATAGTTTGCGCAAACGGCGCAAGCGTTGTTTTTGAATTAACCGTTTGCGAGCGATAATCCAATAAGGTTTCATTAAACGGCGGAAACGAATGGCGGCGAACAATATTGAACGGACGCGCGTTTTGGGAGCGCCGGTCGACGCGTTGACGATGAAAACGGCGGTCGAACGGGCGGTCGAGTTGGCTAAAGATCGGACGAAGTTGAGTTACGTCGTCGCGATAAATCCGGAAAAAACGTTTGCGCTTCGCGAAAACGCCGAGCTTGCGCGATTTGTGGAGGGCGCCGATCTCGCGTTGCCGGACGGAATCGGCGTCGTGTGGGCGTCGCGGTTGCTGAACGGACGTAAAATCGAGCGCGTTCCCGGCGCCGACCTCGCGGAGGCCGTTTGCGCTCGCAGCGGCGTCGAAGGGCTTAACCTCTTTTTTTACGGCGCTAAGGAAGAGGCGAGCGCCGCCGCCGTCGAAGAGTTGCGACGACGTTATCCGGATATTCGCGTCGTCGGGCGGCGCAACGGGTACGTTAAAGCGGAGGAAATGGAAGCGTTGACGCGGGAGATCGCCGACTCGAACGCCGACGTGTTGATCGTCGCGCTCGGGAGTCCGCGTCAAGAACGGTGGATTCGCGAACACGCCGCTCGGACGAAGGTCGGGCTTTGTCTCGGGGTGGGGGGAACGCTCGACACGTTCGCGGGAACGGTCAAACGCGCCCCGTTGGCGTGGCAAAAAATGAATCTTGAGTGGTTTTATCGATTATTGAAACAGCCAAGTCGGCTCTGGCGCTGTCGTCGCTTGCTTTATTACGCCGTCGAAACGGCGGCGCGATTCTTTTTGGTCAAGCCGTTTACGCGTAAATAAAACGGAAATTGGTATTTTGTCCGATTTAAAAATAAATCAAAGCGTCGAGCGAATCGACGGCGACGGAGGCGCCGCAAGCAAGGAGCGCGGCGAGCCGAGAAGAGGCGCGCGAGCGGCTGGGAACGGTCGGCCGAGCGTCGTCAAACGTTGGCTTTCGTCTAGATCGGCGTCGCGGTTTGCTAGCGACTTCTTCTGGCTGACCGTCGCGTCGATCGCGGCGCGAATTGGCACTTTGATTTCAATGATTTTGGTTGCAAGAATACTTGGAAACGTCGTATACGGCGAATTTTGTTTGATTCGCTCGACGGTTAACGGCTTCGTCGTGCTGGCGAGTTTCGGAATGGGGCGGACGGCGACGAAACACGTCGCGGAGTTGGCGGCGACCGACAAAGCGCGCGTCGGGCGGATCATCGCGCTAAATTATGTTTTTTCCTTTATTTCGAGCGTTGTCGTTACCGCGCTTTTCTGCCTGTCGATTCCGGCGTTGTATCGCGATATTCCGGAGGCGTCGCGTTTGATTTCGCAGACGCGGCTTAGTTCGATTTTGTTGATTTTAAGCGCCGTTGTGAGCGCGCAAGCCGGCGTAATGTCGGGGTTTAAAGCGTTTCAAGGTCTTGCGATAGCGACGGCGGCGAGCGGCTTGGGCTCGATTCCGTTTTTTGTGTTGGGCGCCTATTGGGGCGGCTTGACGGGGGCGATTTTGGGCTTTGCCTCGGGAGCGTTTTTGAATTATTTGATAAACGGACGATTTATCTATGTTCAGTTGAAAAAGCGCGGGATTCGTTGTCGATTCGCGGAGTTTTGGCAAGAAAGAAGCGTTTTGTGGAATTTTTGCCTTCCGCAAACGTTGGCTTCCGTAACGACTGGAATGACTGGAACGGTCGCGACGGTAATTTTGGCGGCGCAAGAGAACGGTATGGCGGAAGTGGCGATTTTTGAGTCGGCGCGACAAATTCAAACGGCGGTTCTTTATTTGCCGAATATTGCGACGCAGGCGCTTTTGCCGACGTTGACCGAGTTTAACGCGCTGAAAGATAAGGCGCGTTATATTAAGACGTTGAGATATAACGCTTTGTTGAACGTCGTCTTTGCGATTGTAACGGCGGTTGCGGCGAGTTTCTTGGCGCCGCGGGCGATGCGCGCCTTTGGCAAAGGGTTTGAAGACGGCGTTCCAACGTTGGTTTTATTGTTGGGCGTCGGCGTTATTCTTAGCGTTTGCAACGTTTGCGCAAGCGCGTTGACGAGTTTGGGCGCCATTTGGAGTAATTTTTTATTGAACGCGATTTGGGCCGTCGTTTTTTTGACCGGCGCTTGGCGGGCGGCGAGTCGAGGGGACGGCGCGTTCGGGCTCGCAGCGGCCTCGTTGGTCGCGTATGTCGTTTATCTTCTTTGTTGTCTTGCGTTTATAAAAAAGCGTTTGGAGTAGAGGAGGGGAGGGCGGCGAAAAAACGGTCGGCGGGGGAAGCGACGGCGACTTAAAAATCGGCGTTTTGCGTTCTTTTTAGCGAATACGACGATTCGGTGAAAAAAGAAAGATTTTCTGAATATAGATTTCCTACTTTTCCGATATAACCGTTATAATAAGTTGCGCGACGGGGTAAAAGGCGACGTTCGCCGCGTTTAGGGAGACGAGAAGGGAAGCGTTGATTGCGCGAGGAGTGAAAATGAGGAACGAGCGGAGGGAAGACGGCGCGCCGCGTCCGCGAGCGATTTACATTTCGCCCGGCGATCCTTGGGGAAACCCGCGAGGCGGGCAAACCGCGTTTGCAAAACAAGCGTTGGAAGCGTTTGGGAACCGTTTCGCCGTCGTCTCTCCGGCGGAAATCGACGATCTGCCCGTCGGTCGTTGGACGCTCGGCGATTGGAAGGGCGAACCGATTTGGCGTTTTAATATCGGTTCCTATGCGCCGCGAAACAAAAGTCGCGCGCCGTTGATTCCGAGACGCGTTGTTTTTCGCGCTTTGATTAAAAAATATTTGCCGGAAATATACGAAATTGAAACTAAAAATATTTTTTGCGATTCGCCGGAGGTTTTAGGCGTATTAAAAAAATATCGATGGGATTCGTTTTGTTATCGTTTCGCCGGTTTGAACAATCCGGTCGAGTTTTCTCGATACGCGCGTTTGCGATTTTTGGGCGGTTGGTTTCACCGTCGTATGTTGGCGAATTTGGTCGAGCTGAAGCCCGACGCGTTGTTGGCCGCGGCGGACGCGGAAACAACGGCGCAATTTGCGCAAGATAACAAGGCGATTTTAAAGGGGTTGGCGATCGAGTCGTTTCCGACGCGCTTCGACCCGAGCGTTTTTTATCCGACCGACGGGTTGGCGGAACGTCGCGAATTGGGATGGGAGGAGTATTATCCGCGTTTGCTTATTACCGGGCGTTTGTCCTGGCTCAAAGGGTGGGATTTGGCGCTGGACGCGTTAGCGATTTTGAAAAGAAAATTTTCGAATCCAAGATTGATTTTTGTTGGCGATGGCGAAGATCGAGCAAAAATAGAGAAAAGGATTCGAGAATTAGGGATTCAAAACGAGGTTTGCGTCGAAGGTTTTTTGCCGCCGAGCGAAGTGCGTCGTCGACTTGCCGCCTCGGATTTGTATTTGATTTCGTCGTTGCGTGAAGGTTGGTCGGTCGCCTCGACCGAAGCCTTAGCTTGTGGAAAAAGGTTGGTTGCGACGGACGTTAGCGGCGTTTCGGAGTCGGTTGCCGACGGAAAAAACGGTTTTATTGTAAGAAATCGAGACCCGGAAGCGTATGCGCGGGCGATTTGCGACGCGTTGGAAATACCGACGAAAAATAACGCGAACGAATTTTCGACGTCGATTTCCAAGCGTTTTTCGAAGGAGCGTTTGCGTCTCGATTGGGCGCGGTTGTGGAAACCGTTGGCGGACGACTAGCGCCGGAATAATAGAAATAATGAAAGCGAAATTTTGCGCGACGATTGAGGAATCGTACCTGTGCAAAGCCGACGTTTGATTTATTTGAATAATATTTGATAACCTTGCGGAGATTTTGGGCAATAAAATTAAGAGCGCAAGGTAGGCGAACGCTCGACAGGGCGTCGAGGTTGAAATAAAAGGCGGACGTTCGTTAACGTTGCGCCGGTTGAAAAATGAAAGAAAAACAATAAATGGACGTTCGATCGACAAAAAACGGCTTTTCGTTGAAAAATCTTTCGGAGAACGTCTTGTGTTTTTACGCGTTAGCGTATCCTCTTGTCGCTCAACTCTTTATGGACGGAACGGGCGCGGGGACGCTTGTCGTGCAACTTTTTCAAGTTTTGCCGATATTAGCGCTTGCGTATTTATGGAGGTTTCGTCGTAAGGCGCGCGGTATTAGAAGTTATATCGACGTTTGGACGGTCTCGCTCGTTTATTTTACCGGCGCGTCCGTTTATTTTGCGTTGTTTTACGCGCCTGAAAATCAATTTTCAGAAATTGTTTACAGCGCTCGTTTTTTGTCGTGGTTTTGGCTTGCCGCGGTATTGCGTCGCGTTGAGTTTGGCCCGATATTTTGGGAGCGTTTGGCGAAATCTTTTTGGCTCGGCGCGACGAGTCAGTGCGCCATCGCTATTTGGGGCGTCGTTTGGGGGTTGCGACGCGCTGTGGCTTCGACGTATTCAACCGTCGAAGCCACGACCGGTTCGGCCAACGTTTCGGGGAAAACGGTCGTCGCGTTTGTCGTTTTGGGAATCGCGCTTTCGGCGTATTGGTTTTTGGTGAAACGTCGATTTAAAATCGTGTGCGCCGCGAGCGGTATCGCGGGGCTTGTCGTCGTTTTATGCAGTTATAACCGAGCTTCGCAACTTGGCCTCGCCGTCGCTTATTGTTGCGTTTTATTGGCTTGCGCGCGGAAAAAACGTTTTAAAGCGGCGATCGCGTTGCTTGGAATACTTTTGGCGTTTGGGACGTTTATAGCTTCCGGTTACGGAAACCGCTTTACGGCGCGTTGGGAAATGGTGGTTTCCGACCAAGGAAGCGGACGGATTGAGATGATCGAAATTGCGGGGCGAACCCTTGCCAATCCGCCGTCGGTCGGCGTTTTCTGGTTTGGGCGCGGCGTTTTTCAGACGCATGAAATGATGAGCGAAGAGATTGGTTCGCGCATCGGGATGCATAACGACGCGCTTGACTTTGCGATCGCTTACGGAATCGTCGGCGCCGGATTGTACGTTTGGGCGATTTGCACGGTGTTGAGTTTTTCTAAATTCGTTCCGAAATACGCGATTGAAAAGTATTTTGCAGGCGCCGCGGCGGTTTTTGTCGTGTTGACGGGCTTGTTTACCGGTATGTTTCAGGCGACTTACGTCTATTTTATGTTGATTTCGGCGCAGTATTATTGGCTCTCGCAAGCGCGCGTGAAACAAAGTCTTTGGATGCAAAGACATTGGGCGAGTAGCGGCGCGAGTTGGGAACTAGCCGAAGAATACGAAGAATACGTCGACGGCGCGGAAGAGGAAGAAGGCGACGCTGAAACGGAAAACGCCGTGTAAGGCTAGCGGTTTTGATTTTTTGATTTCAGAAACGATTGCGCGGCAAACGCGAAATCGCGAGCGGAAGCCAACCGACGGAGGAGTCGAGGTGGGATTGAAAGTTCTTGTCGCGCATAATTTTTACGGCGACCGAGCCGTCGGCGGAGAAACGACGGTTTTTGAACAAGAGACAAGGCTTTTGCGTTTAAACGGTTGCGAGGTAACGACTTTTGAACGAAGCAATTCGGAAATAACCCGTTGGAGCGCGCTAAAAAAAGCGACCTTGCCTTTGCGATTGGGACATTCGGACGAAATTTATCGCGCCGTCGTCGATTTGATAAAAGAAAAACGACCGCAAATCTTGCACGCGCATAACTATAAATACGTGTTGACGCCTTCGATTTTTAAGGCGGCGAAGGATTGCGGCGTCAAGACCGTTTTAACGTTGCATAATTATCGCTTAATTTGTCCGGGCGGGCAGTTGCGTCGCGGGAGCGAAATTTGCGAAGAATGTCTGCGAAAAAGTCCGACGCGAATCTTTTGGCGTTCCGGTTGCGCTTCGAAGGCGTCGACGCGCCTTTTACAGGGGGCGTTTTATTTTGAAACGAAAAGTAAGATTTTAAAAAATGTCGACGCTTTCGTCGCGTTAACTGAATTTTCAAAAAGGAAGTTCGTCGAAGGCGGTTTGCCGAGCGAGCGCGTTTGGGTAAAGCCGAATTTTATTTTTGATCCCCTTGCGAGAAACGGAGAAGGAGAGGAAAGTCTTGCGTCGAAGAACGACGACGTAAAAAGAAGCGGAGCGATTTTTATCGGGCGCCTTGCGTCGGAAAAAGGGATTCGTTTCTTAACGGAGGCTTGGCGCGGTCTCGATTTTCCTTTAACCGTCGTCGGCGACGGGCCCGAGGGGGAAGCGGCGAGGCGAAACGCGCCGTCGAACGTGCGTTTTGTCGGAGAAAAAACGCGAGAGGAAGCGTTAAAGTTGATGCAAAACGCTCAATTTCTCGTTTTTCCGTCGATATGGTACGAGGGGTTTCCGATGACGATTTTGGAGGCCGCCGCGTTGGGAACGCCGACGTTGGCGTCGCGTTTGGGAGGTCGAGGGGAAACGATAATCGACGGCAAAACGGGACTTCTTTTTGAATCGGCGAATCTCGAAGATTTTCGTAACGAGGCGCGTCGTTTGATCGCCGATCCGGACTTCTGTCGGCGATTGGGGGAGAACGCGAGAAGTCGATACGAACGCCTTTATTCGCCGCAAAAAAATTTTGAAACGATAATGGGAATTTATCGCGCGATCTTGGATTGATTTCGGATTAAAAGTTGCGGGATTATAGATAATGGCGCTGATTTCTTTGTTGAAGAAAAACTTAACGAAATTGCCGTTTTCAATAGGCGCGCGCGCGGCGAGGATTCCTTATTCGACTCGATTCGGATTTGGGGGAGATTATCGCCGAGCGCAACAAACGCGCCGTTGGTTCGACGAGAAGGCGTCGGTCGAAGAAAAACGGGATTTTATCTTTCAAAAAGTGCGGCGAGTTGCGGAAACGGCGGCGCGCGAAGTTCCGTTTTATCGGGAGTTTTACGCGAAAAACGGGTTCGACGTCGCGCAGTTGCGTTCGTTTGACGATATTTCCAAAATTCCGATCGTTACGAAGGCGCTCTTGCAAGAATACGAGTTGGAGAAGCGGTCGCGAAAAATCGTCGGACGTTCGGCGACGTTTACCGGCGGTTCGAGCGGCGAACCGTTTCTTTTTTACTCCGACAAACGGCAAATAGGGAACGAATGGGCGCATATGCACTGGATATGGGGGCGCCTTGGGTTCAAACAATCCGACCTAAAATTAAGCGTCGCGTTGGAACCGGAAGCGCCGCCGGTCTTTTACAACGGACTTCGGCACGAGACGGTTTTGAATATTCATTTTTCACGCGATATTCTTTGTCGAGCGTTTTTGAATTTGCCGAAAAGAGAACGGAAAATAAAATATTTGCGCGGTTATCCAAGCGCGTTTTCCGAATTTCTATCGTTTTGCGAAACGGAAAATCCGGCGGTTCTCGACGCGTTGCGGGAAAATTTGCGCGGAACTTTCCTCGCGTCGGAGTTTCCGGCGCCGATTTTTCGCGAAACGATCGAGCGAACGACCGGAAAGCCGACGATTTCTTGGTACGGACACGCCGAGCGCGCGATTTTGGCGCCCGAAGTTCGTCGACCCGGGCTTTACGAACCGCTCCAGTCGTATGGGTTTTGCGAAACGGTTCGCGACGCCGACGGTTTCGAGTCGCTGGTCGGGACGGCGTATTGGAATTTTGCGTCGCCGTTGATCCGTTATCGGGTCGACGACGGGGTGAAAGTGATTGAAAAAGAGTGCGGAATTGTAAAATCGTTTGAAATTCTGCAAGGACGAATCGGCGATTTTCTTGTCGATAAGAACGGAGAAAAGTTCTCAATCACCCATCTGAATCTCTCGTGTCGTCGCGAAACTTGGGAATTGGTTCGTTGCGTTCAAGTGGAGCAACGCTCGCCCGGCTCCGCGATATTTTGGGTAACTCCGCGTCGACAAACGACTTCGGAGGAGTTGGAGAAAGCGTTTGATTTTCAGAATTTGGCGCTCGATTGCGAATTTCGTGTTATTGAAAGGCCGTTTAGAACAAAAATAGGAAAAACGCCGCTAAAAATTTCGACTCAATGACGGCGGAAATTGAGGTCGACGATTCGCGAGTCGCCGCCGATTTTCGCTTTCGGCGAGAAAATTTCTTGACGCGCCGACGCTGGTTGAGTAAAATGTGGCGAACGCGTTGATTTAGTTGTAGCCGAAACAAGACATAACGATCGAGACTGTCGTTTTGAAAATTTAGCGTTCGCGCGGACGGCGGCGATATTATCGCGTTGATGGCGAAACCGATGAGCGTCCCTTACGGCGCGTATGAAAATCCGGCCCCCGGGCGTGTAAAGAATTGCAGTTTTGCTAATTTTAACGTTTGGGGCGAAAAGGAGATTTTAACGGGAGGATTTTCGTCAAAGGCGCGTTGGAAGCGAGCGACGTTAACGGTTTACGTTTTGAAAACATCGTTTTATTTTGGCGAAAAGATCGGCAAAGACGCGGCTTGCGTTCGGATTGAGGGTTTTACCGAAAGTATCGAATTTACCGAAAAAACTGAATAAGCAGCAGGATAGCGCGAGTTTTCCGAACAAGGCGGGATTTTTGCGTTAAAATAGGCCGTTGAAAAAAAGCGGCAACGTTTGCGTTTTAACGTTATTATTAATAAATAACGACGCGCAAGCGAACGACGTTTTTGCGTTTTTGGGGAAGCGGAATAAGGCTTTGGGGCGATTTTAAGGATTTTAGCGATTATTTGGTAAATAAAAAGATCGCGACGGTCGATGTTTTAAGGAAGTTTTAGCGGTTTTAACGAAAAAGTCGACGTGTTTTGTACTGGTTTTAGGGATTCTAGCGTTTTTATCGGTTTGAACTAAGAGGAAAAGGGATGGAATTACTCGCGCAAAAGTTGCTCGACGGGAAAATGGCGGTCGAAGAGGTTCCAGTTCCGCTTTTTGGGGCCGGTATGATTCTTGTGCAAAATCATTACTCGCTGGTCAGTCCCGGCACCGAGGGAACGACCGTGAAGTCGGCGCGCAAAAGCCTCTTGGCGAAGGCGAAAGAGCGCCCGAAAGAGGCGAAAGCGGTTCTCGAGATGTTCCGGCGGCAGGGCGCGGTCGCGACTTATCGCGCGGTAATGAAAAAATTAGACGCTTATTCGCCGCTCGGGTACAGTTGCGCGGGCGAGGCGATCGCGATCGGCGAAGGGGTTAAAGGCTTTGCGGTCGGCGATTTGGTCGCTTGCGCCGGCGTCGGGTACGCGAATCACGCCGAGATCGTCGCGGTTCCGGAAAATCTTTGCGTTAAGTTGCGACCGGACGCGGATTTGCGGGCGGCCGCGTTCAATACTTTAGGGGCGATCGCGTTGCAAGGGTTGCGCCAAGCGGATTTGCGGCTTGGGGAAAGTTGCGCGATTATAGGACTTGGGCTCCTTGGGCGACTTGCGGCGGAGTTGGCGAAGGCGAGCGGTTTGCGGACGTTTGGCGTCGACGTCGACGGGGCGGCGGTTGAGTCCGCGCGACTTGGAAACGCTTGCGAGGCGGTTTGGCGGCGCGACGATCCGGCTCTCGTTTCGGAGATTTTTGCGCGAACGGACGGGCTCGGCGTCGACGCGGTTATTATCGCCGCCGGAACGTCGAGCCTCGACCCGGTAAACTTTGCGGGCGAGATTGCGCGCAAGCGAGGACGCGTCGTAATGCTGGGCGCCGCGCCGGCCGGTTTTGACCGCGATCCGTTTTATTATCGCAAAGAGTTGGAACTTCGTATGTCCTGTTCGTATGGGCCGGGGCGATACGACGCGGGGTACGAGGAACGCGGCGAAGAGTATCCGGCGGCTTACGTTCGCTGGACTGAAAATCGTAATATGGCGGCGTTTCAGGAGTTGTTGGCGCAAAAAAAAGTTAACGTTGAAAGTTTAGCGACTCACGAATTTCCGTTTGAAGAATCGCCGAAAGCCTACGATTTGATTTTAAAACGAGAAGAACCGTTTTTAGGCGTTTTATTGAAATATGACGTTAAAAAAAACGCCGATTTTTCGCCGATTTGCGTTTTTGAATCAAAAGACGCGCGGATTAAACAAGATAAAACGATTGCGAAAGTTGCGTCGGATAAAGAGAATACGGAAGCGGTGCGAAAAGACGCGACGAGCGTTTCGGAGCGGTTCCTTGTTCGAACGCTTCCCGAGTCGACGTTGGGCGTCGGATTTATTGGCGCCGGAAGTTACGCGCAAGGTAATATTTTGCCTAATTTGCCGAAACGTTCCGATATTTCGCGGGTCGCCGTGTTGACAAGCGGCGGCGCGACCTCAAAGCGCGTCGCGGAAAAATTTCAATTTAAGTATTGCGTTTCAAAACTAGACGACGTGTTTCAAAACGCGGACGTCGATTTGGTTTTTGTCGCGACGCGACACGATTCGCACGCGAAATATACGTCGGAAGCGTTAAAAAACGGCAAAAACGTCTTTGTCGAAAAGCCGCTTTGTTTGACGCTCGACGAATTGGCGGAAATTCGGCAAGCGTTGGGCGAGAACGTCGAGGGAAAAAAGGGCGACGGCGTAAAAGCTGAAAAGCGAACGTTTCCGACCCTGACCGTCGGTTTCAACCGCCGTTTCGCGCCGTTGGCGGTTGAAATGAAGCGAAAGTTGACCGTCGGAGCGCCGACGTCGGCGATTTATCGCGTCAACGCCGGAGCGATTCCGAAAGATTCTTGGATTCAAGACGTTAAATTAGGTGGAGGGCGCGTTTTGGGCGAAGTTTGCCACTTCGTCGACTTTTTGAGTTGGCTCAATTCGTCTCTTCCTTGCGCCGTTTTTGCGACCGCGACGCCCGATCCCGACGCTTTGAACGACGTGTTGTCCGTTTCGTTGCGTTTTGAAAACGGGTCGATCGGGACGATTCATTATTTTGCCAACGGGGCGAAAGGGCTAGCCAAAGAACGCGTCGAAGTTTTTCAAGGCGGAACAACGCGGATTTTGGACGATTTTTGTCGTTTAGAAACCTTTGCCGCAACCGGCGGGCGTCAAATTAAGAAAAGTAGACAAAATAAAGGGCAGAAAGAGATGTTGGCGGCGCTGTTCGACGCGTTGGCGAAGGGGGACGAAGGGCCGATTCCCGTTCGCGACTCGTTGCGAGTAACCTTGGCGTGTTTCGCGATCTTAGAATCGTTAAAATCGAGACGAGAAATTGAATTGAGCGGTTTTTAACGTTGTGCGTCGCTTTATTTTGTAACGCGCCGAAAATTTCTTTTTTGTTTTTGATTGTTCTTCTCTAAAAGCACGGTTCTCGGCGCGTTTCGAGGTTGACTTTAACTTTTTTGCGATTTTTCTGAAATTTTCTGAAAAATGGGCTTTTAGAAACCCGTATTCTTGGGTAAAATAGGCGTTGCGTTAAAGGCCGACGAGGGAAACGCTCTCGGGCCGCTTTTACGTTGACGGTTCCGGCGCCTTAATAACGAGGCGAATAAGGAAAGGGAACGCTCGCGATGGATTGCGAACGCGGAACGAACGGAGATTCCGCGTATAAAAACGTTTAAGCCGGTTGCGCTTTTGACGCAAAAGAAGTAAAACAGGAGGTTTGAGTGGGCACGGAGGCTCGGCTTCTTTTGGAACGTTCGGCGAAGCGTTGCGCGACGTCGGCGAAGACTTTTGCGGTTCCGCGCGGCGTCTCGTTTTGCGTTTGCGCGTTTTTAACGGTCGCGACTTGGCTTTTGGGCGCGCCGTCGAGCGCGTTCGCCGCGACTTATCGAACGCCCAATTTTATCGTTTACGCCGATTCCGACGAGTTTGCGCGTAAGGCGGGCGAAGCCGCCGAAACGTATAGACGCGATTTAGCGATTTCGTGGCTTGGCGAAGAGTTGCTGAATTGGTCGAATCCTTGCGTGGTAACGATTAAAACGGGCCCGACGCTTGGCCCGGGGGGCAATACGACCTTTGTTGTTTCCGAGACGGAAGTTTACGATTGGAAAATGACGGCGCAGGGAACGGAAGAATCCGTTCTCGACTCGGTGTTGCCGCACGAGGTGATGCACACGGTTTTGGCGTCGTATTTGCGCGTTCAGCCGCCGCGTTGGCTCGACGAAGGAATGGCGACGCTGGTGGAATCGGATTTCGAGCGAACGCGTTATCGTCTTAAATTAGCGAACTTTCTGCACTCGCGTCGGGGAATTGCGTTCAACGATATGGTCGCGTTGAAAGAATATCCGAAGGATTTGGAACCTTTTTATTCGCAGGCTTTTTCGGTTTGCGAGTACTTGGTTTTGATGGGCGGTCGGCGGCGTTTGGTCGAGTTTACGAAGGAAGGCGTGCGCACGAACGACTGGAAGGCGGCGCTTCTGCGCTATTATGAAGGCCGTTCGCTCGGCGATTTGCAACTCGAATGGGTCGCTTGGGTCGGCGAATGGGACGCGGCGAATCGACCGACGCGACTTCCGGCGACGCCGAAACTTCGCGATTTCGACGAATGGCGTCAAGAAGAGATGCTGGCGAGTCGCGAAAACGCGCCGGCGCAAACGAACGCCGTCGAACCGACGACGCGGGCGCAGAACGTCGAGACGCCGTCGAAATGGAAAGAGACGTTGGGCGACGTTTTCGACGGAGTGCGGAGCTGGGGACGCGGCGCGGAAAATAGGCGAAATAGCGGAAATTTAACGCTTCGCTCGCGAGAAGAACGCGTGGAACCGACGTCGGCGACCGTTTGGGAAGACGCTCAAACCGAGCGGAATCGTCAATTTGGGAAAACGCGGCAAGTTGCGCCGAATCGGCAAAACGCGCAAACGAATTCGAATAGTCGGAACGCGACGAGCGCTTCGAGCGTCGGCGAACGACGTTCGACGAGTTGGATTCCTCGCGCTAACGAGTCGGCGGCGTCTAACGCGTCGCAAACGCGGCGAACCGGCGTCTTGACGAGCGGCGCCGGGAGCGCGTCGCGGTCGACAGCTTTTTGACGAAACGCCGGTCGGAAGGCGCGGGTTAACGAGCGGCGCCGGGAGCGCGTCGCGGTCGACCGCTTTTTGTCGAAACGCTCGACGGAAGGCGCGTTTTGACGACGTTGCAAAGTTCGAACGTTAAGCGGTTTAAGAAGTTGCGTTAATTGTCGTCGAGCGGCGACGGTTGTCTGCAAGAAAATAGCGCGCTCCCTCTTGACGCGTCGTGAAAATGCGTTAAAATGAGAAAAATTAGTCTGTCGACGAGCCTAATTTTTTTAGGCGGGGGCGTAGCTCAGTCGGTTAGAGCAGGGGACTCATAATCCCTTGGTCGTGGGTTCGAGTCCTACCGCCCCTACTTGCCAAGCCTTGAACGGAGACGTTCGAGGCTTTTTTTATCCCTATTTTTACGGGATTTCCCGCGTTTTTGCGAGCGAAAGCGTCCGAAACGGCGTTTCGTTATTTTCCTTACTTTTTCGCTGTTTTTCCTCAAAAAAGCCGCGTACCCCCTGCGAAACGGCGGGTCAAAAAAATCGCGGTTCTTTTTGAGTTACGCGGTCGAAAAATTCGGGCAAAACTGCGGCGTTAATATTAGGTTTCCTGCGTTTTTACCGAATGACGACGCCTTTGCGCTCGGCGACGAAGCGCGCGGGAATATTCTCGGCGATCCAGTCGTTCTCGCAACTTGACCGCAACGCCTATGATTACGAATGTTTTTGACTGTTTTTTTGAACAAGCGACAAAAACAAATTTTTGAATCCGGAATCGAACGCTTTGCGTCGATTTTCGTAAATCAAAAAATCTTCGTTTTGCGGCATAGCTTTCAAATGGGCGACCAATTCGCGCCTCAAAATCGGCGCGATCGGAACCTCCCGAACGCCGTTATTTTTGTAACGTTCCGTTTTTGGCGCGAAAACAATCAAACGCCCGGCGTCCAATTTGACCGAATCTCGGGTTAAATACATCGGTTCCTGCTGGCGCAACCCGGCGAACCGCCAAAGCGCGAAGAGCGTTCGCCAATTTTGAGACGGGCAAGCGGCGAAAATCCGCTCCGCCCAATCGGCGGGAACTTGAAAGTCGCGCGCTTTGTTCGAAGTCGAACCGCGAGCGACCGTCAAGAACGGATTCTTTGCGGCGCAACGGCGTTCGACCGTAAATCCAAGCGGCTCCGAACGTTCGCAAACCGGCGATCGTGTTGGCGACCGTCGTTCGGGCGTAGCGTTTCGTTAGGGCGTCGCGAAATCTCGAAACGCTTCCGCTGTTCGAGTTGGTTCGTCGAAACGAATCGCCTCCGGAAAGTAAGCGCGAAACCGAGCGAAGACGACGAACATATGCGTTTGCGTCGAAGGTTTGACCGTCGAACTTTTCGCCGCTTGGAACGTTTGCCAAACGTCGACGACCCTCGAAGCGCCGCGAGCCGGGCTGAAACCGAGCGCGACAAACCGCCTCAACAGGTCGGGCGGGGCCGACTCGAAGTAAAGCCTCGTTTTCCGGTCGAGCGGTTCGTCGAGTTTTTTCGCTCGAAGAAACCCCTCGACGGCGCTTTTTGCGTCTTCGGCGTCGCGGCGCGTGTAAGCGGAGTCGAGGAAAATTTTGACCTCTTGCCCTCCAAGCCTAAAACGAACGACGCGCGAAATTCCTTTTTGGGTTCTTCTTTCTTCAATGTAAGCCATTTTCGTCTCCTTGTGGAACGAAAGGGCTTATTCCGTAGCGCCGAACTTTACCGAATCGCCGCGCTTGGCGTCAAGCGCAATTTCGAGAAGGTCGCGCGGAATCAGCCATTTTCGTCCGACTTTTTTTCCGGGAACGAGCCCTCGTTGAATCCATTTTCGGAGCGTCGGTTTTGAAGTTCGCAGCAGTTGGGCGGTTTCGTCGAACGTCAAAAAATCGGGACGACGAGCGGCGCGTTCTATCCTGTTCATTTTCAATTCCTTAGGTTGGCGACCGCGCGAACGCGTCGCGCGGTCGAAGTTAAAAGAAAAGCGTTAAACGCTTGCGATTACTCGAATTCGAACGCTTGCGATCGTTGGTCGAAAACGTCGAAAAGAGCTTCGCGTTCGTCGTCGGTCAAGTCGCCTTGTCGGCAAGCGCCGTCGATTTCGGCGCTTACCGCTTGCAGTTCGTCGAACGACGTCGCGTCGACAAGACGCTTGCGAAACGTTTCAAAGGGCGCGGCGCCGAAAAGTTCGCCGTTTCCTCCGCCGACGCTAACCGATTGAACCGGCGGCGTTTGCGGTTCCGACGGCTCCGTTTTTGCGTCGGACGACGTCGCGTCGCTCGACGGCGTTTTCGCGCCTTTCGACTTCGCGCTTTTGGAAGCCGAGAGCGTTTTCTTCGTCGCAAGGGCCGCCTTGACTTTTTCGGTCGCCGACGGCGCCGCGTCCGCTTCCGGCGTCGGTTCGGACTGGTCGGGCTCATACCGTCGCGAAGCGAAGCGTAAATTTCGCGCAAACGAAGGTATTGCGCCGGGGCGATCGCGTCGATGCGGCGACCGAGTCGCGCTTCGATCGCTCGTTTCGTAACCCCAAAGGATTCAAAGGATTCGACGAGGCGAAGAAGCCCCTCCGGCGTAATGTCGCATTGGGATTTCATCGTTTTTTGACACTGCTCGACCGCCGCGTCGACGACGTCGCCCGGAATGAGCGCGAGAACGCAATTCCGCATTCGCCGCGCGGCGCTATTCGCGAGGAGTTCGTAAAGGTCGCGTTCGTCGGTGATTCGGTCGCGTCCTTTCTTGGTCGACCGGTAATGCGGAACGAAAAAGAAGAGGGTTTTCAGAACGTTCGTTTCCTTATCCCAAGCAAAGGCGCGGACTTTCGACATATCGTCGAGCCGCTCCATTTCGTTCCAACCGCATTCGATGTTGCCCCAGTTCCGCGCGATTTCCTCCGCCAAACGAATCGACGGCCCGGAAACATTCGAGCCGCCGCGCGGGTAGACGTAGACGGCGACGCTCGCCAAGCCGGGACGTTGACAAGCCGTCAAAATTCTGTCCATCGCTTGGCGTTGATCGCGCGGAAACTGTTTCGCCAAGTAGATTTGCGCTTGCATTTCGGCGACTTCGCGCGAAACGATTTGGGCGGTCGAAATGTTCGACGCGCCGCCTTGCGCGAGCGGGGCGCCGAACGGATTTTGGACGGTCGCGCTTTCGCCGACGGTCGCGGTTCCGGTTTCAAAAGTTTGTAAGTCGTTCATTTATCGTGTCTTCCGTTGTTTGGTTTCTAGGTGAAAAAGTGCGGGGAAGGTTCGACGCTCGGCGTTCTCTAAGCGTCGAACCGTTGACAACGCGTTAAACGGCAAGGCTTAAGCGTCGGCGTATTTGAGCGATTTCGTTTCGAAGCGGCGAACGCCCGGAACCGTTTTCGCGAAGCGTTCGAGCGTTTCGGCGGACGGTTTCAGTTCGTCGACGACGGCGCGGTAATCGACGCGGCGCGAGTCCTTGCAACGTTTCCAAGTTACTTTGCCGTAATTGTCGGAAAAGATTCCGTCGCGTTCGCCGATCGCAAGTTTAAGCCGCGTCTCGACTTGCTCCAACGCGGCCTCGGCTTCGAGCTTGGCGTTTTTCGCGTCGAGATACTCGCGCATTAGCGTTTCTTCGGCGTCGGTCGCTCGTTCGATCGGCGCGACGTTCGCCGGAAACCGTTCCGCGACCCAACGTTGCGTCGTCGAGTCGGCGCGCTCCATCTCCGGCGGATTTCTCGGAACGACGTAATTTTCCCAAAAGTCGACCGCGCTTTCGACGAGCGCGTCGTAAAGTTCGGCGTCGAAAGCGATTTGATACTCGCGATAAGTTCTCATCGCGCCTTCCGAATCGAGAAAAGCGACCGCCAAACGCCAATCGTCGAGGCCCGCAAGTCCCGCGTACCATTGACATTGCAGCAAGTAATGTTTCGGAACGTCGTCTACCTTGCGCGCCCCAAACGCGCCTATTGGCGACGTTCGCCGTCTTGATTTCGAGTCCGGCGAGGAGCTTTTCGCCGCTCGAATCGTAAAGAAGCCGGTCGGGACGTCCGATCAAAAATTCGTGTTCGCCGTGAACGTAAAGTTCCGGCTCGTCGGTTTTACGTCGATTGCATTCGACGCGAAATTCAGGGCGGCCCGCCTGAAAAATCGAGGCGACGACCGGCTCGTAGCGTCGACCGCGAGCTGTCGCACGGCGTCGCGCCGACTTCGCCGCGAATCTTCAGGTAAGTCGAAAGCGCGGTTTCCCAAGGGTTAAGTCCGACGAACGCGCTGATCGCGGTTCCGCCGATTTTTCCAAAGTCAAGGTCTAAGTCCTTTTTAACGTCTTTTTTAACAATCATTTAACTAGCCCCCTTACCCCCCGTCGAAAAGTCGCGAACTCGCGCGTCGGCGACCTTTCGTCAAGGGGTGAAAACCGGTTACGCTTAAAGAAATTTTGAAAAATAATCGACGATTTAAGTAGCGTCGTTTCCAAAGGATACGACGCTGAGAAATGTCGGTTAAACGGCGTCGCCAACAAAAGATTTCGACGACCGCGCCGCCTCCTGGAATCGGTTTGACAGCGAAACGCCGTAACTTTTCGAGCGATTTTGTCGTCGCGCCAAAATCCGACTTTTGTGAGCGCGTCGAGCGTCGGTTTTATCCTGTTGTCGACGTCGTAACCTCTTTTGGTAGGCGGATATAACTTGATAACGACTTCAAGGTTTTCGTCGCCGAGAACGCGCGGCGAACCTTGCTTCCAAAGCCAAATTTTCGATTCGTCGACGAAGCGTTTGTACTCTTTCGCAAGGTATAAACCGCGCGAGCCTCGGAGGTTGCGCCAAATTTTATTCGCCGACGGCGGCCAAGGCAGAAAGATTTTCATCCGCGTCGCCTTTTCCTTTTTCTTTGCGGTCTTGCGCCAAGTCATAGCGGTCGCGGAGTTTAAGCGCGTCGCCAATTTTGGGCCGCTCGTTCAAAATTCGGCAAATTTCGAAGAGCAGGGCGGGCGCAAGTCGCCGATTTCCGAGAAGGAACGTTCGCCTTTGTTGAAGTAAAAGTCCGTCGCGTCGAGGATTTCGCCGTAAAGGTCGAGCGTCTCTTCCGGAAAGCGAGCGAGTCGCGTTTCGATGAATTCCGCGATCGCTCGCGCGTCTTCCCGCAAAATTTCCGTTCGACCGTCGAGCATTTTCGGTTGGCAAATCATAGTCGTTTATTCCTTTATCTTAGATTGTCGTTATTTGTCGTCGCGCTTAACGACGCCGTGTCAAACGGCGTCCCAATTTTCGAACCCTTGCCGAACCGCTTCGAGCGACTCGACTTGAAGGCGCGTAACGGTTTCCGGCGCCCGATAGAATTGTTCGCGAACGCTCGCAAACCATTCTTCGTCGAAGCCTTCCCAAACGCCGCGAGCGATTCCGGCGTCGATTTCGTCGATCGTTTGGCGAATCGCGTCGAACTCGTCGGGCGAAACCGGCGCGTTTTTATCGTCGTCAAATGATTGGCTATCAACGATTTGCGTTTCGTTCGTTTTGTCGACTTTTTCGACTTCGTTCGCCTTTTCGAGCGCGGTTTCGACCGGCTTTTCGACGCGTTTGACACAACGCCGATAAGCGTCCGACTCCCAAAATTTGTCGAACTGTTCGGCCAACTTTTCAACGAACGCGGGCCCGACTCCTTTAATCTTTTTGCGTCCGGAAGTCAAGTCGTTCAAGAGGTTGGAGAGTTCGCCGACGGTCGCGTCGATCTCCAAACCGAGCTTCTCGAACTGCGAGTCGGTCAAGCGAAAATGTTCGTCGACGCGATACGACGCCCAGTCGTTCGAAATTTCGACGTCTTGCGACGACGCATAAACGACTCCCGCCGGTTCGGCTTTGCGTTCGAGCGCCGCCGCATTCGCTTCCGCAAAGTCAAGCAGGGGGCGGGGTTCCGCGTCGCGGGCGTATTCGCTAACCAGCTCTTCGAGTTCTTCGCGGAGCCGTTTCGTTTCGCGTCCCCAATGCGCCGACGCTTCTTTCGCCGCCTTCAACGCTCGCAAAAGTTCCTTCGAACGCGCTCGAAACTCTTCTCGCGCCTCGACTTCCGAAACGAGCCGTTCGCGGCTCCAATTTTCGACGGCGTTCGTTCTTTGCGTCTGCTCGACGATTTCACCGACCGACGAAACGACGGGAACCGGCGAAGGCGCGTCTTCTTTCGGCGCGTCGCAAACGTCGGCGCCGTCGTCGGTTGCGTTCGTTTCCGCTTCCGTTTCGACGTCGTTTTCCAAAACGGTTTCGTCGAGTTCCGCGACGTCGTCCAAGTCGTCTTCGTCGTCGTAATAGTCGCCGTCGTCTTCGTCGTCGTAATAATCGTCTTCGAAATCGTCGTCGAGCGGTTCCGCGAGCGCGTTTTCGAGTTCGACGTCGAGCGTTTCGTTTTGTTTAAGCGTCATTGTTTAAGTCCTTTCGATTCTTTGGGTTGAGATTTTCGTTTTTGCGCAAGTTGCCGGAGTTTTTCAAGGCGCGTCGCAAGAATTTAACTCTGTTGACGTTGTGTCGCTTTCGAGCTTTTCGACGCGTTCGCTCAACTCGAAAATCAAATCTTGCAAGCCTTTAAGTTTCTCGATATTGCGAAGCGCGCGTTCGTTTTCGTCGATAAAATGACCGAGAAAAGGAAGCGCGTCTTCAATATTGGCGGCGGCTTTGGTCAAATTTTTCGCGGTTTTTCTAATATTGGCCGCGACAAATTCCAAATACTCGCCGACCGGCGCGAGATGAATAAACTTCTCGCCGTCGCCGCCGTCTCGGTCGACGTTGTCCGACTCGAATTCGATACGTTTCATTTTGCTTTTCTGATTTCGTAAGGCGTTGGTTAATAAGGGATAACGTCGCGGTTGAACGCGAGGGAACAAAGGCGATGGTTGACGGCGTTCTCTTCGGCGATCGTGATGCGGGCGTCGCACATCTCGACGATGCGCCCGAGAAGCGCTTCGCCGCAAGGCGATTCCGCGACCATTCGGCGCGGCGTCGTTTCCGTCGTAAGTATCAGCGGCAAACGGGTTTCATACCGCCGCTTAATCAGCGCTTGCGCGACGTGTTCCTCGAACGAGTTCGCTTTCGGAACGACGTCGAGGAAGTCGTCGACAAGGAGTAGCGGCGCGTTTGTCGCTTTCCGAAAACTTTTTTCGAATTCGACGGCGTCGTATCGGAGCGCGGCCAGCCGACGAACGAAGTCGCCGTATAACAACGTTTGCGCTCGAACCGGACGTTCGCGAGTCGTCAACGCGTCGACGATTCCGAAGGCTTGCGTCGACTTGCCGCTTCCGGTCTTCCCGAAAAACGCGATCCAGTTGCGACGCGAACGCGCGATTTTGTCGAAGTTGGCGACGTATTCGCGGGCCGGCGGTTCGAGTTCGCGCCGTTCGAAATAGGGCAAGCCCGCTTCCGCGCGGTAACGTTTGCGACGTTCTTCGACGACGCAAGCGCAACGTTTGGCGACGCCGTTTTCGATGAAATAACCGTCGCCGTCGCAGTACTTACAAACGGTTGATTCTTCGGACGCGTCGTCGAACGCCTTCGTTGGTGGCGCGACGTCATTCGCGTTTTGAAAATCGCGAAAAGTCGTACTTAGCCCCAAAGGCGACGTCGCGTCGTTGCGCGGCGCGATTCGGGGCGGCCCGAGCGTCGAGTTCATTTTCTTTCTCCTCCTTCGCGATCAACCGTTGAATATTTTCCGGTTTCAACGCGTCTCTTAAAAGCCAAGGGAACTTGTCTAACCGCGCCGTTTCAAAGGCTTTGCGGAACGTTTGCAGGTCGCCGTATTCTTCCCAAGCGCGCTTCGCTCGTTCGTGCGACACGGCGTCTAATTGTAAGCCGCGATACCGCTGCTTCGTCGTTCCGAAATACTCGTTCCAAAGCGCGATCAGTTCGTCGGCGGGATAGGGCGGGGACTCGAACGACGCGACGTCGTCCGTTTCTTCCGCGTTCGATTCGAAGACGTCGGGCGCGATTTCCGGCGCCGCGTCCTTTGGTTTTGCGTTTTCGCAACCGATGGTATTTTCCGGTTTGCGTTCGTTCGTTTCTTGCGTCGTTTCCGTCGGCGATTCGAGCGTTTCGGCTTCTCGTTCGACGTTTGGCGACTCGGCGTCAAGCGTCGGCGTTTCGGACGTCGCTTGCGCTTCCTCGCGTTTGCGTTTGCGCGCTTCGGCGCTTGCTCGACCCGCTTCGCGTCGGACTTCCGAAATTTCTAAGCGACGACTAATCCTTTTCTCGCAACGTTTATTAAGCGCCGTCGAGAAAAAACGCGACCCGTCTTCGCTGAACTCGAAGAGCCCGAAATCGCGAACGACGCTCTCGACGAGCGCCGCGCGTTCGCGCATAACCCAAGCGAGCGCGGCGAAATCCGTTTCGAGTTCGAGCGTTTCGGCGCAATGAAGCCGCTCGATCAGCCGCCAGTACACGCCGTAACCTCGCGAGCCGTGTTTGCGCAGAAGCGCGACGCATTTCGGGTCTTCGTCGGCTCGATTGTCGTGCGGGAAAAACATTGTCGCGCCCTTTGTAAAATGTTGCGAAGGAATTGGTTAAGTTGCGTCTAAGCGGCGCGTCGACCGAAACCGGCCCTTGCCGCGTTCTCTTTGACGAGGTTTCGGAACTCGCTCAAAATTTGCGAAACGCGCGACTCGCTGAGCCCGAGCCCGACGCCGACGCTTTTCATCGTTTCGCCGTCGACGTAGTAGCCTAAATAGCATAAACGAACGGTTTGCGACGCTTCTTTGAGCGCTTTTTCGACGGCGGGAGCGAACCGCGCCGCGATCGATTCGCGCCGAACGGCGTCGCGCCAAATGCGAACCGACGTCGCGTCGAGAACGGACGCGTTTTCACCTTCGCCGAAAAGCTCTTCGTCGACGTTCGAGACGTGAACGAAGCGCGGCGCGGGACTTTTGCGTCGCCAACACGTCGCGGCTCGGAACCGGTCGAGCATCCGGAAATAGACGCGTTTCGTTAGGTAACCTCTTATTTGGCCGTCGGTTCGGGCGCGGTCGAACTCTTGTTCGAGAAGCGTTAAGCAAGCGTCTTGAAACAGGTCGTCGTAATCGACGTTCGCGCCTTTCGCGGCGAACCGGCGGGCGACCGTTTTCGCGACGTCGGCGTAACGTTCAAATTCTTGTTGCGTCATCTTACGTGATTGTTGGGGTTGCGTGGGTTGCGGGCGGCGTTTCGAAGCTCGCGTTTAATGAAGCGCGACGCCGTGAAACGGAGGAAGAAACCGTGGCGGCGGTTAGACCGACGCGGCTTGCGGAACGCGGTCGTTCCGATGGTAATTTGTTTAACGATAGGAAGTTGCGTCGCGGTTAGTAGGCGAAGCGAATTGTCCAAAAGCCGAAGCCGCGGTTGTCGAAGGCGTAGGAGGCGGCGGCGCGACGGTACGGGCCGAGCATAACCGTCATATGACCGCCGGAGCGGAACCAACTCGCGAACGCTTCGTCGATCGTGCGGCCCGGCGCGCAAATTTCGGCGTATCTTCCGTTGTCGTAATGAAAGCAATAGCCGCGTTTAGCCATTCGGAGCGAGTGAGTTCGGCAACCGACCAACGCGTTTTTTTCGAACGCGACCGCGCGGCGTCCGTTCCAGCGACGGACTTCGTTCAAGCGGTCGAAGAGCGCTTTTTCGGTCGCGCCCATCCCTTCGAGTTCGGCGTCGACTTGGCGCGAGAATTCGAGCGCGTCGCAACTCGCGGGTCCGCAAGGACTAACGACGGTCGTCGCTTCGCCGCTTTCGCTCGTTTGCTCGACCGCGGTTTCGGCTTTCGGCGTTTCGACGGGCGATTTTTCGAGCGTTTCGCCGCTTTCGGTTTCCGCTTCGGACTTTGTTTCTTCGACGTCGCAAGTTTCGTCGTTGCAAGCGTTTTCAGCGCAAACGTCGGTCGAGCAAGACGCGGCGTCGCAAACGCCGCAACGAGGCGCGACGTCGGCCTTTCGGTAAGCGTCGATGTTGCAAGCGCCGTTCCAGCCGCCGGAGTACGACGCGCAGTCGCCGACGCTGTAAGCCGAGCCGTAAGCGTCGCCGCAAACGCTCCAACCGCAACGGTTAGCGGTTCGCCAACCGCCGCCGAAGAGTCCGCCGAACGGGCGCCAACATTGGGCGAACGAGACGGACGGCGCGGCGAAAAGCGCGGCGGCGAGGAGGGCGAGCGTCGTTTTTTTCCAAATTTTCTTCGTGTTGAACATCGGGGTTTCCTTTCGTAAAGGTTGAAAACTTTTGAGGTTAAGAGCGGTCGTTTTCGCGTCGAAGCGCGGCGCGTTTCGGGGGCGGCGTCGGTTCCGGACGAAGCGCGAACTCGGCGAACTCGCGAACGCGCGCTTCAAGGTCGACGCGGCGTCGGCGTTCGTCCGCTAGAAGTTCTTGCGTCGATTGAAGTTCGCGCCGCAACGCGTCGGCTTCGCTCGGCTTCTTTTCCGGTTTCGGTTGCAGGAGCCGACCGACGAAATTTTCGATTTCTTCGCGGGCGACGACCGTCTCCGGCGGCGCTTCGAAACCGAGCCTAACGCGCTTGCCTTCGACGTTTAAGACGACGACGCGGATATCCGGGCCGATTTTGACGCTTTCTTGCGGGCGGCGGGACAACGTTAACATAACGATTCCTTTCTTTTGACGCGGCAAAGGTTTAGATTAACAAAAAGCGACGGCGCGAAAGTTCTCTTCGGCGAGCGTCGCGGCGGCGACTTCCCAAGGCGACTCGACGTCGCGCGACGTTGGGCGCCCGAATTTTCGAGCGATCGCGTCGAAGAAAGCGGAGCCGAGGAAGTCGTAACACTTTTGACGACAGTAACTTTCGTTCGAGTCTTTCCACCAAGGAAAGCCGCGTTCGTTCGGCCCGGCGACCCAAAGCGTTTCGAACGTCGTCGCAAACTCCGGCGCCGCGTCGGTTTCGAGACCGGGCAAGACGAGGAGCGAGTTTTTAATCCGCGTCGCGTTCGGGCCTTTCGAGAGTCGCAAAACGCCGCTTCGGAATTTCCAAACGACGTTCGGAGCGCGGTTTAGGCCGACGCGACCGAGTTCGACGCGCTCTTCGGCCTCGACGAAAAGACGGTAAAGGGCGTCGGCGACGGCGCGTCGATTTTCTTCGGTTGGGAGTTGGTAAACCATTGGCAAATATTGGGTTAAATTTGACGGATGGCGGCGCTAAAACGCGTCGCGGGAAAGCGGAAAAAGGCGTCGTTTCGGAGTCAAACCGAAATGACCGGATTAGGAATCCGGCGTTTTGCCGTTAAACTAACGACGCTCTAACGTCCGGGCTAAGTCGCCCGTCCTATCGGGTTACGCGTCGACCGTTTCGCGGGCGAAGGCGCTTGGGCGGTCGACCCAAAGCGATTTCAGCCAAGTCTTTCGGTCGCTTGCGTCGACGATTTTCGACCAAAAACGCCCGCCGAGTTTCGCGTATTGGCGACAGAACGTCCCGTATTCCGGTTCCGTTTCCGTCGCTTGAACGACGCTGCCAAACGACGCGATTTCAACGCCTTGCGCCGCGATTCGGTCGAGCGCGTTCGCGAACTCGCTTTCGCCGATCTCTTCGACCGGGCGGTCGAGGTAATGACGTCGGATCGCCGCTTTATGTTTTTTCGTTTCGGCGACGGTCAGCGTCGCGTTTTCGCGTTGAAACGTCGGTTCGTAAACCTCGCGATATTGAGGGTTGAAGCGCAGGAAGTCGCGGGCGTTCGCGGCGGCTTGTCGTGTGTGAAGGCAAGCGTCGGCGAAGGTCGACGGGACGTCGTTGAGCGTTGCGGCCGGGAAGAAATAAAACGGGTCTTCGACGGCGAAAACAACGTATTTCATCGCGCGGCGCATCGCTTAACGTCTTGCGATTCTTTGTCTTCGGCGTCTTCTTCTTCGTTGTTCTCCTCGTCGTCTTCGTCATCGTCTTCTTCGTCGCCGAAGAAGGTTTCGCGACCGAGAATATCGCGCGGGCGAAGTCGTCGAGATCGAGGACGTCGACGGAAAGTCGCCGCGCTTGGAAGGGCGACAGGGGGGAAATCGCTTCGAGCATACGAGTCTTCAGCGCGGCGACGGCGCCGTTCGCGGCGCAAAGTTCGCTCGGCTCCAAATCGGCGTTTTCGTAGTGAAAGCAAGTATTGCCGAGAAGTTCCAACGCCTTTAATTTCATCGCGTTAAAGCCTTCGCGGTACGAGCGCGCGGCGAGTTTCACGGCGTCGTTTTCGGTCGTTTGCATCGTTATTTTTTCTCCGTTGGGTTGGGGTGTGAAACGTTTGAACGAGGGTATGAGCTTATTCGGCGACGAGCGTTTCCGGGGGAACGGCGACCGGCGTTTCGGCGTCGGGTTCCGTTTCCGACTCGACGCAAGCGCCGCGATCGCGGAAGTTCGGGAAGACGTTTTCGGCGATTTTGAACCCGGCGACGACCGAGACCGGCGCGACGAGTCCGCCGACGCCGACGAAAATAACGACGGCGGCGACGTTTTGCAGCGCTTCGGCGACAAATTTTTTCATTGCGTTTTTCCTTTCTTTAAGGCGTTGAATAGTAAAATGTTGCGTTTAGAGTTCGCGGGCGACGATTTCGATTCGCGCGTCCGGTTGCGACGGCGAGTCGTAATCGACGACTACCTTAGAAATGAAGGCGAAGTCGTTGTTAAGCTCGGTTTCTTCGTTGACGAGAAGCGCGACTTTCTTCATAAGCGCCCGCGTCGCTTCGTCTTCCGAACGTCGCCGCGCTAAAACGACGATGTGAAGGACGCTTTCGACGCCTTCCGGAACCTTCGTTTCGGCGAGCTGAATTTCTCTCTTAGGTCGTTTTTTGAAAAGCATTTATCGTTTCTCCTTTCTTTGTGTTTCCGTTGGTCGCGACCGTTTGTTCCGGGCCGCGTCGCGCCGAAGCGCTTCGAGTTCGGCGGCGAGTCGAGCGTCGAACGCGTCGAGCCGTCGCGTTAGTTTGCGATAATCGTTGGCGTCGGGGGGCATTTTTCGTTTCTTTCTTATTGCTTAGCGCGTCGGCGTTACCAACGCAATTTGAAGCTGTTGCGTTCGATTTGCTTGATGAAAATTCGCGCGAGGTTATCGGCGGCGAGTTGCGATTGCAAATACTTGTCGTTTTGGGGGTAGCGATCATATGTTAAATGAAATTCGTCGCGAAACGCGTTGAGCGCGTGTTTTACGCCGCGCGGCGCAAAGTAGCGGTTGATAACGCGAACCGCTTCTTCCGCGACGGAGTCGCTAATCGGCGCCTTCACGCGTTCGCGAAAGTCGTCGACGCTTACGCCGAAAACGGCGTCGAAAAGGGGCGTTCTCGGGCCGTAGCGCGATTTTTTCGCCATTGCGTTTACCTCTTGCGGTTGAACGAGTTGGGATATTGCGTTAAGTTGTAAAAACTCGACGAGGCCGCGTCTCGGAGTCGAACCGAGCCCGTCGTCGAAAATGGGGAAAACGACGGTTCCGCTTGCGGCGTTACGCGCGGTAACGTCTCCGCGCCCGGGTTGCGGTTGTCGCCGGTCTGACGGTCGGACGTCCGGGTCTAACGCGTTTCCTTACGGCTTCTGTTACGTCGAAGCGAACGGGGCCCGAAGGGTCGCCGCTTTCCCGGTTTTGTTTTGAACGAGGGCGCCGGGACGCGAAAAGCCCTCAAAACGCCCGACGCCGCTTCCGACGCCGGGAGTCAGTTCAGTAAAGCGTCAAACTTCCGTTCGCGGGGTCGAAATCGACGCTCCAAGCGGACTCGCAACGCCGGAATCCCTTGGGCCTGTCGAACGTAGACCACTCCGTCGACTTTAATAACTTGCCGGCGATTCGCGACGCTTTGCGTTTGGGAACAAAGTAAATTTCGCAGAAGATCGCGACGGCGGCGTCGACGACGTAAACGCCTTTCAACACGATGCGAACGTCGCTAAAGCAACCCGGCGAAACGGCGACGCATCGGCGGACGTTGGGGACGATTTGTCGTCCGATTTTGCCGCCGGAGCGTCGCAACCCTCGTCTAGCAACGCAGATTTCCTGCCCGAGACAGCTCCAAGTCCAAGCGAAATCGCGGAAAAATCGGCGGCGCGCCCAACGCATAAATTTCGTCGCCGACTCGGACGAACGCAATTCCTTCTTGTCGTTCATTGCTGTTGCTCCGTTGAAGTTGAGACCGGCGCCAAGACGCTAGGCGTCGCGGCGGTAAAAGTAGTGCGCGACGTAACTTCCGCCTTGGAAAAGCAAAGTTCCGAGAAACTCAAAACCTTCGAATCCTGTATTGTCGCACCCTGTAACCGTCGCGTATACCGTGATTTTCGTCTTTCGGGTAGAAGTTCCGACCGCGATATAAACGACCGCCCGTTCGTGCTGGTTGGCGACGCTCAAAACTCGCGAATCGTCGGGAACCTCGATCGACGTCATTCGCGCTTCGATCGGATACTTGTAAACCCTAAATTCTTTCATTGTAAGCCGTTCCTTTTCAGCGTTCATTGTTGTTGCTCCGTCTCGCCTTCAAATTCCGCCGTCGCTTCGAGCGTTTTGCCGTCCGGCGTTTTGATTTTGATAATAAGCGGCGGATAATTGAAGTTCGAGGTCGTCCGCATCTGAATCGGGTGAATACGCGTCGCCTCCGAAATTGCATAAGCTCCCGTGTAACAAACCAGTCCGACGGCAGCGGTTAACGCAAGCGTGATTGCGATAGCAACAGCAGTTGCCGATAGCAAAATTCCAAAAAAGTTCCAGATTTCTCGCAACATATTCATTCTCCTTTAAACTTGATTCTCGAACCGTTCGGCGACGTTCAGTCGAGCGAGCGCCAATAGAACGCGGCGTTCGCGGCGACGATCAGCTTAATCGCTTGAAACGGAACGCTTTCGGGCGGAACGTTCGGGAAGACTTTTTTCGCGATTCGTTGTTGGTAATCGCCCGCGACGCGGCGAATTTCGTCTTTGCAAGCGAGGTCGATCGTCGGAGCGTCTTCGTCGTTGGCGTCGCGTAGCGTTTCGGCGGCTCGATGGAGACGCGCGACGGTTTGGATTCGAGCGTCGTACTCGCGGGCTTCGTGCGGGGCGAGGATATTTTGCATTTGGGGAAACTCCTTTCGGTAAGGGCGGTTCAAGGTTCGGCGGGTTCGGTCAAATTCCGGCGGCGGACCAGCGAACGACGGCGACGGCGACGCGTTCGGCTTCGCAATCGGCGATTCCGTAAACGTCGACGAGCAAGCGTTTGACAAGGCGTCGTTTACGGACGGCGTCGTCGCCCGCTTCGGCGTTGCGATGACAAGCGCTAACCAAGGCGCATTCCGCGGCGCCGCGAAGCGTTTCGTCGAAACCGGGATCGTTGCGACAGGCTTTAACGACCAGCTTCCGCGTCGACGGAGAGCAGACGACGGAAAGCGTTTCTTCGAGCGTTTCGCCCTTGTGGTTGACGAGGTCGACCGCGAACGTTTGGGGCGGCGCTTTCGTTTCCTTGGAAGGACTGGAAAGCGCTTTAACGTCTTGTTCGACGGCGTTTCCGACGGCGGAAAAACCGACGAAACCGGTCGCGTTCTTTTGCAGTTCGGTCTCGATTTCGGCGCCGAATTCGGCTTCGATCGCGAAAACGACGCGGGAACGGTCGAAGGCGTATTTCATCTTGAACGGCGCGGCGTCGACGAACGCGTCGAACTTAGCGAGGAACTGAACGGCGGCGCGGTATTCGGGGGAGTCGAGCGTTAGTTTGGGAACGGCGTTTGACATCGGAAGTCCTTTGGTTGCGGAAGTTGGCGGGACGAGCGGCGACGATTAAAACGGGACGCCGACGATCTTTCGAGCGTCGAGCGCGACGGCGACGCCCGCGTCGAAGAGGCCCGGCGCGACGTGCGCGGCGGCGTATTCCGGGAGGACGACCGTTTCGAGGTAAAGCGGCTTGTTGAACTGCGCGCCGACCGCTTGGCAAGCGACGTAAAAGCAGACGTCGGCGGCTTTATACTCTTCTTCGCTCCCGCCGATATTGAGACCGTCGACGTGTCGAAGCAGCTCGACGGCGACGTTCAGCGCGGCGCGGTACTCGGGGGAATCGAGCGTGAGTTTGGGAGCGTCGGGACGGTTCGAGTCGGATTCTTTTTTGTTTTGGTTTTGGCGTTTCATTTTCGCTGTCTCCGTGCGGTTGTTGTGGTTGAGTAAGGAAAGGGAACGGCCGGTTCAAGCCCTTCGGTCTGCCAACGTCGGGGCAAAGCGAGCGTCGCGAAAACAACAAAACGCGGGCTCGATTTTTTGTCAACCGGTCGTTCTTGTGGGAAAGCCTAGCCGGTCGCGTCTGCCAAAACGCTCGCGGCAACGCGCGTTTTGAAAGGAAATGCCAAAATTCAAAACCGCGTCTCGTCGGGCTCATTGAGAAAGCCCCGAGCCGGTCGCGTCTACCAAACGCTTCCAGCGACGCGAGTTTTGAATAAAGGTTACGGAAAATCAAAACCGCGTTTTTGTCGGGCCTTTGCTCTCTTTGGTTATAAATATACACAAGATGTTTATTTTGACAAGACGGTTTTTAAACAAATTGTTAAAATTTTTCAAGAAATGTCCGATTTCGTGTTTACGGCTTGTGTATATCGCGTTATTTGATATAATTCACATCAGGAGGATTAAAGATGTCAACATCTGAATACGTGCGAAACTTACGAAAAGCGTTAAATATGAGCCAAGCCGCGTTTGGCAAAGAACTTGGCGTTCAAGCTGCGGCCGTCTGTAACTGGGAAAGCGGTTCAAGAAAGGTGCCGGATTCCGCGATTATTAAGATGGTGCATACCTTCGGCGCCTCGCTTGATTATTTGAAAACCGGCGAAGGCGAGATGTTCGCGTCGGCGTTCGCCTCGTCGCCGGAGTCGACGGCGAACCTGCCGTCGCCGTTCGAGTACGCGCAAGCGCAAGGGTGCAACGAGACGATCAGCCGCCTCTTCGCTCGCTATTGCGCGTTGCCGAAGGACGGTAAAGAGGCGTTCGAAAAAATTGTCGACGCGCTTCTTGTCGAGAAAACCGTTTCGCCGACGCCGACCGGTTCGCGGATCGTCGTTAATAACGCAACCTCCGAACGCGGCGACGCCGTAATTAACCAGATGTTTAGAAACTAACCGTTAAAACTGTTTTGTAAATCTGCCAAATTTGCAAAACGAAAATCTTAAAAGGAAATGCCAGATGAACTTGAAATACGTCGGGAGCGTTACGCTCTCGCTGGTCACCGTCGCGTGTATTGCGCTCGGCGTTGGGTATAACGCGTCAACTTTGGGAAGCGACGGCGCCAAGGTCGACGCCGCGCAAGAATCGCCGTCGACAAACGTAACCGAGCCGCCGGAAACGCCGCCTGCCAAAGAAGCCGCGCAAGACACGCCGTCGATAAACGCGACGCCAGTTCTGGAAACGCCGCCTGTTCAGCAGAGTGGGCAACAGACGCTGACAGAACCGAAAAACGAACAAGTAAAGAAAGAAAAGAGCGAAGATTCATTCTGGCGTTCCTTGGACGAAAAACTGGTTGACGTTATTTTAGATTTTGTCGTCGCGAAATTCTTAGATTGGTTTTGGGAAATAATCTTGACAATCTTTAGCATTATTTATGGGTGGAAAACTCGAAAACGTTGGTTCCCTTGGCTTTGTTCAAAACTTTTTGTACACGCAAGAGAAAGTCTTAAAAAAACGCTGAAAGATCCGAGATTAAAGATTCAATGGTTTACCAAGTTTGAAAAGAAAAACAACTTTGTCTGGGACGGGCAAATCGTTATATACTCTCCGGGCAAATTGCGTAGAAAGCAAAATGTTGACGGATACGTTTCTTTCAAAGTGAAAGAGCTTGAAAGAAAAAAATTACCGGAAAGTCTTAGATTTTCCGTTAGTAAAGCGGATGTTCTCAATTATCGCAGAGCAGGCGGCGGAATTTTGTTTGTCGTATGTTTTACGCCGCAAGGATTTGGCGTATATTACAACCTGCTGACGCCTATGACCCTTGCCGATTTAGAGAAAAACGCTACAAAGGAAACTTTACGTCTCGAGTGCGCGCAATTACCTGAGATGGCGATAGATAGATACCGCCTTTTTTGTAGTTTTAAAACGAATGTTGCATTACAACAATCGTTTTTCTCGAGTGAACGTGAGTTTGATTTTCAACAATTTTGGAAAAATATTAAGGTGGAGGATATTGAAGGTTTGCTCGTCATTTCTCCTATTGTTTCTAAGAATGAATCGACGGTGATTTTTCATAAGGATTCGGAAAAATACATAGGATTGAAATCCGGACAATTACTCCCTTGCCGGCCCGGTACGGTTACTAGAACCCGCAAGTCTTCGACTTCTCTTATTATCGACGAGCAAAGTTTTCCTCTTTCGATAGAAATTATCGAAGGCGATAATTTGAAAAAAGTTAAAATTGGAAATTGTATTGAAATAGAATACAAACCCGAACCACAAACGACTTTTACGTTTTTTAAGGATCAACGTTTATCGAATCTCGTGCAAGAATACGAGTTATGCTTTGCTCTTGCTGAAGCTTCGTGTATAGCTTTGCGGCGCGAGGAGCATACTTGGCTAATACCGAAAGATGAAGCAATTTTAGAATTTCAAAAACATATTAAGGCTCGTGCCGAAGTCTTGAATGGCGACTGGCAAAAGTGTGCGCAATACTTTTGCCTGTTTAATATGTTAAATCTTGATTGTAATATCGAGATGTCGTCTTTAACCGAAGGCGACTGGTTGATGACTCAAATGTTAATGGGAACGCTTGTCGGAGGTCAAGGTATTGAATTACCAGATGAAACAGAACCGGAGCGAAAATTTATTTGGCTTTGGTTAGCAAGACAATCCGTTTATTTGTATGCTTATCCAATTGAAAATACTAATTTTTATCGTTTGTACGACGTTTGCCAAAAAGACTTTCCGCCTCTCCTTGACTGTGGAACCGCTGAAGAAAAATTCTGCGCAATTTTAAAAGGGTTATCCGCAAAGGTTTTGGCAAGTGCGAGAAATTTGAAATTATCGACGCTTTGTTCGTGGCTTCGAGGATTGATAGAGGTTCCCGAATTTGACAGAGTAAATTGTTTACTTCTTCAGTGTATTTTAGCTTATGATTGTTGTAGTGATAAGGCGTCGGAGCGTGCGCAAGAACTTGCGCAAACAATCGCGGAATTGTTCGAATGGATAAACGATATTCTCACGAAGTGTCCAAATGAAGGAAATTCACTAATTGCTTATTTGAATTATTTGCAGTTTGTTAAACGTTGTCAACCTTTATCTGACGAAGAAAAAAATTTTTTGAATAACTTATTAGATTCCGAAGACAGTTCGGTTGAGTTCAAGTTTGCCGCTCATATTTTATTGGACGAATATGAGAGCGCAAGTCGCTATTGGAAAAAATTTGACGAGGAACACAAACAGCTTTATAGGCATTTTCCTATTTATACGCTTTATACGCAAAATTGTAAAAAACAAAATTGAAAATCGTCGAGCCTGTTGTTTGTTGTGTTGAATTTAAGGATTGACGACGCTCCCGGGCCGTCGGCGACCTCGTTCGCAAAATCGACGTCGACCTCGCCGACTACTTCCCGGAACGCGCCAAGGGCTGGGGCGGCGTCCGAGCGAACGCCGGGCGACCGACTCGAACGCCGCAAGGCAAGGCGACGCAAAATCTCGTTATCCGCGTAACGCCGGAGGAAAACGAACGACTCGCCGAGTTGGCGCAACGCGCCGGAACGACGAAATCGGAGTACGTTCGCGCTCTCATCGCCGCGCAAGAGTAAACGCCGCCCGTTCTCGGCCTCACCCCTTCGCCGCCGCGTTTCTCGACGCGGCGGTTTTGTTTTTCTTGCGAAAAAATCTTGAAAAATCGCTTATTATTGATTATTTGCCATTGTCTTTTTTCAAAAATAAGCTAAAATAGAACTCGAGGTTAGGGGAAAGGCCCCTTTCCGAATTTTGTTCCTTGCTGTAAGAGAAAGGCAAAATATGGAAACGAAGGTTATTTACTTGGTCAACTACCGATCCGGAGAATCGTTTGAAACGCAACTGGTCGAAGAAGCGCGGTTCGCTTACGAAAGCGGCGCCGACGTTTTGGAAATCAGAACGACGGACGATTTCGTCGGCAAGGTCCACGTCGAAGTCAAAACGACTTACCGTTGGGAAAAGACGAAGTAAACGCTAACCCGGAAGCCCTCCCGGAAACGGGAGGGCGGATTTTCTCGCCGTCGTTTTGCGACGACGCGAACCGAAAGGAGTTTTCGATGGGCGTCAAAGAATTGTGCGAAAAATATGGAAGAAAGCAAACGACCCGCGCCGTCAACGCCGCCGTGCGCGCGGAAATCCCCGGCGGGGCGCAAACGCTCGACCTACTGAAAGACCTTTACCCGTTGCGCAACCTCGACCCGCGCTGGAGCGAAACTTATCGACGACTTCAAGCGACTCGCGACGCGATGGTCGGCGCGATCGCGTTGAAGTACGACTTGAAAATATTGAAGGAAAGGAGCGCGGACGATGCGAACGAACGATAGTTTAACGGCTCGCGCCCGCGAAATCGCCGAGGAAGAACGCGCGGCGTTTCGCGACGCTTTTTTCGAAACGAACAGCCTCGAAACCGCCGTCGAGCGCGTTCGCGAAATTCGTTCGCGACGAGGCGGAGCGCGACCCGGCGCCGGTCGTCCGGTCGGGAGCGGAACGGGCCGCAAGAATACGGCGCGGCTTCAGTTCGACGTGTCGCCGGAGTTGCGCGACGAGTTCGAACGTCGCGCCGCCGCCGAAGGCGTTTCGAAGGTCGAGCTGTTGCGTCGGCTCTTGGCGAAGTAAGCCGCCGCGCGAATCGCGACGCGGCGAATTTGACGATTGACGACCCCCGAGCGTTGGATGACGTTCGGGGGTTTTTGTCGTTGGCGTCGGCGGCGGGGAGTTCGGCGGTCGACGCGATCGGGCGGGCGGTTTGAGCAAATTTCAACAAAATCCGGCGAAAAACGGACGGGTTTTAACAAAATTTAACAAATTTGAACAAAATATTTTTGTTAAATTTTGTTCCGAACAAAATCCAACAAATTTTAACAAAACGAACAAACGACGAGCAAAACCAACAAAACGGAGCAAAAACGAACAAACGCGAACAAACGCGCGTCGCGACGCGGATTTTGTGGCGGCTCGGACGCGGAAGCGTCGGCGTCGATCCGATCGGCTTGGACGCGTCGGCGTTGGGGGTAAACGACGCCGACCAACGGGAGGCGGAAACCGAGTTCGAGCGGCAGCTCGGATAAAACCGCCTTCGGCGGGCGCGATTTTGAATTTTGAGCGACGTTGGCCCTCTAAGGCGCGTTCGGGCGTCGTTCCGGCTGGGGAGTCGGGAAGGGCGCCTTCTTCGCGTCAGAAACGCGAATAGGGGCGATTCCGGCGATTTGGCGCTTCGGTCGACCCACGGTTTGCGCGCCGGTTTCGACGCGACGTCGGGGCGAGAAGGCGCGGCGTCGACGGTCGCGAACGGCGTTTGAGTCGCGTTTTTCCGGGGTCGGCGGCGATTTTCGGGACGGTTTGGCGGAGCGGAGGCGGCGGACGCGGGCGGACGCGTCGGCGTTTCAACCGAAGTTGGGCGCAAACGAGGCCGACCAACGGGAGCGGCGAAGCCGAGTTCGCGCGGTCGCGGGCGCGTTCCCAACTTCAGCAAAAATGAACAAAATAAAATAAAAGAATATAAAAGAAAATAAAATACTAAAGGGTGTTGCCCTTTGTTGCGTTTGTTCGTTTGTTAAAATTTTGTTGGATTTTGTTCAAATCGGGCCGTTTTGGGGCTCCGAATCGCGCGTTTGCTAATAATCTTTATAAGCTCCGCTTATTTTAGCTCTTTTTGAAAATTTTTTCTCGAAACGCGAATATTTTTCTTTTTCGCGGCGATTATTGAAGCGTCGCCGGTTTGGGTAAAATACGGCGTCTTTAACGGTCGCGGCGTCTAGGTAAGGGAGCGTTTTCGTTTTTCTTAGCGGTAAAGGACGCGGCGCTTTTCGGGCTTTTCGACGTCGTTTTGTCAATATTACTATAGGGGCGTTTTATGAAGATTGAAAACTTGAAGCTCGCCGAGATCAAAACGAGCGGGCGCAACCTGCGCAAAAACGACGCGGCGGTCGCCGGAATCGCGGAATCGATTCGCCGTTTTGGGTTCCGTCAGCCGCTTGTCGTCGACTCGAACGGCGTTCTCGTCGTTGGCGCCGCGCGGTTGAAAGCGGCGAAGCGGCTCGGGCTCGCGACCGTTCCTTGCGTTCGCGCCGACGACCTTTCGCCGGACGACGTCAAGGCGTATCGGATTTTGGACAATAAACTCGCCGAAAAGTCGACTTGGGACTTCGCCGCGCTCGAAATCGAGTTGGGCGAGCTGAATTTCGACTTTCAACCGTTCGAAGTCGAGTTTTTCGCGCCGCCCGACCTCGACGAATTTTTCGACGCGACCGCTTCCGGAGCGAAAGGCGCGTTAAAGTCGAGCGAAACGACTCGCGAAGAAGAAAAAAGCGCGTCGGACGTCGGCGGCGCGTCGTCGAACGGCGTTCGCGTCGCAATCGAAGAGGAAAAGAGCGCGAACGGCGTCGAACGCGACGAAAACGACGACGGAACGCGATTTTTCTCCGTTCTCGTTGAGTTCGAGACGGAAGCGGAGCGCGACGCGTTTCTCGATCGGCTTCGCGACGAGGGAATCGTCGCGCGAGCGTTCGGGGACTGAATCGCCCAAAGTTGGAAAGGAGAAAACGCCAATGAAAACGGAAACGCTTGTCGTCGCCTGCAATCTTATCGAAGGCTTTCACCGCTGGCCGAACGCGTCGCCGCGTCGTCGCTTCTTGGCGGCCTTGCATCGACACGTCTTTCGGATTGAAACGTCGTTCGCCGTCGCGGACGACGACCGGGAAATCGAAATTTTCGACGCGCAAGATCGGGTCGAGGAGTTTTTGACGCGAAAGTTCGGGCGGCCTTGTCGGTTCGGCGACCTCTCGTGCGAAGCGATCGCGCGAACGATTTTGGAGGAGACGGGCGCGGTTCGCGTCGAAGTCCGCGAAGACGGGTTCGGCGGCGCCGTCGTTTCGCGTCGGAGCGAAGACGGGGGCGGGGAATGCTGAAAGTTCATTTCGCGGGCGCGGAACAATTTACTTACGCGCAAATTTATCGCGAGGCGGGCGTTCGGTACGCGCTTTTCACCGTCTTCAATTTCATTTGCGCCGACTTCGGAATCAAAGGAACGCCGCAACAGCCGCGCGTCGACCATATCTTCCCGCCGGGCTTCGTCGAAAGTAGCTTCCGGCGTCCGATAATGGACTCCGGACTGTTTACGTTAATGTTCGGCGCGCACGCCGGGAAGCGCGACCGGCGGTTTATCGGCGCTTGGTTCGAACGACTCGGCGGCGACCGCGCCGCTCCGGGAGCGCGTTTGGGCGTTTCCGTTTGATTCGCTCCGTCGTCGCTTGCCGTTTCGTCGCGAGCGTATCCGTTTGGGAGAACGTAAAGTCGGTTCGTTTTCGACGAAAAACGGAATCTTCTAACCGAAGTTGAGCGAAGACGTTAGCGACCAACGGGAGCGCCGAAACCGAGTTCGCGCGGCAGCGCGGGCCCGGGGCGCCCGGCGGCGCCGCGCAAACCGGAAATCGACCTTCACTTGCTGGGTTGCGCGCAAAAGAACATTTTGCGGAGTTGCCGCGACCTCGCGACGTCGGCCGACTCGACTTCTCATCAGTCGGCGACGCGGTACGGTCAATGTTTGGGGCGGCGAACGAACTCGCTCAAACCGAGCGAGCGGGCGCGGTTGGTTCGCGAAAGCCGACCGTTTCTCGAACGACTGGAACGGGAGTTTCGCCGTCCCGTTTCGCCGAATTTTAAGCGTTGGGTCGTCGAAGCGTTGCTTGCGACCCGACTTCACAAACGTTTATACGAAAGTTTAGCGGGGAATCAAGAGTAATGAGTTATCGAGTAGAGAGGGCGTTTTCGTTCGCGGCGGCGCATTATTTGCGGCTCGATTATCCGAGTCCGTGCGCGCGGCTTCACGGGCATAACTGGAACGTCGTCGTTTCGGTCGAGGCGCCGCGACTCGACGCGAACGGAATGGTTTGCGACTTTTCGCGGATTAAACAAACGGTCGTCGAGCGGTTCGATCATCGGTCGTTAAACGACGACGTCGAAGCGTTGGCGACGGCGAACCCGACCGCCGAGAATGTCGCGAAAGCGATCGCCGACTTGCTCGACGCGGAATTGCGTTCCGCCGGAAACGGCGCGTTCGTTCGCCGCGTCGACGTCGAGGAGTCGCCGGGCTCGGTCGCGTCGTTCGTTCGGGAGACCGCCGAAGTCGAGATTGAAGCGGAAAAGGAGGCGGCCCGATGAGCGTTATTGGGAGTCTTGCCGAATTGGAACAAGGGCCGACGTTGCGCGTCGCCGAAATTTTTCATTCGATTCAAGGCGAAGGCGCGGCGACCGGACGGGCGGCGACGTTCGTTCGCTTGGCCGGTTGCAACCGCGCTTGCGAGTTTTGCGACACGGACTTTTCGACGTTCGCAGAACTGACGGTCGAAGAAATCGCGCGAATCGTTCGAGAACTCAATCCGCGAATCGGTTCGCGCCGCGCGATCGTCGTTTTCACCGGCGGCGAGCCGACGCTTCAACTGACGCGAGAGCGGTTGGCCGCGTTGCGAGCGGAGTTGGACGCCGCCGCGTTTCATCTCGAAACGAACGGCTCGACGCTCGACCGTTGGGGCGGCGCCGGTTGGTTCGAGCGGTTGACCGTTTCGCCGAAAACGTTGGAGGACTTCGCGACGACGTTGCGTTTTTGGGAGCGGGCGCCGAACACGCTCCCCGTCGACCTGAAAATCGTTTACGACGGGCAAAACCTCGCGCCGTTCGACGCGGCGCCGCGCTCGATCGGGCGTTACCTGCAACCGAAAGCGGTCGCGAACGACCCGGAGGCGACCGCGCGAAATATCGAAAAAACAATCCGTTACGTTAAGGAGAATCCGCAATGGACGCTGTCGCTTCAACTGCGCAAAACGCTGGGCTTGCGTTGACTTGGCCCGAATTTCGCCTTCGCTGTCTCGACTTGGCGCGGAAAATCGACTTTTCGCCCTTCGATTCGATTTTCGCCGTTCCGACGAGCGGCGTTTGCGTCGGCGTCGAACTGTCGTCTTTTTCCGGTTTGCCGCTCGTTTGGGAGCCGAGCGAAAAAACGCTCGTCGTCGACGACGTTTGCGACTCGGGCCGAACGTTCGAACGTTGGCCGAACGCGCCCGTTCGCGCGGCGCTTTTCGACAAAGGGCGGGCGCCGCGTTCGATCGCGCCAAATTACGTCGGCGAAACGGTTTCCGGCTGGGTCGCGTTCCCTTGGGAGACGACGAAAAAGATCGAGTCGACCGTCGTTCGGCAACTTGAGTTTCTCGGCGAAAACCCGAACCGCGAAGGCTTGCGCGAGACGCCGGAGCGCGTTCGCAAAAGTTGGGCGACGCTGTACGGCGGATACGGCGAGAATCCGAAAACGATTTTGAGTAAACGTTTTAGCGTCGACCGGCCCGACGCGGAAACGGCGCCGATCGTCTTGAAAGACGTCGAATTTTACTCGACGTGCGAACATCATATGTTACCGTTTTTCGGCGAAATTTCGGTCGGCTATTTGCCCGGTTCGCGCGTCGTCGGCGTTTCGAAGTTGGCGCGGCTCGTCGACTGTTTCGCTCGACGCTTGCAGATTCAGGAGCGGCTCGTCGAGGAAATCGCGTCGGCGATTCAAGAGGAGTTGGCGCCGCGCGGCGTTTACGTTCGGGCCGAAGCGCAGCATTTTTGTATGGTCGCGCGAGGCGTTCAAAAGCGGCGCGGGAAAATGGTAACCGTCGCGACGCGAGGCGATGCGGAAACGATACGACGCGTCGTCGAAGCCGGTTAAGGCGAAAAAAAACGAAACGACGACAAGACGTCGAAAAAAGACGAAAGCGCAAGACGCGCGGGGCGAAAACTCCGCGCGTTTTTTTATCGTCTCGTTTCGTTGGGCGGAAACCGGGCTCGAGTGGAAGCGCGGGTAAAACCGGCTTCGGCGGGCGTTAAAAACGGTCGAAACGCGGCGCTTTTTCTTTAAAAAACGCGGTTTTTTCGCAAAATTCACGTCTAAATTTCATTTTTGCGAATATTAAATTTAATGTTTTCTCTTGGGTTGAGAAGGAGCGCGAACGGGGCGAAAGAAGCGGTTCAAACAAGCGTTTGAATCGCGCCGACGACGAACGCTAACGCGACGAAAACCAAGCGGTTAGAAACGTCGAGCCGACGAGCGCGGACGGGGCGAAAACGGCGATGAAAAACGAACGAACGGAAGCGAGCGAACGCGAAAAAGGAAGCGGAGCGGCGAACAAACCGAACGCGAGCGCGGCGTCGACGAAGAAAACGCCGAAAAAGCGACGCGCCGGAACGGACGAAGGGAACGCCGCCGAACGCGTCGAGCGAAAACGTCGTCGGAAAAAAGCGTTGTTGTTGGAGGAGTTGCGCAACTCGCTCGGGCTCGTTTCGAGCGCTTGCGACAAGGTCGGCGTCGGGCGAACGACCTTTTACGAGTGGTTGAAAAACGATCCGGAGTTCGCGCGGCAGGTCGACGAGATCGAGGAACGCGCGCTCGATTTCGTCGAAAGCAAGATGTTCCAAGCGATTCAAAACGGGGACGTTCGGTTGATTCAATTTTATTTGTCGACGAAAGGTCGCAAACGCGGATACGCGCCGAAAACCGACGTCGAAACGGGCCCGGTCGTCTTGCGGATTTCGCAGGAAGAGGCGGATTTTTGAGCGGCGACGCGGCGACCAAGCAAAGGAGCGCGACGCGGCGTCGAGGAGGAGTGCAAGCGATGTTGAGCGAAGACGTTAGCGACCAACGGGAGCGGAAACCGAGTTCGCGCGGTAGCGCGGGCCCGGAGCCGCGCGGTCGCGGCTATAGGCCGACGGCGGCGCAACTTGCGCTTCGGCGGTTGATTCGCGACAAAACGCGGATTCTCGCTTACGGCGGTTCGCGTTCGGGGAAGACGTTTGAATTTTGCCGGGCCCTTGCGACGCTCGCGCTTCGATACGGCGGGCGCTACGCCGTGTTTCGTCGTTATTTCAACGCCGCGAAGAACGCCGTTTTTAACGACACGTTCCCGAAGGTTCTCGAAACCTGTTATCCCGGCTTGACTTATCGCCGCAACGCGTCGGAATGCGTCGTCGTTTTCCCGCACAACGGCGCGGAAATTTGGTTCGTCGGACTCGACGACGACAAGCGCGTCGAGAAGATTTTGGGGCGCGAGTACGCCGCCGTTTATTTTAACGAATGTTCCGAAATCGCGTTTCCGTCGATCGAAATCGCGCTGACGCGTCTCGCTCAAAAGCGGTTCGACGCGAACGGCAAGCGCTTGCGAAATCGCGCTTTCTTCGACTGCAACCCGCCCGGAAAATCGCATTGGTCGTACCGGCTTTTCGTCGAAGGCGTTCATCCGATTTCGCGCAAGCCGCTCCCGAACGCCGACGAGTACGGCGCGATTCAAATCAACCCGGCGGACAACCTCGAAAACTTGCCCGACGGTTACGTCGAGTCGACGCTTGGCGCGGCGTCGGAGCGAACGCGCAAACGCTTCTTACTCGGCGAGTTCTCGGACGACGTCGAAAACGCGCTTTGGAAGTCGGCGACGATCGACCCGTTTCGCGTTTCGGCGGCGCCGGGCGACTTGGAGCGAATCGTCGTCGGGGTCGACCCGGCGGTTACGTCGACGGAGCGAAGCGACGAAACGGGAATCGTCGTCGCGGGCCGACGGCGCGAAAGAGACGGTCGCGACGCGTTTTACGTTCTCGACGATCGGTCGTTGATCGGTTCGCCGAACGCTTGGGCGCGCGAAGTCGTCGCGGCGTTCGAGCGTTGGAACGCGGACGTCGTCGTCGCGGAGACGAACCAAGGGGGCGACCTCGTCGTCGAAGCGCTTCGCAACGTCGCGCCGAATTTGCCGGTGAAGTCGGTTCGAGCGACGCGGGGGAAAATTTTGCGCGCCGAACCGATCGCGATTCTTTACGAACAGGGGCGCGGGCGGCACGTCGGGACGTTCGAAACCCTTGAAGAACAAATGCTTTCGTTTGTCGGCGACACGTCCGAAGGTTCGCCCGACCGGCTCGACGCGCTCGTTTGGGCGTTGACCGAGTTGTCGACCGGCGGCGGGGAAGTCGGCGGCGGAACGTTGGAATGGCAATAGCGTTGGCGCAACGTTAACACGTTGCGAAAGTTTGCGTTAGCGATTGAAAGGAGACTTGAAAAATGGAGCGAAACGACTGGGATTTTGGGCGCGACGTCGAGGAGCGCGGGGGCGGCGGCTTTTGGCGGGCCGCGTTTTGGACGGCGTTTCTCGCCGCGTTGGTTTGGGGGGCGTTTTGCGTCGCGGCGCGGGG
>JAGBDD010000048.1 GCA_017937685.1 Thermoguttaceae bacterium | reverse complement strand
TGTGCGAAAATGGCTAATTTGGGCTGAAAAAACGGGCGCTTTGCTCGATTTCGACGACCTAGGGAACGAAATTCGCTTCAAGGCGCCCGCGTTGAGTTTCATCAACGACCAACAGCCGACCGCCGAACTGCGTCCCGTCGAGGCGAAGCAAACGGACGAGGCCGACTTGATGCCGTATACCGTCTTGAATCTGTTCGAACGCGCGCTGATTCGCGACCGACTCGACCTCGACGCGGCGATTTCTCGCGTTCGAACGGAGGCGGCGGAGGCGGGAATCGTCGTCGACGACGAGACGCTGACCGGTTGGGGCGTCCGTTTTGCTCGACTTTGGGCGCGAACGCAATGGAAGCGGCAACGGTACGCGCCGGGGTTCCCGGTCGACGATTACGACCTTTCGCCGAACTCTTGGACGCGTTATCCGATCCTCTCCGAAGGTTTCGAACGCGAAATCGCCGACTTGCAAGGGCGTTAAAATCGGGGTTGTAATCGTTAAAGTCGTCGCGCTTTGTTTAAAATAACGTTAATTTAGGCGGTCGCGGCGATTTTTAACGAACGCCGCTTCAAAGAAAAACGTCGTTTATTCGCGTTAACGGCGTTAAAAAGGCGCGTCGTCGCCGAACGTCGATTTCCGTCGCAACATATGGTGATAATGTTGCGCGAAGCGGTGCGACTCGTCGCGAATCGACTGCAACAGCCGCAACGCGAACGACCGACGACTGAGTTTCAACGGCTCGTCTTGGTCGGGAACGTAAATTTCCTCGTCCCGTTTCGCGAGCGAAATCACCAAGCCGGGGCGGCAGGCGGCGCGCTCCAAAGCGGCGAGCGCGGCGTGAAGTTGCCCCTTGCCGCCGTCGATTAGGAGGACGTCCGGGGGCGGATTGTTCGGGTCGACGACGGCGAAACGGCGCGAAACCGCTTCCGCGATGGAGGCGAAGTCGTCGATTCCGTCGACCGTTCGAATTTTGTAACGGCGATAACCGTTTTTGAACGGGCGACCGTCGACGAAATGAACGAGCGACGCGACCGTGTCCCGACCGCCGAGGTGCGCAATGTCGACGCCTTCGATCACTCTGGGCGGTTTGGGAAGTTTGAAGACTTTTTGCAGTCCCAAAACGCCGCGTCGCGGGTCGATTTGGAAGACTTCCGGTTGGACGTTTTCGTCGATGGAGCCCCGCTCTTTGAGCGATTCGAGCGCTTTGAGTTGGTCGCGCCGCTCCGCCGCCAGCTCGTAGCGTCGCTCTTTCGACGCGTCGAGCATATCGTTTTTAATGTCTTGAAGCAATTTCTGCCGGTCGCCGCCGAGAAAATCTTGCAAACGCCGAATATTGCGACGATAATCTTCTTTTGAAACGCGGTCGGCGCAAGGAGCGGAGCATTGCCCGATCGACGCGAGAACGCAAGGGCGCGTCCAGCGACGTTCGCGGTCTTCCGAACTAATCGCAAGGGTGCAAGTGCGGAATTTGAAGATTTTTTGCAAAACGACGATCGCCGAACGGAGGTGCGCCGAACTCAAAAACGGCCCGTAAAGACGAACGTTCGAACTTTTCGGCGTTCGCGTCGCCTCGACGCGGGGAAATTCGTCGCGAACGGTGATTTGGAGATACGGAAACGATTTATCGTCTTTTAAACTGCGGTTGTATTTCGGCTGAACGTCCTTAATGAGGCGCGCTTCGGTCAGCAAGGCGTCGATTTCGCTTTCGCAAACGAGAAAATCGACGTCGCGAATCTCCCGAACGAGCGGCCCGACGCGTTGATCGTCGATGGCGTCGCGGCGGAAGTAACTGGCGACGCGGTTGCGGAGACGCTTCGCCTTGCCGATGTAAATGACGCGGTCGCGAGCGTCCTTCATCATATAGACGCCCGGTTCGGTCGGAAATTCGCGCGCTTTTTCGGCGGCTTTGCGGTATCCTCGGATAATCGTTTCGTAATCGCTTTCCGAGAGCGGGCCGAAATTCGACGGCGTTTTTTCGTTTTCAGGAACGTCGGCAAGGTTTTCGTCGTCGAAAATCGAGGCTGTAAAGTCCCGCTCGGCGTCTGCGTCGAGCGGAAAATCGACGTCGAAGGGTTGCGTTGCTTGCGGGCGATAAAAAACGCGTTCGCCGTCAGGACGTTCGTAATAGAGCGGGCGGGGCGGGGCGGGCGAGGGCGTTTCGGCGTCGGCGTTTTGTTCGTCGAGCGGTTGAGGCGCGGACGGCGGGGCGGTTTGCGAAGATTGGGAAAGTTGCGAAGCGTTTAACGGCGCGACGTTGCGAGCGTATTTTTCGGGAACTTCCGAAAAATCAAAGGAACCGGCGGCGTCTTTGCTCGGTCGCGGAGCCGATTTTAGCGATTTTGTCGATTTGGCGCGTTTCGAGCCGATAAGTTCGGTCGACGCGTCAAGGAGTTCGGGCGCTTTGGGGAGTTTTTCGAAAACGCTTTCGTCGGGGGCGGCGTTGAGAGAGGAAAGGTCGTCGGCTTTTGACCGGTCGGAGCGCGAGGGAGAATCGGGATACATTGGTGGCTATCGGCGGCGAAAAATGGAAGTAAAGTTGACGCGTCTTCTTTATTTTAACGCGTTTTCTGCAAACGCCAACGCTTGCCGCCGTTTTTTCGTTAAATTTTCCCAGTTTTACCTCAAAACAACCAAAACGGCGCGTTTCAAGAAAAGACGCGCTCAAAAAGCGAACGTTGCGTTCGACGTCGGCGCAAAAAAACGTCGGCTTGAGAAGAAACCGACGTTTTTTGCGTTAAACTTTAACGGTCGCGGCGAGTTTTACTCGCAAATAATCGTTTCGACCGAGCCGCCCGGCGGAATCATCGGCAAGACGTGTTCGCAATACGGAACGCGCAGGTCGAGGAGGAACGGGCCTTCGCTTTCGAGCATTTGGCGCAACGCTTCCGGATAATCGGCGCGTTTTTCAACCGAAACGGCCTCCCAACCGTATCCGCGAGCGATCGCCGCGAAGTCGGGGTAACGGCTCGGGAGGTGATACCCGTCGCCGCCGCCGAAATTTTCCGGATCGGAAACCTTGCCGAGGTAAGTGTTGGCGCGGTTCTTCTTGAAGAAACGGTCTTCCCATTGCATCACCATTCCGAGGTGCTGATTATTAACCAACAACACCTTCACCGGAATATTTTCCGCGACGCAGGTCGCCATTTCTTGAATGTTCATTTGGAGACTGCCGTCCCCTTCGACCGCGACGACGAGCGAATCGGGACGCGCGACTTTTGCTCCGATCGCCGCCGGAAGCCCGAAGCCCATCGTCCCGAGCCCGCAACTCGAAATCCAAGTTCGCGGTTTATTGAAACGATAAAAGAGCGTCGTCCACATTTGGTGTTGACCGACGCCGGTCGTAACGATCGTATCGAGGTTTTGCGTCGCTTTCGAGAACTCCGAAATCGCGTATTGCGGCGTAATGAGGTCTTCCGCTTTCTCGATTTCGTCGAAAGAATATTGAATCGGTTTCGAAACGCGCCAAGCGGCGATGCGTTCGCGCCATTCGGTCAAGTCGACGTTCTTATAGGAACGCGCCAATTCCGAGTCGAGCGCCGCCAACGAGTCTTTCAGATGTCCGAGAACCGTTCGCTTCGCTTTTTTGACCTTGTTAAATTCGGACGGGTCGACGTCAAAATGGATAATTCGGGCGCGCGGGGCAAAAGAATCGCGGGCGCCGACGACGCGGTCGCTGAAACGAACGCCGAACGCCAAGAGTAAATCGCATTCGCGAGCGGCCATATTCGTCGCGTAAGTTCCGTGCATCCCGACCATTCCGACGGCGTTTTTGTCGTCGCGGGGGAAACCGGCCAACCCGGTCATCGTCGTCGCGACCGGAATCCCGGTTTTTTCGACGACGTTGCGGAGCAGAGCGCAGGCGTCGGCCGAAACGATCCCGCCGCCGGCCAAAATTAAGGGACGTTTCGCTTCGTTGATTTTTGCAACGGTGTAATCGATCGCGTCCGAATCGATTTCAGGATTTTTTTCCGGATAACCGGGTAAATTGCGCGGTTCGGCGAAATTAGGATAACATTGCGCGATTTGCAAGTTTTTCGGAATGTCGATCAACACCGGCCCCGGACGTCCCGATTTTGCGACGAAAATCGCCTCGTCGACGACGCGCGCCAAGTCTTCGACCCGTTGCACAAGATAATGATGCTTCGTGATGCAACGGCAAACCTCGGTCGTCGGCGTTTCTTGGAAGGAGTCGGCGCCGACGTCGGTCAAGTTGACTTGTCCGGCGATGATCACGATCGGAACGCTGTCGAGTTTCGCGTCGGCAATGCTGGTAATAATGTTGGTGAGGCCCGGCCCGCTCGTCGTCATACAGACGCCGACTTCGCCGGTCGCCCGAGCGTACCCCTGCGCCGCGAACCCGCCGCCTTGCTCGTGTCGCGGAAGAACGACGCGGATTTGGTCGCGGTAACGGGTGAACGCTTGGTGGAGCGGCATACTAAACCCGCCGGGATAAGCGAAAACCGTTTTGACGCCGCAATTAATAAGGGCTTGAACGACGATGTTCGCGCCGTTCGTCATCGTTTGAGCGCCGTTGGTCGTCGATTCGGTCGCGTTTTGTTCGTTGGGAGCCACGTTGCGATCCTTTCAATCCTGTTAATTATTTGGGGGACGGTTTTGCGCGTTTGGATACGCTCGAAGTCGTTTCCTTTAGGATACTCGATTTTTCCGTTTGCGCAAGGGGCCGAAACTCCGCCTCGCCAATTTTACCCTTCAAATTGGCGTTATATTAATTTTTAAGAGAGAACGGCGAGAAAGTAAAGACGGCGATCGAGCAAAAATTTCGAAAAAAAACGACGTTTTAAGAAAAAAGACTTGGCGCGGCGGGAAAATTGCGTTATAATTAAAGAGCGGGAGACGCCGAGCGCTTTGAGGCGATAAAGCGGCGTCGACGTTAAATCGGGCAAGGTTTTTTGAATTGGCGAGGTTTGTCGATGTTTGGGACGTTGGAACCTTTAAAAGGCGGCGACGAGATTCCGTTGCTTAAAGAAGAACTGATCGTCGGACGAAGCGAAAGTTGCGATATTGTGTTGCGGTTTTCGAACGTTTCGTCGAAGCATTGCCGTTTAGTGTTGGCGCACGGTTACTGGTACGTCGTCGATTTGGGAAGTTCGAACGGAACGACGGTCGACGGCGCTCGGGTGCGCGACCGCCGCGTTGATCCGGGCGCTCGAATTTCGTTCGCAAAACACGATTACGCGCTTGAATACGACCCGGTCGCCAACGGCGCGAATCCCGGGGAAACGCCGTCCGATTATTTGGAGTCGAACGTTCTCGGGTCGTCGTTGCTCGAACGCGCCGGGATTGCGAAGGGGCCGTCGCGACCCGCGCCGCGCAAACCGGAAGCGCGCAAAGCGACGCTGGAAGACCTCGAATTGGGGCGCGTCGGCGCCGATTATTCGAAGTTGACGCTCGACGACATTGAGTTCGATTAATGCGTTGCGAAGAAAACGTGACGGCGGGAACGGCGAAAAATCGGCGTTTCCGCTTTGTCGCCGATTTTCTTGCGGCGTTAATTGGGGCGCGGCGGCGTTTTAGTCGTCGCGTTTATTAAATTCGGAACGCTTTAAGGCGTTTTGCCGTTTCCGGTCTCTTTGTTTGAACGTTGACGACGGTCGAAGATTTTTTGCCTTGCCGCTTCTTCGTCGAGTTCTTTTTGCGCGCGTTTTCTTTCCTCGTCGAGACGCCGTTCTTCGTCCTTTTCTTTTAACTTTTGCAAGATTTTCGTTTCTTTAATCGCTTCGTTGAGTTCGTCGCGTTTGATTTCCGTCGCTTCGGCAAGAATGTCGTAAAGTTTTTGCGCTTCGTCGCGACGTTCGAGGAGTCGACGGCGCGTTTCTTGCCGAGCGCGAAGAGCGTTGGGATCGAGCGCCGCGCCGGCTCGGAAGACTCGGGAGTCGTTGCGTTCGGCTTCGAGCGCTTGCTTGAGCGCTTCAAGTGCGTCGAGCGCGTCTTGCGAGCGTCGTTGCGCGGCGAGAAACGCTTCTTTTTTGGCGTTTTGTTCGTTTTCTCTAATTTTTAAAAGCGCGTCGAAACGGAATTTGGGCGGCATAAGAATCGGGGTGAAAGGAGGGGAGGGCAAAGTGGGGAAAACGTTGGACGGCGAGCGCGGGAAAAGGGAAACGATGCAAATTTTGCGAAAAAAAAGGACGAGCGGCCGTAAATTTTTAACGATCGGACGGTTTTTGACGATAATATCGACAGGGACGGTAGCTTTTAGCGAGCCGTTTCATTTGTTTATACTTCCTATTTTAACCGTTTTATCGCGTCGCGGATTTATTTCGCCGTCGACGCGCCCGACAATAAGGAGCCGAGCGTTTGTCGACAAACCGATTTTTTCCCGTTAGAAACCGACGTCGTCTTTCGAGCTTTTTTCTAAGCGCGGCGTTTGTCGCGACTTCCGCCTTCGCAGCCGACGAGTATCCGAGCGTTTCCGTCGCGCCGCCGTCCGAACTGGCGGAAGCGTCCCAAACCTCCGACGTTTCCGGCGTCGCGACTTTTACGGAACCGACGTTCGAACCCGCGCCCCTTTACGCCGTCGACGACGCGAGCGAGCGGTCGTTCGACTCCGGCCTCGCCGCCGACGCGACGCCGCAACCGGGGTTCGCCGCCAATATTTCGTCGGCGACGGCGAATATCGGGCGTATGTACCGCGGCGCCAACGTCGATTTCGACCTCGTTTCGGGCGATTTCGGCTTCGTCGGGCTCGGCGCGAACGCGACGTTCGGTTTTCCGTCGCCGAAAGCGGGGCATTTCGTTTTGGCGACCCCGAGTATTCGTTGGCGGCAGTACGACCTTCCCGATTGGGCGGTCGGTTCCGATTCGCTCGGGATTATCTCGACCGGCGCGACTTTTAATTACGTTATTCCGAAATCGGAGCGGTGGACGTTTAATGTTTCGCTCGGGCTTAATTGGAACAGCGATGGAAAGTCGACCAACTCGGAAGGTTTGAACGTTTTCGGCTCCGGCGTCGGGCTTTGGACGTATTCGGAGCGGCTGAAATGGGCCTTCGGGTTAGCTTACACTAACTCCGGCGACTACGATATTTTCCCGATTATCGGCGCGACTTGGAAGCCGAACGACCTTTGGGTCGTCGACGCGATGTTCCCGGCGCCGAAAGTTTCGCGGAAAATCGAACGTTGGAGCCGTTCCGACGCGACGTATTGGGGCTATCTCGGGTTTGCGTTCGACGCGAACGACGCCGTTTTCGAAACCGATTGGGGAACCGACGCCCGACTCGAACGAAGCGACGTTCGCCTCTCGCTCGGCGTCGAGAAAAAGGCGGAGGCCGGACTTCGTTGGGCGGCGGAACTCGGAACGACGTTTTCGCGAGATTTCGACGTCGAAAGCCTCGAAGGGCGGTATTGGCGCGCCGATTACAGCCCGGACGCCGCGCTCTACTTCAAAACAAAGTTCGCGTTTTGACGGCGGTCGCCCCGTCGCGGTTTGCGCAATATCTCCATTTTAACGCCGTTTGCTCCTTTTATCGAGCGCGCGGCGTTCTTTTTTAACGTCGGAACGGGCGGGGCGTTCGGTGCAAAACGCCTAAAATCCTCAAAGCGTCTAAAACGTCGAAAGTTCTTAAAACGTCTAAAATACTTAAAAGGCCGACGTTTCGCCGCTCGCCCCGTTTGCGCGACCGCTAAAATCAATACTTTTGGAGAAGTTTAAGCGTCTCGCGGTCGAGTTTGAGTCCGCGCCAATCTTCGTAATCGACGTCGGCGCGCCCGCTGTCGGCGATCCCGAACGACCCGCGGAAGTTCCAAAGCGCCCACCCCCAACCGGCTTCGCGCCAGTTGAGCAGCATATCCTCCATCCAACGGCGAACGACGTCGATCGGCGTTTTGTTAAACGCGCCAAACTCGCCGACCATCACCCCGATCCCGTGTTTTTCCGCCTCTTGCCAAGGCTCGACGCAAGTCTTTTTCAGCCAAGCGCGATCTTTCATAACGCCGCCGGTAATCGACCCGACGCCGTCTTTGACCGCGTACTTGAACGCCGTCGGCTCTTTCGCGCCCCAATCGGGCCCGCCTTCGGAGACGACTTCGGCGACGTTCGGCGCGGAAACGGCGATTTTGGTAACCGTCGCCCAGTCGCCGTCGACGTTCGCGATCGTCAGCCGCTTCGCGCCGTTCGGAATTTTGACCGTTAAATCGAGATCGTACACGTTTTGATAAACGTTGTACGCTTGAACGAAAACGGCCTCTTTCCATTCGCCTTTTCCGCCTTGGGGGACGAAGCGGCGCCGCAAAATTTCGCGTCCGTCCGCCTCGACGACGATTTCCGCCGCGACCGAGACCGTCCCGACGCGCAAACGAAGCGTCGCGTCGTTCGGGAAGGGGCCGTCGAGCGTCCAAGGCTTGCGAACGCCCTCGGAAAGCCCGCCCTTATTCGGTTGCGGCATAAGCGCGTTATGCGAGACGGCGGGCCAACGCGGGGCTGGAAAGTCTTGATAGTTTACCCAGCTTGCCCCGCAGTGCGACACTTCCATCGGCGCGTACCCGCGAGTCGCCTGCGCGACGCGGAGTTTCGCCAGCGGAAGGTAAGGGCGCGTTCCGTATCCGAGCCCGTCGCAGGAGATCAGCCGGTCGGCGTCTTCGGAGCGAATCGCGTCGACGACGGTCGAAACGACCTTCATAAATTCCTCGTCGGAACAGCCGTCCGGCTCGTTGAAGAGGTTAAAGCTGACGAGTTCGTTCGGGTAGCCCGCGTACCGCTTCGCGAAGACCCGCCAATGTTCGGCGCAAACGGCGAGCGTCTCGGCGTCCTTCCAAACGGTCGGCCTTTCCGGCGGATTGGCGACGGTGTAACCGGGCGCGCGGTGAAAGTTCATACAGACGTGAACGCCGTATTTGTCGCCGTATTCGACCGCTTTGTCGATTTCGGCGAGCGTTTTTTCGTTGAAGCGTTTTCGGTCGCCGTCGACGATCCAGCAGCGGTAGTCCATCGGGAGTCGAACGAAGTTGAAACCGAGGTCGGCGATGTTGCGGAAGTCGTCCTCGCGAAACGGTTTATTGTCGTAAACCATAAACTTTTCGAGGAGGTTGAAACCGCGCCAACGGGGCAGTTTATCGTATCGCGGCGTCGGGAGCGTCGAGCGTTTCGACGTCGCGGCGAAGGCGTTCGGGAAGAGCCCGAACCCGGGAACGCCGAGCGTCGAAACGGCGGCGAACGCGGCGCCCGATTTCAAAACGTCGCGCCGAGTCGGCGAACGGTCGGCGGAAACGCGGGAAGGAAGGAAAAAACGGTCGGCGGACACGGCGGCTCCTTTCGAGCGTCGAAACGCAAAAAAGACGTTATTAATTAATAAGGGGGAAAACGGTCGCGACGTTATTAATATATAAAGGGAAAGATTTTGGAAAAAACGCGCGTCGGCGGCCCGTCTCGGCGTCGACGTTTTCATTATATAAAAGCGCAACCGGCGCGTCAAGCGTTTCGTCGGGATTCGACGTTTTTCTTGCGTTATCCGGACGATTTTGACGATTTTGCGGACGATAGCGATTTCGACGGTCGAAAAAACGCGCGACGGCGAGCGACGACGCCGATTTTGGACGAAAAAAACGACAAATTCGAAAAAAAAGGGAAAAATTTCGCCGATTTTGCTTGCAATTTGCGCGTTATCCTTGTACAATAAGAACGTTCCGTATTTTGTCGACGGTTTTCGCATTTTTACAACTATTGTGGAGCGCGTCGATTTCCGCTTGATATTTTTGCGCGTCGCGGCGTTTGTCGGCGACGTTCGAGGAGCGTTTTATGAGTACTTTTTCGCGTCGTTCTTTTCTGAAAACGTCCGGTTTGGCGACCGTCGCCGCGACGATTCCCGCCGTTTCGGCTCCGCGCGTTCACGCCGGCGAAGACAACACGATCCGCATCGCTTGGATCGGTTGCGGCGGTCGCGGCAACGGCGCCGTCCGTCAAGCGTTGAACGCCGACCCGAACACGAAACTTTGGGCCGTCGCCGACGCGTTCAAAGAACGCGCTTTTAACGCCGTCGCCAGCGTTAAAGAAACGCACGGCGAAGACCGCGTCGACGTTCCGGAAGAACGCACGTTCTACGATCTCGACGGTTACAAAGCCGCGATCGACACGTTGCGCGACGGCGACGTCGTTCTTTTGACGACCCCGCAAGGCTTCCGTCCGATCACGTTCGAATACGCGGTCAATAAAAAGGAAAAAATCAACGTCTTCGCCGAAAAACCGCTCGGCGTCGACATTCCGGGCCTCAAACGCATCCTCGCCGCGAACGAAGTCGCGAAACAAAAGGGGATTCAAGTCGGCGTCGGTTTGAACAACCGCCACTACGACCGCACCCGTCAAACCGTCGAAGCGATTCAAGAAGGCAAGCTCGGCGAAGTCCTCAACACTTGGGTTTATCGCCTCCAAGGCCCGCACAACCTGAACTGGCAAGAATCCCGCACCGCGCTCCAAAACGAAATCGCGAACATTTTCTGCTTCGACTGGACGAGCGGCGGTTTCATCGTCGACGCGTTGATTCACAACATCGACATCTGCTGCTGGTGTATGCAAGATTACCCGATCGCCGCGAACGGCGTCGGCGGTCGCCTCGTCGATCCGCACGACAAGGGCCTCCGTCGCTCGAAAGACCAACTCATCGACTGCGCCGCCGTCGAATACACCTTCAAAGACGGTCGCAAGATGATGCTCCAAACCCGCACCGTTCCGAATTGCTGGGGCTTCTTCCAAGCGAACGTTCAAGGGACGAAGGGCTGCAGCCAGCTCGGCGAAGGCGTCGGCGACCCGGCTATCTACGAAGGGACGGAAATGCTGAACACGCATACCCGCAAAGCGATTTGGAAGCCGGAAGCGGGCCCGAACGACTCGTACCAAGACGAACACGTCCGCCTCTTCGACGCGATTCGCAACAACAAACCGTGGAACGAAATTCAATACGGCGTCGACGCGACCGCGACGGCGATCCTCGGTCGCACCGCCGTCGAAACCGGTCAACGCGTTTCGATGGAACAAGTTTGGGATTCGACGCGCGAACTCGTTCCGAACATCGACGCGCTCCGTATCGACAGCGAATCCCCGGCCGAACGCGACGAAAACGGCAACTACTGGATCGGAACGCCCGGCGTTACGAAAGTTTCCTGAGGCGAAGGGCAAGCGGAACGGTTCTCGGCGAGTCGCTTTAAGCGAGGCGGCGAGCTAGAGCCGTTCGCGCCGATTAAAAAAACGTCGAAGTTTGAGCGACGGCGGTTCGTTGGTGAATCATTGTTGCTCGAATGTCGGCGTTTTTTTGTTTAAGAGCGGGCGAACGCGTTGATTTTTTAAGAAATTGGAGAAAATAACGAGAATATAACGGAGGAAAAGAGCCTTTTTCCAACGGACGCGAGGCGGTCGAGATGGCGCGACGGTCGATTGCGGTCGGTTTTTTGATCGGCGGGGGCGGAGCGGGTAGCGCGACGGTCGGCGGCGTCGCGGGCGCGGTTCTTTTCGCGGGCGGGGGATTGCGATCGTAATCGCGGTCGCGTCGCTTTACGCCGGTCGCGTCGGTTTTGTCGCGAGCGTCGGCGATTTTATTCGCGCTCATTTTATCTTGATTTTCAATTTTATCGGCGCTTTTTTCGCGGGCGCGGCGTTCGAATGGGCGGCGACCGACGCGGTTGCTCCGACGGCGACGGCGGCGAGCGCTCGAACGGCGGTCGGCGTCGTTTCGTTTTTTGGGCGCGCGTTTTTCCGCGGGAGGTTCGTTCGCGCGGCGGCGAGCGGCTATTGTCGCTCCGGGGCGTTCGTTCCGGTTTTTTGGGGCGTCGCGGCGTTCGTCGCTTGCCGCTTCGATCACTGCGTTGCGGACGCGTTTTTCTTCCGGTTGGCGCCGGAATCGCCGTTGAAAATCGCGGCGTATTGGGGAATCGCGTTCGTTGGAAACGCTTGCGGCGCGCAATTCCTCAACGCGACGTTAAAAAGGGGCGAAAGCGCCGACAAAAAGTCGAAGCGCGAACGGGCGGAGGAGAAAAAAGCGGCGTAAGCGGCGGAGCGACGCGTTTTCAGGCGACGGTTAAGGCTAGCGTTGGAGTTGAACGAATATGACGAAATTGACGATTGTCGCGATTAACGGCGGGGGAAAAAGTTGGGAAATTGTGGGAAAAACGGTGAAGCGAGGGGGACGGCGGTTGAAATTGCAAAAAATTTGGGTATAATGGGGAGTATGTTGGCGTGTTGCGTCGTCGTTGGATAGTCCGATTTTTCGCCGTTGGAGCGGTCGGGCGGGCGGCGACGGGCGGCGCGTCGGACGAAAATGCGACGACGGGGCGTCGAGGCGTTTTCCGGTTAAAAGCGGGGAAACGGTCGTGCGCGTCGTCGAACCGAGTTTTTGGCGACGAGCGTTCGACGCTTTGTCGCGTCGGACGCCCCGAGGCGTTCGAAGAAGCGTATTTTGAGGAGTTGCAATGAATAAACGTATTTTGTTCGCCGCGTTGGCCCTCGCGACCGCGTGCGGCGCCGTCGGCTATGCGCAAGAAGATTTGAGCGGCAACCCGGCTTATAAAAACGCGACCGAATGGCTCGCGAACCCGGTCGCCAACCCGGACGCCGAAGCCGCGACCGAAGCCGATATGAAGGTTTACGAAGAAACCATTCAAACGAACATCGCCGGCGAAACGCTCAAAATCAAAATGATCCCGATCAAGGGCGGCGAATTCACGATGGGGTCCGATAACGGCGAAAAAGACGAAGCTCCGGCGTTCAAAACGACCGTCGCGCCGTTCTGGATGGAAGAACACGAAGTTACTTGGCAAGAATACGGCCTCTTCGGTCTCCTCTATCTCGCCCAAGCTCGCAAAGCGGGGAACGTCGAATCGACCTCCGACCGCGACGCGATCGCCGACGCCCTCGCCGCGCCGACCGCCCCCTACGATATCGGCCACATCAGCTACAGCAACAGCAGCAAGGGCGATCACCCGGCTTCCGGGATGACCCGTTACGCCGCGCAAATGTACTGCAAATGGCTCACCGCCACGACCGGTCGTTACTATCGCCTCCCGACCGAAATCGAATGGGAATACGCCTGCCGTTGCGGCAGCGACACGGCGTTCGAATTCGGCGACGACGAAGCCGCGCTCGACGATTACGCTTGGTACCTCGGCAACAGCCCGGACGGTTACAGCGCCGTGATGCAAAAGAAACCGAACGCGTGGGGCCTGTACGATATGCACGGCAACGTCTGCGAATGGGTTATGGACCAATACGACAAAGGCGCGTACAAGAAATTCGCCGGCGGCAAAATCGATACGCCGTTCGTCGCGCCGAAAAAAGCCCTCTCCGTTTACGCGATGTTCAACGAAGTCGCCCGCGGCGGTTCCTGCTTCCACGAAGCGAAAGATTGCCGCAGCGCGAAACGCATCGTTTCGACGAAAGAATGGAAAGCCCAAGACCCGATGTTCCCGCAATCGATTTGGTGGATGACGGAAGCGCCTTACGTCGGTTTCCGCGTCGTTCGTCCGTTGACGGCGCCGACCGCCGACGAAGCGAAGCTCTTCGAACCGGATCCGGCCGTTTGGGCGAAATACAAGGAACTCAACCCCCGCTAATTTTGACGTTTAACGTCGCTTAGCGAACGAGTTTGAAGCCCGTTTTTCGTTTCGGCGAGGAACGGGTTTTTTTTTGTCGCTTGAAACGTTGCGTTCCGAGAAGCGCGAGAAGCGGCGACGCGGAAAAGCGACGGTCGCGACGATTCCGCGGACGGAGGTCGTTTTTTGTCGAGAGAAACGCCGGCGTCGTTCGAAATTTGCGGCGAAAGGTTTTAAAATGGGCGACGAAATACGGCCCGACGTTAAACCGTCGCGCCGCGTCGCCGAGAACGGGAACCGCGCGAACGTTGAGATTTACGAACGAGAAAACGCGACGCCGACCTTGGAGGCGGCGTCGCGTTAGGCAAGCGGGAATTTTCGCAAGTTTAGACGGAGGTTTCGGGAAAACGCCGCGCGACGCTTTTGCGTTGGAAGCATTGCGGGTAAACGACTTGCGGCGTGTTGGGAAATCGCGTCAACGGGCGGACGACTTGGCGTCGCGTTGAAGCGGCGGCAAGGTAACGTTTTTCTTGTGTTCCGGCGCGTCGGCGAGCGTAACGACGACTCCGATTCGCGTAAGTTCGCGTTGCGCCGCTTTGAACGCGTCGACTTCGGCGGTCGAGCATTCTTCGGCGAAGACGCCGCGCAACTCTTTGAGCGCTTTGAGTTTAAGGAGACCTTCGAGCGTGATTTTCGCGTTTGGCGCTCGGCGGACGAAAAGGACGCGAACTTGCGGGAATTGCGTCAGCGCGTCGATTTTTTCGTCGCTAAAAAATTGTTCCGGCGCCGAAAGCATATGAATCGGGAGCGCGGCGAACGTCGCGAGGCCCTTTTCCGTCAAGCGCGGGCAGCCGTCCAGCGCTAAAGATTTGAGGCGCGACAGCCGAGAGAGCGGAGCGACGCCGGCGTCGGAAAGTTCCGGGACGTCTTTTAACATAAGGCTGCTTAGTTCCGTAAGTTGCGCGATTTCAGAGATTCCGGCGTCGGTAAGCGTCGCGCAGTTCTTGATATGGAGGCTCTTGAGGGCCGATAATTTGGCGATTTGCGCAAGGTTCGCGTCGGCGACGGGGCAAAGCGTTAACTCGAGCCAACGAAGCGAAGCGCATTGCGCGACGCCGTTTAACGATTCTTCCGACAAAGAGTCGCAACTCTGCAACCTCAACGAATGCAACTGCTTGCAGTTGGAGAGCGCGGCGAAATTCGGGTTCTTCCATTGCGGAAAGCGAAGGAGAATCGCGCGTTCGAGATTCGGAAAACGCGCCAAAATTTCGACGGCGGCGTCGGTAAGGTTCGGACAATGGTGAAGCGTAACGTCGCGAACGAACGGGTTCCCGGCCAAGCGTTCGAGGTCGGCGTCGTCGACGTCGGAATAGGTAAAGCTAATCGAAAAAGGAACTTGCGTCGCTTCGATTTTCGCGAGGTCGGCGTCCGTAAAGGGGCGAATATAGTCGCCGTCGGCGTTGCGTTGCCCGTTGAAGCGGAGACTGACTCGGGGCGTCGCCGGTTGGACGTCGTTCGCGACCGGCGGCGCGTCCGCAGAACGCGAAACGGAGGCAAGAGCGACGTCGGCGGCGTCGACGAACGCGCAAAGCCCGGCGAAGAAAGCGGCGACGAACGCGGCGCGCCGTCGAAAACGATAAAACGTCGAGGAACGATGAAGCGTCATTAGGCAACTCCTTAAATAACAAACGATAAAAGCCGAATTGACTCGGCGAACGCGGAAAATAACGGGAAAGCGCCGCGCGACGCGAAACGGAAGACGCGGCGATGCGGCGTCGTCGAACAATTTGTCGACGTCGCGTCAAATTAAGGGACGGAAGACGCGGCGGCGTCGGACGTTGGGCGCGGTTGCGGAGCTATGTCGCGCTTGATTTTAGTCTCGTCGACGACGAAACCGACGTTAACTTGGCAGTTCGGAAGTTCGCGTCCCAACGCTTCGAACGCGTCGCGTTCGGACGGCGAGCATCGGGCGACGGAAATGTTTTGTAAACCGTCGATTTCTTTGAGTTTGGCGACTCCGACCGCGGTAAGGCGCTCGTTAAGCGGCGACCAAACGACGAGGGAGCGAAGTTGCGGAAATTTCGTTAAGACGCCGATCGCGTCGTCGCAAAAAATTTGTTCAGGCGGCGTCAACGAGCGAACGGGAAGCGCGGTCAAGGTTTCGAATCCCTCTTTGGTAACGCGCGGGCATTTGATAACGATGAGATTTTCAAGTTGGGGCAACTTGCCCAACGGCGCGACGCCGGCGTCGGAAAGTTGCGCGATTTCGTAAAAACTAAGGGCGCGTAATTGGCTAAGTTTGCCAATTTCGGCGATTCCGACGTCGGCGACCGGCGAACATTTTTGCAAATGAAGATACTGAAGTTCCGGTAAATTCGCAAGTTGCGCAAGGTTCGCGTCGGTAACGCGGCAGGAAATCAAGCGTAAATTCTTCAAACCGGCGCATTTTGCGACGCCGTTTAAAGAATCTTCGGACGTCGTCTCGAAATTGGCTAACGTTAACGATTCCAACTGGTTGCATTGGGCAAGCGCGGCGAAATTCGGGGACTTCCAATGCGGAAGCTCGGCGAAGAGAACGTGTTTGAGGTTCGGGGCGCGCGATACAATTTCGACGGCGGCGTCGGTTGCGTTCGGACAGTAGGTAAGGCTAATTTGCTTAAGGTTCGGATTTCGGATAAATCGTTCAAGGTCGGCGTCGGTAACGTCGGAGAACGCAAAGTCAAGCGTAAAAGGCTTTGGCGTCGCGTCGATTTTCGCTCGATCGGCGTCGGTCAACGGCTTGATAAAGACGCGCGCCGGATCGCGACCGCCGCCGAAACGGAAAATTTCCGGCGTGTAATCTACGTCGTAATCTTCAAGAAACTCTTCGACGGCGGGGGGCGCGTCGGTTGGGGACGCGGGCGAAACGGCGGCTGGGGGCGCGGCGGGGGGAGCGGGCGAATCGTCGCAACCGGCGAAGACGCAACAAAATCCGAGCGCGGCGCCAAGTCGCGAGACACGGTAACTTAGGAGCGACGGGAAACGAGCGGACGACATTTCGAACCTCCTTTAATAACGCAAGATAGAAGGCGGCGTTCGGACGGCGAACGTGAAAACGGCGCGACGTCGCGTTTAGCGGTCGTTTATATGATAACGAGACGGCGTTGCGGCGTCAAGTAGTAAAAGAGGTTTGGGGAAGATTTTTTGGAAATTTTTCGGCGTCCTATCGCAAATGGGAGCGGCGGCGCGTAAAACAAGACCGCGCGACGGGGTAAGAGGCAAACGGTTAGGCGAGCGACGTTCGCGGCGTTAGAACCCCATCGACTTTAAAAACGAGTCGTCGTCCGCCGATAAACGCTTTGACGACAAGACTTCCGCGCCGTCCGAAGCGTCGAGGTTTCGCGCGCCCGGGAGTTTCGACGCGGCGTCGCTGGAAAGAAAAAGCCCTTCGACGTCGACGCCGAGATCGCCGTCGCCGAGGTTCGCAAAGTCGACGTCGCGTCGTCCGAAATCGAACGGCGTCGCGAAGCCGTGTCGCACTAAGCAGCGCTCCGTCGCGTCGACGACTTCCGCCGCCGTTTGGAAGCGGTCGTCCGGGTTCTTCGCCATCAACTTCGCGCAAATTTGGAGCAAATCGTTCCAAGCGTCGAGGCGTTCGGCGAAAACGCTCGTCGGTTCTTTGCGGCGGTGCGCGAGAAGACGCTCCGGAACCGAGCCGTTCGGGAAAGGAGGGCGCCCGACGAGGCAAAAATAGAGCGTCGCGCCGAGTCCGTAAAGGTCGGCGCGGGCGTCGAGGTTGTGGCTGTCGACCGTTTGCTCCGGCGCCAGGTAGTCCGCGGTGCCGAGAATCCGTTTTTCGCTACCCGGCGTAACGGCGGAGCCGACGAAGAGCGCGAGACCGAAGTCGATGATTTTCACCTCTTTGCGAGCGTTGACCAAAATGTTTTCCGGCTTGACGTCGCGGTGAACGAGACCGCGTTCGTGAGCGTGGCGGAGTCCGAGCGCCGCTTGACGGATATACGACGCCGCGTCCTCGTAAGGCGCCGCTTCGCCGTTTTGGGCTAATTTTTCGACAAGCTGTCGCAAGTTTAAGCCGTCGAAATATTCCATCGCGACAAAATGAACGCCGTCGCGTTCGTCGGCGCCGTAACCGCTTACGACGTAAGGAGAAGAGAGCGACGCCAGCGCCTGCGCTTCGCGATGGAAACGTTTCAAATACTCGCCCTCCGCTTTCGGCTTCGGCAGGACTTTGATCGCTTCGCGACGCTTGGTAATGTTGTGTTCGGCGAGGTAAACGGAACTCATTCCGCCGGTTCCGAGACGGTCTAAAACGCGGTAACGACCAAGCGTAAAGCCTTTGTATTTGCGTTTTAAGAGTTGGCGAACGTGCCACTCGGTCAGCAGACCGCGACGGACGAACTCCGAGGCGAGTCGCGTCGCGTCGTCGAGCGCTTTCGGAACGGCGCGACGAATTTCGGTCGCGGCGGCGTCGATTTCGCGAGGAGCGAGGAGCGCGCTGCGTTTGAGGTAATCGATAAATTCGTCGGGCGTTACGGAGGACATAGGGCGAAACGACGTCGCGTCGAGCGGCCAAGGGAAGGGGAAATCGGCAAAATGGGGAACGAGGGGAACGACGGGCGAAACAAGGGTTGGCGCGCCGTCGCCTTTAAGTTTCTATTATATATTGTCGGCGTTCTTTTTCAAGCGCCGAACGTTCGCCGCGGCGGGGCGCGACGCGGTATTTTAGCGAATTTCAGCCGAATTTGCCGATTTTAACGGGTTTGCCGGTCGCGCTTGCGAGGTAAAATGGAAACGCGGCGTTTGGGGGGAACGTCGAACGGTCGCGACGGTTAACGGGAGCCGTCGACGAGGCCTCGTTCGCGAATCCAGCGGACGCCGTCTTCGAGCGTCGCGAACTCGCCGTCGAGCTGCGCTTCGAAGGCCGCGCGCAAAATTTCGCCCATCGCCGGGCCCGGTTTGACGCCGAGGGCGATCAGATCGCGCCCTTGAACGAGCGGTTTCGGGCCCTCGTCGTCGATTCCCATTCGAGCGGCGAGGTCGAGCCAAACGTCCGCTTTGAAACGGATTTGACGATTTTGCGGAGCGGAGGCGGTTTCCGCGTTCGGCGAAAGTTGAGAGTTTGACGGTCGCGTCGAGTTTAACGCCGGGTTGAGCGTCGGTTCCGCGGCAAATTCCGCTTCGGCGGCGACGGCGTATTCGGCGGTCGTTTCGTGTCGAGCCGGAGCGGCGCACCCGAGCGCGTCGGAGCGGCAAAGAAGCGTCCAAAGTTGGACGTTCGCCGGTTCGAGACGCTTGGCGAGGCGACGGACGGCGCGCAAACTCGGCTCCGCGCTCGTCGTCATATGCTCGCCGACGAGTTTCTCGACCGTTTCGGTTAGTTTTAGCGGGGCGCGCATTCGCTCCAAGAAAGTTCGGGCGAGCGGGGCGCTAACCTTGGCGTGTCCGGGGGAGCGAATATCGCCGTTTTCGTCGACGAACGACGCTTCCGGTTTGCCGAAGTCGTGCGCGAGCGCGGCGAACATAACGGCGGCGCGTTCCTCGTCGGTTAGTTTCGGCTCGAAGGCGCGAACGGCTTGCGCGGCCTCGCGGCAGACGGCTTTCGTATGCGTCCAGACGTCGCCTTCCGGGTGCCATTTCGGGTTTTGCGCGCAACCGACGAGCGCTTTCAGCTCCGGAAACGCGTCGAGCCAGCCGGTTTCGCGGAGGACGTCGAGCCCGGCGTCCGGGTAAAGGCTTTTGAGCGCCCACTTTTCCCATTCGCCGTAAATCCGCTCGGGGGATAGGGTTGGGAACTCGTCGAACACTTCGCGACAATATTGGATCGTTTGCGCGTCCATTTGGAAACCGAAGCGGGCGGCGAACTGCATTCCTCGGAGGACGCGGAGGGGGTCGTCTTTGAAGGCGGGGCCGGGCGCGCGGAGGATTTGACGCCGCAAGTCGCCGACGCCGTCGAACGGGTCGCAAAGGGAGCCGTCGCGGCGCATTCCGATCGCATTAATGGTGAAATCGCGGCGTCCGAACGCTTCTCGCGGGGTAATGTCGGGGTTCGTTTCGACCGAAAACCCCTTGTGCCCGACGCCGTTTTTCGATTCGCGCCGCGGCAGGGCGACGTCGACGTCGCGACCGACTTTCATTACTCCGAACGACTGGCCGACGATATCGACGTGGAACGACGGCGCTAAAATATCGCGAATTTGCGAATAGCTTAAGCCGTAAACTTCGACGTCGACGTCTTTAGAGGCGACGCCGAGAAGCGCGTCGCGAACGAAACCGCCGACGATTAAGACGTCGGTCGCGCCGCCGGTTTCGAGGAGTTCGACGATTTTTAGGACTTTAGGCGGAACGTAAGGGGGGCGCGGGAGCATTGCGATTCTCCGGAGACGAACGGAAGGGCGGACGGCGACGCGAAACGACGCTTTCGTCATTATATATTAATGTCGCTTTTGAGCAAGCGGGGGCGACGAGGGGGACTCCCGGCGTCGGTCGAAGGGCGAAAAGCGACCGACGCGGCGCGGAAACGGAAAAATTTTGACGTTTTTTCAAGAAAACGGCGAAAATCGCGCGAAAAAACTTGAAACGCGGCGCCGCTTCCGGTATCCTTAAGCAAAAGCGAGCGAAATTTCGGCTCCGCGTCGATCCGAGAACGTCGTCTTGACGCCGTTTCGGCGGTCGAAAAAACGGCGACGCAGCTTTTGGGGCGCGGAAACCGAATAATCGAACGGTCGGTCGAACTTGTTTTCAACGTCGGTTTTGAATTTTTCGAATAACGTTTGAAAAGCAAAGGCGGCGTTCGACCGAGTTTCGCGCGCTTCGTTTTTTACCGGCTTTTTGAATTACTTGAATTTCGACCGATATTTCGCGGTCGGGGTAACTTGACTTAAATAATCGAGCTTAACCGCTTTTTGCGAAAGGAACCGCCGAATGAAAACGCTGAACGTTTGTATGTTGGGAACCGGGTTTATGGGGCGCGCGCACTCGAACGCCTTCAACCAAGTCGGGCATTTCTTCGATTTGCCTTGCAAGCCGGTCTTGAAAGTTTGTTGCGGCCGCGATAAGGAAAAGCTCGAAAAGTTCCAAAAAACTTGGGGTTACGAAGAAACCGAAACCGATTGGCGCAAGGCGATCGAACGCGACGACGTCGATTTGATCGACGTCGCTTCGCCGAACTTTCTGCATAAGGAGCAAGTGATCGCCGCCGCTAAAGCCGGTAAAATGATTATTTGCGAAAAACCGCTCGCGATGAATTACGCCGAGGCGGTCGAGATGGCCGAAGCGGTCGAAAAAGCCGGCGTCGCGTCGATGGTTTCGTTCTGTTACCGCCGCAACCCGTCGATTTCGCTCTTTAAGCAGCTGGTCGACGAAGGGCGCGTCGGTCGGGCGTTCCATTATCGCGCCGTTTACAACCAAGATTATACGATCAGCCAAAAAGTGCCGGTCGGCGGCGCTTCCCTTTGGCGGCTCGACGCAAACGTCGCCGGGAGCGGCGTTACCGGCGACCTGCTCGCGCACTCGATCGACTGCGCCGAATGGATCAACGGCCCGATTAAGAAAGTTTGCGCGCATACCGAAATTTTCGTCAAGGAACGCGTCAACGCCGTAACCGGCGAAAAAACGCCGATTACGATCGACGACGCCTGCATGTTCCTCGCGATTTTCGAAAACGGGTCGATGGGGACGTTCGAAAGCTCGCGGTACGCTCGCGGACGTAAAAACTTCAACACGATGGAAATCAACGGCGAAAACGGGGCCTGCTATTTCAACCTCGAAGAGCCGGAATATCTGCAATTTTTCCGTTACGCCGACCCGGAAACCGGGCGCAAGGTAGAGGATCACCTCACCGGTTGGCAGAAAATTCTCGTTACAAACTCCGAACATCCGTACATGAACCGTTATTGGGTTCCGGGAACCGTTATCGGTTACGAACACTATTTTATCAATCAAACCGCCGACTTCCTCCTGCAAGCCGCCGGAGAAACGCCGGTCGCGTCGGTTCCGACGATTCGCGACGCGGTTCGGACGCAAAAAGTTTGCGACGCGGTTCTGCAAAGCGCTCGCGAAGAACGCTGGATTGAAATCTGAGCGGAAAACGAGCGTTTTTAACGACGCTTGTTTTCGGCGTTTCAACGGACGCGGTCGGGTTTGCGGATTCCGGTTTCTCGTCTCGACGGAGGCGGCGGAGTTCGTTCGCTCGACCGCGCCGGGGATTTTTTGCCGTTCGACGGAGCGAAAAGAGGGGTTTTCCCGAATATTCCGGCGAAATTTTGCCCGTATTTAATTTTCGGCGGCGATTTTCGCCCAATTTTTCCGGAAGGAGCGTATAATAAAAACGGGGCGCCGCGCCGAATTATCGACGTGGAACGACGAGCGCGTCGAACGTCGGCGACGGTCGACGTTTCGCGCGCCGCCAAAACGAGAGCGTCGACGGTTGGGCGGAAAGTAGGGCGTTAAACGGAAAGCGGCGAGCGTCGCGACGCCGAATTTTAAAGGAACGACGAAGGATGGGGATTCGCTTTTATTGTCCGAACGGGCATAAATTGAACGTTAAGTCTGAATTGGCGGGCAAAATCGGTATTTGTCCGAAATGCCAAGCGCGTATGACGATTCCGACGGCAAGCGTTCGCGAGCCGTCCGGCAAGAATGCGTTCGAGGGAACGTCGTCCGAGACCGCGAAGGAAAACGCCGAACGTCCGAACGGCGCGGCGACCGTCGTTTCGCGCGGCGAAGGAGAAAACGTCGAAGCGGCGCGGGGCGAGCAAAACGCGGCGTCGGTCGACGAAGCGTCGGGGAAATTTTTGCTGGACGGCGGTCGAGCCGAAGCGGCGTTGGGGGACGTGTTGCGTCGCGCTGTCGACGGTTCCGCTCAACACGGGCGAGAAACGGCGCGGTTCGACGACGCCGAACCGTTGCGCGACCCGCGGCTCGTTTGGTACGTTCGGTCGCTCGACAATCAGCAGTACGGCCCGGCGACGGGCGACGTGATGGCCGCTTGGATCAACGAGCGTCGCGTCGCTCCGCAAACTCTTGTTTGGCGAGAAGATTGGACGGCTTGGCAAGAGGCGAGGCGCGTTTTTCCGGAGTTGGAGCGCGTTTTTGCCGTCGGCGAAGCGGTCGAGGGGCGGAACGGGAGCGCGTCGGGAGTTTCGGCGTTCGCAAGTTTGGCCGAAGCGGCGCAAAATTCCGACGCGGCGCGACGTTTTGCGGACGACGAGTCGCGAGCGATGCGGCGGCGGAAACGGGCGACGAAGACGTTTATCGCGATCGCCGGGTTGATCGCGTTGATTTTGGCGTTGCTTGGCGCGTTGATTTTTGTCTTGTTGCGCAATTAATCGGCGAAACGGCGCGAAGGCGAGAAAAGCGTCGAAAGAAACGCTCGAGAAACGTTTGAAGCGTCAATTTAAGTCGAGAATTTAATAAACGGGCGCTTGTCGAAAGCGGAAAAGACGATATAATGAACGAAAAGCGAAGTTTTGCGTTTCGCGCCTTCGCTTCGCGGGTATGGTGGAACTGGCAGACACGTCGGATTTAGGTTCCGATGCGCACCGCGCGTGGAGGTTCGAGTCCTCTTACCCGCATTTTATTTCTTTTTGCCGTTAATATAATTTGAAAACGTCGCGTTTTTTCTTTTTTGAAACGCGATAAGGCGGTCGACGAAGGTTAACGTCGCCGACGAACGATGAAAACGACGAACGTTTCGGCGACGCCGAGGCTTGACGCTTGGCGAACTTGGGCGCGAAACGAAGCGCGCGGTTGGCGAACTTGGGAAGTCGCTTGGTTGGCGGCGTGTTGCGCGATTATTCTTGGGCTCGCGCTCTATTGGAACGAAGGGCCGCTCGGCGTCGTTTCGGCGGTTTGCGGCGTCGCTTACGTCGTTTTGATCGGGAAGGGGAAGACGAGCGCGTATCTTTTTGGCGTCGTCAACGTCTTGGCGTATTCTTGGATCTCCTTCGAAGCGCGGTATTTTGGCGAGGCAACGCTGAACTTGGCGTATTACTTGCCGACGCAACTTCTCGGGTTTTACTTGGGGAACCAAAACGCGAATCCCGAGACCGGCGAAATGGGGAAACGGCGCGCAAGTCGAGGAACGGTCGCGTTTGGAGCGTTGGCGATAGCCCTGGGGACGGCGATTTACGGCGAGTTTTTGCGTCGAATCGGCGGCGACGCGCCCTTCGTCGACGCGCTGACGACGGTCGCTTCCGTCGTCGCGATGTTGGCGACGCTGAAAACGCTCGTCGAGCAGTGGGCGATTTGGTTCCTTGTAAATTCCGTAACGATTTTTCTTTGGGCGCGCGCTTTCTGGAACGGCGAGGAAAACGCCGGGGCGACGCTTGTTATGTGGGCGTTGTATTGGGCGAACGCCGTCGTAATGTGGGCGAAATGGGAAATCGAGCTAAGCCGCGCGGAAAAAACGGACGTTTCTTCTTGACATTTTCTTTTGACGTTTCTTTTGACGTTTCTTTTGACGTTTCTTTTAACGTTTCTTTTAACGTTTCTTTTAACGTTTCTTTTAACGTTTCTTTTAACGTTTCTTTTAACGTTTCTTTTGACGTTTCTTTTGACGTTTCTTTTGACGTTTCTTTTGACGTTTCTTTTGACGTCGGCGCGAAAATTTTGCGCAATTTCGCTAATTTGTCTCCGGCGAGGTAAAAAGTCGCGACGAGGGCCGCCGTCAAGCAAGGAGCGGCGAAAGCGAAATTCAAGAGGAGAAACGAAAATGCGAAATCGGTTCAAAGATTTGGAAAGCGGCGCCGTTTTTCGGCTCGCGGACGAAACGTCTTATTTGGACGGCGAGATAACGAGTCGAACGTTGGCGCAAAACGTCGGAACGCGCTTGACGCTTTTCGCGGTCGAACGGGACGAGTCGCTCGAAACGACCGTCGTCGAGGCGGACGCGCTCGCGTTTTGTTTGGAAGGCGTCGCGCGGATAACGGTCGACGGCGTCGAGCATACGGTCGAAGCGGGAGAGTCGCTGGTGATTCCGGCCGGAACGCCGCGCTCGATCGGGGCGCGCGAACGCACTAAAATCCTTTTAATCGATATATTTTAACGTCGGTCGGGGGGAGAGCGCGTTTGTTGGCGGCGCGCGGGCGCAAAATTCTTGGGGTTAACATTTTAACGTCGAGCAAACGCCGCGTCGACGAACGCGAAAGGTAAGCGCGGCAAGGGCGCAAGAAATAAAAACGCCGCGTTGGGGAATAACGCGGCGTTTTTTAGGCGGTCAAGCGCGTCGAAGCGGCGGTTTAACCAGTAAAATCGTTAAATCCGAATCAAAATTGCGGGATTTTGCGGTACTTCGAGCGGCGGTTCTCGACGCGGCTTGGGTCTTCGGCGCGCAACGCTTCCTCGTAAGCGGAGAAGTCGCCTTCGAACCAACGCGTTTTGCCGTTCCCTTCGAACGCGAGAATGTGCGTGCAAATGCGGTCGAGGAAGAAACGGTCGTGGCTGACGACGATCGCGCAGCCCGGGAACTCGAGAATCGCTTGCTCCAGCACTCGCATCGTCCCGACGTCGAGGTCGTTCGTCGGTTCGTCGAGAAGGAGAAGGTTGCCGCCGCGTTTCAGGAGCTTCGCCAAGTGGACGCGGTTCCGCTCGCCGCCGGAGCAGACGCCGACGAGGCGTTGTTGTTGCGAACCGCGGAAGTTGAAGCGGCTGACGTAAGCGCGGCTGTTCATTTCGATCGGGCCGAGTTCGACGCGATCGCGACCGTCCGTAATTTCTTCAAAAACGGTGTTTTCCGGGTTCAACGCGTCGCGGTGCTGGTCGACGTAAGCGAGTTGAACCGTTTCGCCGAGTTCGATCGTTCCGGCGTCCGGCGTTTCGTCGCCGACGATCATACGGAAGAGGGTCGATTTCCCGACGCCGTTCGGGCCGACGACGCCGACGACCGCGCCGCGAGGGACGATGAACGAAACGTCGTCGAGAAGCGTCGTTTTGACGCCGCCGATTTCGTAGCTCTTCGAGAGGCCGTTAACGACGAGAACCTTTTCGCCGAGGCGCGGGCCCGGGGCGATTTGGATGATCGCGTCGCTTTTATCGTCGAGTTTTTGCTCGGCGGCGAGTTTTTCGTAAGAGTTGACGCGCGCTTGGTTCTTTTGCAGGCGGCCCTTATGCGCCGTTTGAATCCATTCGAGTTCGCGTTTGAGGGTCTTTTGGCGTTGCGACTCTTGCTTTTCGGCGACGCGGAGAAGCTCCGCTTTTTGCGCCAGCCAAGACGAGTAGTTGCCTTCGAACGGGAGACCGCGCGAATTGTCGATTTCGAGAATCCACTTCGTGATGTTGTCGAGGAAGTAGCGGTCGTGCGTAACGATAATGACGGTGCCGCGATAGTCGCGGAGCGCGCCTTCGAGCCAATGAACCGTTTCCGCGTCGAGGTGGTTCGTCGGTTCGTCGAGGAGAAGGAGGTCGGGTTGTTCGAGCAACGCTTGGCAAAGGGCGACGCGGCGGCGTTCCCCACCGGAGAGTTGGCGGACGATCGCGTCGTCCGGCGGGAGGACGAGCGCGTCGGCGGCGACGTCGATTTTGCGGTCGAGTTCCCAACCGTCGACGGCGTCGATTTCTTCTTGGAGCGTTCCCATTTCCTCCATCAACTTGTCGAAATTGTCCGCTTGGTCGGGATCGCCCATCAAGATTGAAATTTCGTTGAAACGGTCGATTTTCGCTTGAATCGGCGCGACGGCTTTCGCGACGTTCTCGCGGACGGTCGCGTCGAGGTCGAGTTCCGGCTCTTGAGCGACGTATTTGCAGGTCATCCCCTTGACGAACTTGACTTCGCCGTCGATGTCCTTGTCGATTTGCGCCATAATCTTTAAGAGCGTCGACTTCCCGGCGCCGTTTTCGCCGACGACGCCGATTTTCGCGCCGTAATAGAAGGACAGGCTGATATTTTGGAGGATCGTTTTGTCTCCGAATCGCTTCGAAACGCGATTCATTTCAAAGATAAAATGCGGCGCCATCGTCGGGGTTCCGTTCGTTGTTTTACGGGGTGAGCGAAGCAAAATGTCGAAGGCGCGTCGGCGTTTCGAAGCGAAAGCGATCCGAGCGCGAACTCAAGCGAAAAACCGCGCTTTGCAACTTTCCGCCGCTTTTATTATAACCGAAACTTGCGCTCGTCCAAGGGGGCGGGCGTTATTTTTTGAAAACGCGGCGCCGGAGCGAACCCGGAGCGAACCCGGAGCAAACCCGGTGCAAACCCGGTGCAAACCCGGAGCGAACCCGGAGCGAACCCGGAGCGAATCCGGAGCGAATCCGGAGCAAACCCGGTGCAAACCCGGTGCAAACCCGGTGCAAACCCGGTGCAAACCCGGTGCAAACCCGGTGCAAAACCGGGGTAAACCCGG
>JAGBDD010000047.1 GCA_017937685.1 Thermoguttaceae bacterium | reverse complement strand
GCGGCGTTTTTTCGCGTGTAAAATTTCTAGACGAATTTGTTTTAAAATCTTGCGATTAAGGCATTTATAGTCTGTAAGGAATCGGAATTTCGTTGTAAAATGTCGACGTCGCCGCAAAGGAGCGCGCGAAGGAACGCCGGACGCGAAAACGTTCGCGACCTTCCTTCCTAACGGCTTGGCGGCCCGGGAGTCGAAAGGCTTTCCGCAAATCGCGTCGATTTCGCGTCTTGCCGAAACGGCTTCGTCGGAAAAGGAAAATCGTTTATCGTCGATTTTGTTTGCGTTATATATTCAAGCGACGCTCGGAGATTAACGGAAAACGTTAACGAGCGAAAAAAAAAGAAAAGGAACTCAAATGAGCAGCGCGTCTTATTATTCGTTGGAACAACAAAATCAATCCGTCGACCGTTTGGCGACTTCGGAATTTGGCGTTTCGAGCGTCGAAACTCGGAGCGACGAGAGCGCGTTTTTCGCCGCCGCCGTCGAAGAGCGTCGCTCGACCGGCGAACGTTCGGTCGCTTCGGTCGCGACCGATTCGATCGTCGTTCTTTGCGGGGACGCCGGTTCGCGGGCGGCGATGCGTCGCTGTCTCGAAGTCGAAAACGTCGGCGTCGTCGAAGCGGCTTCGCCCGAAACGCTTTCCGGACTCGCGCTCGGGGACGCCGCCGGGTTTCTGATCGACTCCGCGACGTTGGACGCGTCGCCGGAAACGCTTTGCCGTCAACTGGTCGACAAATACCCGGACGCGCCGATCATCTTTATGGACGAGCCGACCGGCGACGCCGAGCGCCGCAAACGGTTGAGCAAGTTCGTTCACTCGTACATCGTCAAGCCCTGCGAACGCCAAGCGCTCCTGCAGGCGACGCGCCAAGTCTTGAAGTTGAATCGGATGGCGCGCGAAAACCGCTCCTTGCGCCAAACGGTCGGGACGCCGGCGCTTCCCGCGACGATGGCGGGCGTCTCGACGCCGATTCAAACGTTGCGCAAACAGATCGAAGCGTTCGGACGACTCGACGCGACGATTCTAATTTCCGGCGAACGCGGCGTCGGGAAGAGCGTCGTCGCTCAACAGATTCACCAAGCCGGGCCGCGGGCGCGTTTTCCGTTCGTCGTCGTTTCGTGCAACGCGCTTCCGCCGGAGACGCTCGAAGCCGATTTGTTCGGCGTCGCCAAAGGCGCGATTCCCGGCGTCGCCTGCGATCGGCCCGGTCGGTTGGAGCTGGCGCGCGGCGGAACGATTTTCCTCGATCACGTCGAAGATTTGTCGCCGTCGTTGCAAAAACGGATTTTCCAATTCATTCAAGACAAAACGACGCGCCGGGTCGGCTCGACCGAAACGCGCCGAATCGACGCCCGCGTCGTCGCCTCGACGAGTTGCGATTTGGCGATCGCCTGCGTTCAAGGCCGGTTCCGCGACGAACTTTATTTCCGCCTGAACGCGCTAACGCTGAACGTGCCGCCGCTTCGCGACCGAGTGGAGGACATTCCGGCGCTTTCCCGCGAAATTATGAGCCGCGTCGCTCGGGCGAACGACCGGAATCTGTCGATTTTGTCGACGTCGGCGCTGAACAAATTGCGCCAATACTCTTGGCCGTACAACGTGCGCGAACTCGAGTCGGTGTTGCAAAAGGCGATGGAGACCGCGCCGGACGTCGTCGTGTCGGAAAACGACATTTCGTTCGACACGATGATTAAGGACTCCCGTTCGCCGGACGGCGCGATGGGGTTGGCCGGGCTGACGATGGCTGAAATCGAACGCCGCGCGATTATCGAAACGATTAACGCTTGCGGCGGGAATCGGGCGCAGTCGGCGCGCAAACTCGGCGTTAGCGAGAAAACGATTTACAACAAAATCAAGCAGTTCAAGTTGCGCGGAATCGTTTGAAAATCGGCGAAAACGGCGCGGCGACGGTCGGAAAAGAGCGGACGCCGCGCCGAAGCTCTCGTTTAACGTCGATTCGAGCGTTCTAATTATCGAACGCCGCTTAACTCCGTTGAAACCGTTGAACGCCGCTCAACCGCGGAAGATGAAGAAAACGGCGCCCGCGATGCAAAGCCCGGCCCAAAGGTAATTTAAGCCGACTTCCTGCTTGGCGAAAAGGATCGCGAACGGGACGAAAACCGACAGCGAAATCGCTTCTTGCAAAATTTTCAACTGCGGAAGCGTCATCGCCGTCGAGCCGATGCGGTTCGCCGGAACTTGCAGCATGTACTCGAAAAACGCGATTCCCCAACTGACCAACGCGGCGACGAGCCAACATTTGCCTTTGAGCGTCGAAAGGTGCCCGTACCAAGCGAACGTCATAAACGCGTTAGAACAGATTAAAAGAAGAATAGTAATGAAAATCGGCATTGTTTTCTAAAAATCAAAACGCGGCGTCGACCGGCGTCCCGTGAAATATCGCGGGGGAATCGGCGAACGGCGCGAAACGGGCGGTTAAGTGAAAACGGGAAAATAAAGCGAACCGCGTAAAACGGCGAGTTAGGCGCGGTTCGCTAAATTGGTTAAAACGGGCTGAATTGGCGATTTTGGCCAAGTTCGCTAAATTAGCGGGATCGGTTAAATTGGCGAAAGCGGCGAAACCGGCGGCGTCGGCGGTCAAGGGCGCTTTAAGCAAAACGCGCCGAGAGGACAAGCGTCGCATTGCGGACGGCGGGCGATACAATACTCGCGTCCCAAGTAAATGAGGCGGTGGCTCCCGTCGACCCAATCGTTTTGCGGAACGAGTTCGTTGAGGTCGCGTTCGACTTTTTCCGGCGTCTCTTCGTCCGAAAGGCCGATTTTGCGGCTCAACCGCAGAACGTGCGTGTCGACGACGAAACCGGACGCGATCCCGAACGCGTTCCCGAGAACGACGTTCGCCGTTTTGCGACCGACGCCGGGGAGTCGGACGAGTTCTTCGAGCGTCGCCGGAACTTCGCCGTTGAAACGCTCGACGATCGCGCGGCTCGCTTGCGAGATGTTCGCCGCTTTCGCTCGGTAAAAACCGCAACTTTTGATTAGCTCTTCGATCGCTTCGACCGGCGCGTCGGCGAACGCTTGCGCCGTCGGGAACCGCTCGAAAAGGGCGGGCGTAACGGCGTTGACGCGCTTGTCGGTGCATTGCGCCGAAAGTATCGTCGCGACGAGGAGCTGGAACGGCGACCGGTGGTCGAGCGCGCAACTCGGGTTCGGATAGCGTTCGGCCAACGTCGCGAAGACGCGGTCGGCGAGTCGGCGGCGCTCCGTCGGAGAAAGCGTCGACGGCGAAGCGCTTTTCGGCGTCGCGGCGGCGGTTTTCTTTTCCGTCGTCGTTTTCTTGCAAGCGCGCTTTTTGGCCGGCTTGGCGGCGTCGACGGCGTTCGTTTCGGCTTTTTCGGCTTTCTTGCAAACGCGCTTTTTGACCGGCTTGGCGGCGTCGACGGCGTTCGTTTCGGCTTTTTCGGCTTTCTTGCAAACGCGCTTTTTGACCGGCTTGGCGGCGTTGGCGGGCGTTTTTTTAACGGACGCGGCGGACATTGAGCGTTCCTTTCTTCGTCTTTTTTGCGTCGGCGAGCGTTTATTTTTCCGGCGACGGCGCGCGTTCGAGTTCGGCGTCGTCGGTTTGCGTCGCGTCGGAGGCGGTCGCCGTCGCGGCGTCGATACCGCGACCTTCCGGAGCTTTCGGAGCGTCGGCGGCGTCTTGTTTCGCTTTCGCGGCGGCTTCGCGAGCGGCCTTCTCGGCGGCGGCTTTAGCGGCGGGGTCGACGCGCGGAACGATGCGGAACGTCTCGACGATTTCGCGACCGGAGTCGTCGTAATTGTCGAGCATATCGGCGCGGATTTCGAACATCAGCGTCGCTTGGTTTCCAGCCTCGTCGGTAACGAGGTAATAAACCCAACGGAACGGGACGCCTTCGTAAGCGCCGTCGGCGACGACGTAATAAATCGAGTCGCCGGACGGGCCCGCGTAAACTTCGTCTTGAACGAACGCGCCGAAACGGTCGCCGAGCCCTTTCTTGATTTCCGCTTTATAAGCGTCGATCGACGGTTTCGATTCGAGGTCGATTTTGCCGTTCGCGGCAATGTTGCACTGCGCGATCGCTTCGCCGCCGACGACGTAACAAAGGGACGCCGACGTTTCGCCGTCTTGCGTCATCTTCCAGTCGCGGGAGTG
>JAGBDD010000046.1 GCA_017937685.1 Thermoguttaceae bacterium | reverse complement strand
GTCGCGCCGAGCGAAGAACTCCCGAGCGACGGCGCCGCGATTCGCTTCACCGAGGAAGAGTTGAAGCAAATCAAGTTCCGCGAATATTCGCTCGAAGAGTTGACGGCGAAACACTTTAACGGTTTCCAAGTTTCGCATATGGGCCCGGACATGAACCCCGGCTTCCGCGCCGAGTACCGCGGTCGCCAAAACGTCTTGATGACGCACCCGGAACTGCGCGAAATCGGCGCGGTCGTCTCGAAGACGGTCGTTCCGACGGCGAAGTCGACGCTCGTTTTGGAAGTTTCGCACCACCTGGCGGGCGACGTCGTCGGCGACTATTCGCTGAGCGTCAAGTTGAACGGCGAAACGGCGAAAGAGCTTGTCGTTTCGAAAGATAGCGTCGGCGCGGACGGTTGGCTGACGGTCGAAGTTCCGTTGGGGCAAAACGCCGGAAAAGAGACGAAAATCGAAATCGTCAACCAACCGAACGGCTGGAGTTGGGAAGCGGCGTACTTCGCGAAGATTGAAATCGTCGAGAAGTAATTTCGCCGAAATTTAAAAAGCGGCGCGACATTCGGGCGAACGTTCGGCGTCGCGTTCGTTGAAACTAAAAACGCCGTCGAGTTTTGCGGACTCGGCGGCGTTTTTTGCGTTGGCGTCGGAACGTCGAGCGGCGCGCTTGACGGCTCAATGTTCGTTCGAACGCGGCGGTTTAGCGGTATTCTTTACGGAAGAGGAAGGTCGAAAACGGTTCCGGGCGCAGTTCGGTTTGTTGCGGAAAACGCGCGACTTCGACAAAACCGTTGCGTTCGTACCAGCCGAAATCGCAAGTGTCGTCCGTCCAAAGGAGCGTCGAAAGCGGAACGGGCGCGGCGTTTGCATTCGGCTGCGTCGACGACTCGGCGACGTGCGCTCGCAAACGCCGCTCGAACTCTCGCGACGCCGCGCGACCGCAACCTGGCCGAACGCTAACGAAAAAGAGAAGAAGCGTTTCGTTCGGGCGCGCCGCGGCGAGTTCGGCGCGACGGTTCGCGTCGAGGTAAGCGCGATATTTTGCGAAAAATTCCCGTTCCTCCGACGTCGCGAGGCGCGGCGCGATCCAAGCGTCGGCGGCGTCGGCGTTTTCCGCTAAATTTGCCGGCGCCGCGAAGAGCGCGCCGCAAAGCCGCCCGTCGACGACCGCCGCCAAGTTGAACGGCGACTTCGGGAACCAATAATAACGCGCTAAATAACGATAAAGCGTCGGCAAAAGCGACGGCGGCGTTCCGGCGATTTCGTCGCCGAAAATTGCCTCCGCGACCGCGCCGACCGCTTCCAAGTCGGCTTCGACGGCGGAACGAACGACGATTTCGGCGTCGTCGCGGCGGGAACGGGCGGCTTCGGACATTGCGCTTTCTCCTTTAAAACAACGGGGATCGCAAAGTTTAAAACAACGGGGGCGCAAAGCGGCAAGCAAGGAAAAAAACGGCGCGCAAACCGTTCGGCGAAGGAAGGCGCGTTAAAAAACGCCGTCGAGTCGGTTGGCTCGGCGGCGTTTTTCTTTGTTTAAACGCTGAATTTAGCGACGGTTAAGCGTTCAGCCGATCAGCGTCGCGAGGTCGACCAACTCGACGCCGAGACTGCGGGCGACGTTCGCGTTGACGCATTTGCCGTCGTAATAGTTGACGCCCTTGGCCAACGCCGGATTGCGGCGCGCCGCTTCTTCGAGGCCGAGGTTCGCGATTTGCAGGCCGTAAATTTGCGTCGCGTTGGTGAGAGCGACCGTCGACGTGCGCGGAACGGCGCCCGGCATATTCCCGACGCAGTAGTGAACGACGCCTTCTTCGATGAAAACCGGGTCGTCGTGATACGTAACGCGCGACGTTTCGCAGCAGCCGCCTTGGTCGACCGCGACGTCGACGATGACGGCGCCGCGTTTCATCGTCTTCAAGTGTTCGCGGCGAATCAGTTTCGGCGTCGAACCGCCCGGAACCAAGACCGTGCCGACGACTAAGTCCGCTTCGGAAAGCGCGCGAGCGATGTTGCGTTCCGACGCGAACAACGTCGTAACGCCGGCGCCAAAAATATCGTCCAAGTAGGTCAAGCGTTGCAGGCTGACGTCGACGATCGTAACTTCCGCGCCCATTCCGACCGCCGCCTTCGCCGCGTAAGTCCCGGCGATCCCGCCGCCGACGATGACGACCTTGCCGCGTTCGACGCCCGGAACGCCGCCGAGAAGAATCCCGCGCCCGCCGTAAGCGCTTTCAATGTACTTCGCGCCCTCTTGAATGCTCAAGCGCCCGGCGATCTCCGACATCGGACGCAAACACGGAAGCCCGGTCGGCTCTTGAATCGTTTCGTAAGCGACCGCCTTCACCTTTTTCGCCGCCAGCTCTTCCGCCAAACGACGCTCCGCCGCCAAGTGAAGGTACGTGTAAAGAATCAAGCCCGGACGAAGGAGATTGTATTCGCGCGGAAGCGGCTCTTTCACCTTCACGAGCATATCGACCGTCGACGCGACTTCGAGCGCCGTCGGGAGAATCTTCGCGCCGACTTCGACGTACTCTTCGTCCGGAAAAGCGGAACCTTCGCCCGCGCCCGCTTCGACGTAAACTTCGTGCCCGGCGGCGATATAAGCGGCGGCGACGTCCGGCGTGAGCCCGACGCGGTATTCGTGTTGCTTGATTTCCTTAACGGTTCCGATTTTCATAACGCGCTCCTCTCGACGGCGGTCGAGTCGACGGTGAAAAGAAAAATTGACGTTAAAACGACGAAAATACGCAAAACGGGAAAGCGTTTCGACGCGCCGTCGAACCGTTTTCCCGTCCTTTTTTCGCCGCGACGTTATTATATTAATGACGCGGCGGCGTTTGTCAAGCGCCTAAGTCGCGTTTCCGCCGTCGAATCGCGGCCTTCGCGGCGGATTTTAACGGTTCGCTTCCGGCTCAGTCGAGTTTGTATTGCGGAATCGGGAGGCGTTCGCCGTCTTTGAGCGCCGACGTATGCGCGACGATTCCCGGAACGGTCGTGTTCAGCGCGGTCGCGACGTCGACGGTCGGACGAACGCCCTTCAAGACCGATTCGATAAAGTTCGAGCCGAGGTAGCCGTGCGAGCCGCCGTGTCCGCCCGCGCCGACGTTCGGCGGAAGCGCCGGTTTGCGGAGGTCGCCGAGTTTCGCGACAATTTCCTTCGCTTCGTCGTTCAGCGGTTCGAAGGACGTTTGATAGGCGCCGATTTCGCCGCGGTTGCGTCCGACTTCGCCGCCCCAGCCCGCGCTGTCCCAACTGACCGCCATCCGCGCCGCGCCGCCTTCGCTCGTTTCGAAAAGCGCGATTTCGGTTCCGAACGGGTTGTCGTAAGGGTTCGCGCCCTTTTGGTACTCTTCGAGCTTGCTCCGCCAACCGACGCAGGAAACCGAGGTAAACGTTTTGCCGGTAACGCAAGTGTAATAAGCGTTCGAGTGCGTCGGATACCATTGCGGCGGGAGTCCGCGACGCCAATCTTTATAGCCCGGGAGCGTTCCGGCGCCGTAGTGGTAGTACTCGCCTTCGGTGTAAATCATTCGCCCGAAACCGCCCGCTCGGTAGATTTGGCGCGAGGCGTAAACGGCGTCGTGGTAAGCGGAAGTTTCGAACATCGCGTAAGTTAAGCCGGACGTTTTGACCGCGTCGAAGAGACGGTCGGCGTCTTCGAGCGAACCCCAAACGGCCGGGACGGCGCAAGCGACGTGCTTGCCGGCTTTCAACGTTTTCAAAACGTGATCGCAGTGGCTCGGCGCGTCGGTGGCGATAAAAACGGCTTCGATCGCGTCGTCTTCGAGCATTTTTTCGAGCGATTCGTAGGTTTTTTCGCAGCGGCAAGCCTTGGCGAGCGCGTCGCGACGGTCGGCGAAGAGGTCGGAGACGGCGACGATTTCCGCGTTCGGGCAGTCTTGGAGTCCGAACTGCGCGCCGAATTGGCAGAGGCCGAACCCGACGATTCCGATTCGCAACTTGCGGTCGGTAAACGGTTTCCAAACGTTTTGTTCGTCGACGTTCGTTTTCGTTTCGTCGAAACCTTGGATTGGCGGCGCGTCTTGCGCTTTAACGTATTGGGCGCCCGAAAGAGCGGCGAACGCGGCGGCTCCGGTTCCGGCGGCGAGAAAAGAACGGCGGGAAAAACGTTGCGACATAGTGAAAGCTCCGATAAGTCAACGGTTTAAGAGCGAGGCGGCAAACGCTCGGCGAGGCGGCGTTTTCGTCGATTCGCTCGTTATTATACCGGCGGTCGAGCGCGATTTCAAGAAATTTTTAAGAAAATCGAAAAATTTTTAAAGCCTGCGAGAAATCGACGAACGCGGGAAAAAGCGGCGAATCGGCGGTTACGGAGCGGAAAGAAGCGGACAAGCGCGGCGGAGGTCGGCGAGAGCGCGCCGCTAGACGGTAAGAAAACCGGCGCGCTCGACGTAAAATCGAACGCGCCGTTTGAGTTTGCGTCAAACGCTCGTTAAACTAAGCGTTTTTCTTCGCGAAGTCGACCATAAAGTCGCGGAGCGCGACGACGCCTTCGCGCGGCATCGCGTTGTAGATCGACGCGCGTTCGCCGCCGACGCTGCGGTGGCCGCCGAGGCTCGCCAACTTGAACGCCTTCGCTTCCTCTTGGAATTTTTTGTCGAGTTCTTCCGTCGGAAGGCGGAACGAAACGTTCATAATCGAACGGAACTCTTTGTTTCCGTGGACGCGGTAGAAACCGTTCGACGCGTCGATCGCGTCGTAAAGAAGTTGCGCTTTCTCGACGTTCTTTTGACGCATCGCTTCCAAACCGCCTTGTTCTTTCAGCCATTCGGTAACGAGCTTCATAATGTAAATGCCGAACGTCGGCGGCGTGTTCAGCATCGAGTCTTTGTCCGCGAGTTGCTTGTACGAGAACATCGACGGGAGGTCGGCGCCGCTCATTTCGACGAAATCGTCGCGCATAATCACCAGCGTAACGCCCGCCGGGCCCGCGTTCTTTTGAGCGCAAGCGAACAACACGCCGTATTTTTCCATTTGAACCGGACGGCTGAAGATTTCGCTCGACGCGTCGCAGATCAACGGAACCGAAACGTTCGGCTCGGTCGGGAATTGAATCCCTTCGATCGTTTCGTTCGCGCAGTAATAGCAGTACGCGGCGTCGTCCGACGTTTGCAGTTCCGCGTCGCTCGGTTTGCGGACGAATTTTTCGTCTTGACCGTTCCAAATGACGTTGACTTTGCCTTGCGTCTTCGCTTCCGACGCGGCTTTCTTGCTCCAAGTCCCGGTAACGATGTAGTCGCCGGCTTTGTTCGTGTTGCGGATAATGTTCATCGGAAGGAGCGCGAATTGCGTGATCGAGCCGCCTTGCAGGAACATGATCTTGTAATTTTCCGGAACGTTCAGGAGTTCGCGGACGTTCGCTTTCGTTTGCGCGAGGATTTCGCCGAATTGCTTCGAGCGGTGGCTGATTTCAAGAATCGAGGCGCCGCAACCGGGGAGGCAAAGGAGTTCTTCTTGAGCCTTTTTCAAAACGGAGACCGGCAGGACGGCCGGACCGGCGGAGAAATTGTAAACGCGTTCTTCCATGGGAGTCGATATCCTCGTCGTCGAAGTGAAACGGAGACCGAAGCGGCGGCTTTCCGTCGTCGGCTTGCGCGAACGAGACCGGGAGCGACGCCGAAGCGTCGTTCGACCGGGAGCGTTCGTTTTCTAAAATCGCTCTCCATTTTACTCCTTTTTCAAGAGCGCGACAGGGGGGGCGGGCTCGCTTCCCGTTTTTAATTTGTTAAATAAGCGGAGATAGGTAAAACAGGTAAAATAAAACGACGCGTCTCCTAAACTTTTTGTCGAGAAAACGTCGACTTCCCTTGACAAACGGCGCAAATTCTTTTAGATTTTAGAATGGTCGCCAATTTTTCGTTCGCCGCGTTCCGCTTTTCGACGTCGTTCGACGGAAGAGACGAACGGCGGACGGTTCGCCGAGAACGCTCGACGAACGCCGAAGCGCGACCGAAGCGTTTCCGACGCGACGTCGGAACTGGTTAAACCGGCTTGAGCTTCCGATTCGTCGGTTTCGCTCGACCTACCCTTATATAATATTAATTGACGGACGCGGCGCTATGACCGAACCCATTATTGTCAATCCCGTTTTTCTCGCTCGCGAACTCGAACTGCCGCTCGACCAAGTCGAAGCGACGGTCGCCCTGTTGGAAGAGGGGTATCCCGTTCCCTTCATCGCGCGCTATCGCAAAGACCAAACGAAGAATTTGAGCGAAGACGGCGTCGCGAAAGTCGCCGCGGCGTATCAAAAGCAACGTCAACTGACCGACCGCAAACTTTCGTTCCTGAAAACGATCGAAGCGCAAGGCAAACTGACGCCGGAACTCGAGCAAAAGATTCGCGAAGCGCGCACCGCTCGCCGCTTGGACGACCTCTATTTGCCGTTTAAGTCGAAGCGTCAAACGTTGGCGCAAGCCGCCCGCGAAAAAGGGCTCGAACCGCTCGCCGACGCGATTTTGAACGCCGCCGACGAATCCGCCGACTTGAACGCGCTCGCCGCGCCGTTCGTCGACGCGGAAAAGGGCGTCGCGACCGTCGAGGAAGCGTTGAAGGGCGCCGCCGATATTATCGCCGAAACGTTCGCCGAAACGTTCGAAGTTCGCCGTCGTCTGCGCGACAAAATCCAACGAACCGGCAAGCTCGTTTCGAAGAAGGTCGAAAAGAAGGGCGTCGCCGCGGAACCGGAAGCGGAAGCCGCCGTCGAAGCGACCGAAACGCCGGTCGAATCGGTCGCGGAAGAAGCCGTCGAAACGCCGATCGAACCGGTCGCGGAAGCCGCCGAAACGACCGACGCGAAAGCGAAGGACGCCGCCGCTAAAGCCGACAAAAAGAAGAAAAAGAAGACGTTCAAAGAACAACAAGCGGAACAGCTCGAAAAGCAGTTCGTCGATTACTTCGACGCGTCGTTCGACCTGCGCTCCTGCCCGCCGCACCGCGCGCTCGCGTTGAATCGCGGCGAAAACGCGAAGATTATTTCGGTCAAATTGGACGTCGACGTCGACCAACTGAAAGCGATCGCTCGCGAAACGCTCGTCGCCGAGGGCCGTCCGTTCGCCGACTTCCTGAACGCTTGCGCCGACGACGCCGTCGTCCGCTTAGCCGCGCCGGCGCTCGAACGGGAAGCGCGCCGCGAACTGACCGACCGCGCCGAAGAGCAAGCCGTTTCGGTCTTTGCGAAGAATTTGCGCAACCTCTTGATGCAGCGTCCGCTGAACCGTCGCCGCGTCTTGGCGCTCGATCCGGGCTTCAAAAACGGTTGCAAACTGGTCGCGCTCGACGAATTTGGAAACGTTCTCGACTTCGACGCCGTCTTCCTGCAAGGGAACGCCGAGCGCCGCGCCGCCGCTAACGCGAAAATCGTCGAGTTCGTCGAAAAGTACAAGCTGAGCGTCTTCGCGATCGGGAACGGCACCGGTTGCCGCGAAGCCGAAAACTTCGTCGCGAAAATCATCGAAGAAAAGTTCGCCGATGCCGACGTCGCGTACATCGTCGTCAACGAAGCGGGCGCGAGCGTTTACTCGACGAGCCAAATCGCGAAGGACGAGTTCCCGAATTACGATCCGTTGGTTCGCGGGGCCGCGTCGATCGGGCGCCGTCTGCAAAACCCGTTGAACGAATTGGTTAAAATCGACGCGGAACGTCTCGGCGTCGGAATGTACCAACACGACGTCAAGTCGAAGGCGCTCAAAGACGCGCTGACGAACGTCGTCGCGTCCTGCGTCAACCGCGTCGGCGTCGACCTGAACGCCGCGACGCCGGCGATTCTGCGCTACGTCGCCGGGCTCAATCAACTGACGGCCAAGCGCGTGTACGAACGCCGCGTCGCCAACGGCCCGTATCGCCGCCGCGAAGAGTTGAAGGAAGTCTCCGGGCTCGGCGAAACGGCCTTCTCGCACTGCGCCGGGTTCCTGAAGATCGTCGGCGGCGACAACCCGCTCGACGCGACTTGGATTCACCCGGAAAGTTACGAACTCGCGACGAAAATCCTTGAAAAACTTGGGTTTGCCGCCGACGATTTGCGCGTTCCCGCTCGCGTCGCCGAGTTGGCCGAAGCGATTAAAGCGACCGACGCCGCCGCGCTCGCGGAAGAATTTGCCGCCGGGCCGCTCGCCGTCGCCGACTTGCTCGAACAGTTCGTCCGACCGGGCCTCGACCCGCGCGACTCGCTCCCGGGCCCGATTTTCAAGAAGGGCGTCCTCAAAATGGAAGACCTGCAACCGGGGATGGAGCTGACCGGCGTCGTCTTGAACGTCGTCGATTTCGGCGCTTTCGTCGACGTCGGGCTTCACGAATCCGGTCTCGTTCACATCAGCCAACTTGGCGATTCTTACGTCCGCGACGCGCACCAAAAGGTCGCGGTCGGCGACGTCTTGAAGGTTTGGGTTTTGGAAGTCGACCCGAAACGCCGCCGCGTCTCGCTGACGACGCTGGCTCCCGGAACGGTTCGCGAACGTCGCCAAGACGGTCCGCGTCGACCGCGCCGCGACGAAAGCGCTTCCGCCGGAACCGTTTCCGAAAACGGCGGCGAACGTCGTCCGCGTCGCGAACGAGACGGCGAAGAACGTCGTCAGCGCCGCGATCGGGGCGAACGCTCCGAACGTCCGGAAGGGAACCGTCGGGGCCGAGGTCGCGACGACCGTTCGGAAAGAGCGCCGCGAGTCGTCGTCGCCGCGCCGAAAGACAAGAAGATCAAGCCGATTTCCGACGAGATGAAGTCCGGCAAAGAGGCGATGCGCAGTTTCAGCGACTTGGCGCAATTCTTCGGACGCGTTCAACCGGACGCCGACGCCGAGAAGTGATTTCGGACGTCGCGTTTTAACGGTTGCGAGAACGTCGGCGGCGCGTTTGGAAGCGGCGTCGGCGTTTTCGACCTCGCCAAATTAACATTTTCGCGCTTGGCGGAGCGTCGTTTCGCGTCGTTTTTTAGGAAACGGCGGGAGGAAACGGCGTTCGCGAGCGCGTCGAGCGAATTTTCGCGTTGAGAGTTGTTGTGAAAGTTGCGCAAATTAGAGGGATCGCCGCGAGCCTTCCCGAAGGTCGGTTGGACAATCGCGAGTTGGCGCGAGTTTTCCCCTTTTGGACGGAGGAGAAAATTCGGCGCAAGCTTGGGATCGCGACGCGGCCGATAGCGGCGGAAAACGAAACGGCGCTCGATCTCGGCGTTCGGGCGGCGAAGCGGCTCTTCGAAGCCGGAATCGCGACGCCGGACGAGATCGATTTCGTCGTTTTTTGTACCCAGTCGCCCGATTATTTCTTGCCGTCGTCCGCTTGCGTCATGCAGAATCGGCTCGGACTGCGTCGCGAATGCGGCGCGTTCGACATAAACCTCGGCTGCAGCGGGTACCCTTACGGCCTTTCCGTTGGCAAGGGGTTGATCGAGACCGGCGCCGCGAAGAAGGTTCTCTTCGTTACCGGCGAAACGTACTCGAAATACATTAACGCCGAAGACCGAGCGACGCGTCCGCTTTTCGGCGACGGCGCCTCCGCGACGCTCCTCGAAGCGGTCGAAGTCGACGCGGTTTCGAACGACGTTTGGAGCGGCGCGCCGACGGTCGGCCCGTTCGAGTTCGGAACGGACGGTTCCGGCGCCGAGATGTTGATCGTCCCGGCGGGCGCGGCGCGAAAATCGTCGAGCGCCGAAACGGCGGTTCCGGCGCTCGACGCGTTCGGCGGGGTTCATTCGGAAGACCAACTCTTTATGAACGGGCCCGGAATTTTCAATTTTTCGGTCGACGTCGTTCCGGCGTTGACGAAGCGGCTCGTCGCGGAGGCGGAGAAACGCGGCGTTGGAATCGACGCGTTCGTTTTTCACCAAGCGAACAAGTTTATGCTCGACCGCCTGCGCGACCTTTGCGAACTCGACGAAGCGCGCTTTTTCAACGATATGACGGAGCGCGGCAACACCGTTTCAAGCAGTATTCCGATCGCGATGCTCGACGCGACCGCCGCCGGACTCCTGAAACCGGGCTCGGTCGCCTTGCTGGTCGGGTTCGGCGTCGGGCTTTCTTGGGGCGCGTGTTTCGTTCGCCTTCCGGAAAACTTCGAAGTCGTTCCGCTCGACTAAAAAACGGCGAAAAAAAACGGCTTATTAATATTATTGACAAACTAACGAAAAAACAAACGAAAAACGGTTAAAAACGGCGAAAAAATGAGCGAATCGACCGGCAAACCCGCCAAGGCTTGGGGGGGCGTCTTCACCGAAGCGACCGACGCCCGAATGGAAAAATTTTCCGAAAGCATTAGTTTCGACAGCCGAATGCACGAGCAGGATATTCGCGGCTCCATCGCGCACGCTCGAATGCTCGCCGACGTCGGGATTCTGACGGCGGACGAATTCGCCGCTATCGAGCGCGAACTGACGGCTATCGAGGCGCGAATCGTCGCGGGCGATTTCGAATACTCGATCTCTAAAGAAGATATTCACATGCACGTCGAAAGCGCGCTGATCGAGAAACTTGGCGACGTCGGGCGCAAACTGCACACGGCGCGCAGCCGCAACGACCAAGTTTCGACCGACTTCCGCCTTTGGATTCGCGACGCTATCGACCGTCTCGACGTTCTTCTCGCCGACCTTCAACGGGCGTTCGTCGGGCGTTGCGACGGCGATTTCGACGTCGTCGTTCCGGCGTACACGCACACGCAGCGCGCGCAACCGGTCTTGGCGCCGCACGTTTGGCTCGCTTACGTCGAAAAACTTCAACGCGACCGCGAGCGCTTGGCCGATTGCCGCAAACGCGTCAACTCAATGGGACTCGGCGCCGCCGCTTGCGCCGGAACGAGCCTTCCTATCGACCGAACGAAAACCGCCGAATATCTCGGGTTCGAGTCGATCGCCGCGAACAGCGTCGACGTTTCGAGCGACCGCGACTTCGCCGTCGAGTTCGCGTTCGATATGGCGCAAATCGCGATTCACCTCAGCGGTTGGGCCGAAGACTGGATTTGGCACTCGACGGTCGAATTTAGCTTCCTGCAAATTCCGCAAGCGTTTTCGACGGGGTCGTCGATTATGCCGCAAAAGGTCAACCCGGACGCCCTCGAACTTATCCGCGGAAAGACGGCGCGCGTCGTTGGGAATCTGCAGTCGCTCCTCGTCTTGACGAAGGGCCTCCCGCTCGCGTACAACCGCGACCTGCAAGAAGACAAAGAGCCGATTTTCGACTCGTTCGACACGGTCGAAGCGTCCCTTGCGCTCGCCGCGCCGCTCGTTGCCGGAACGGTTTTGAACCGCGAGTCGATCGCCGCCCGCATCGAGCGCGGGCACCTCGACGCGACGAGCTTGATGGAGTATCTGATTCGACGCGGCGTTCCGCAACGCTCCGCGCACGGCGTCGTCGGTCGCTTGGTGCGAATCGGGCTCGACTCGGGGCGCGCGCTCGCCGAACTTTCGCTCGACGAAATGCGCGCCGTTTGCGACGCCGTCGACGAAGAAGTTTACAACTATCTCGGCGCCGCCAACGCGGTCAAGGCGATGAAGAGTTACGGCTCGACCGCGCCGGATCAAGTGCGGTTCCAAATCGACGCTTGGAAGGAGCGCTTGGGCCTTTAATCGCGCCGTCCCGTCGGAAGCGGAGCGTCGGGGAACCGAACCGCGTCGCTCCTTCCGTCGATATTTTTAGGAACGCGCCGTTTTACGCGAAATTTTAACCCGTTTTGGGAGAACGCTTTATGTCCGACGCCGAACGTCCGGAAATGGAACCGCTCGACGAACTCGAACCGCTCGACGAATTGGAGGCGCCCGCCGACGTCGAACTTTGGACGCCGACCGACGAAAAACCGGGCGACGTCGCGACCCGCGTCGTTTCCGACGCCGAGGCCGGTTGGCGGCTCGACCTTTTCCTCGCCGCGAAGTTCCCGCAGTACAGCCGCGTCTTGCTCCGCAAAGCGATTCAAGCGGCGGACGGCGTCGCCGTCGACGGGAAACACGGGAAACCGTCCTTCCGGTTGAAACCCGGTTCCGTCGTTACGTTCCGCCTCGTCGAACCGCCGCGCGAGTCGCCGATTCCGGAGGATATTCCGCTCGACGTGTTGTTCGAAGACGACGATATGGCGGTCATTAATAAACCGTCGAATATGGTCGTTCACCCGTCGCGGGGACATTGGTCGGGAACGCTCGTCGGCGCGCTCGCGCACCGCTTCGCCGGGCAACTGAGTTCGAACCGCGGCCCGGCCCGCCCGGGAATCGTTCACCGACTCGACCGCGACACGAGCGGCGCAATAATCGTTGCGAAAAACGATGTCGCTCACGCGAACCTCGCCGCGCTCTTCGAAGAAAAGCGGATTCAGAAGGAGTATTTCGCGATCGTTCTCGGCGTCCCGAACGTCGACCGCGACGTCGTCGATCAACCGATCGGCCATCACCCGAAATTCCGCGAGCGAATGACGATCGCGCCGAATGATCCGGAAGCGAAAACGGCGCAGACGTTCTTCGAAGTCGACGAACGGTTCCGCGGCTTTTCGACGATTCGCTGCCTTCCGAAAACCGGGCGGACGCATCAAATTCGCGTTCATTTGGCGCACGTCGGCTGCCCGATTCTTTGCGACAAGTTGTACGGCGGTCGCGCCGCGATTACCGAGAACGAACTCGCCGGAATCGTCGACCGAGCGCCGCGTTCCGGTAAAAACGCCGCCGATTCGGACGCCGTCGACGCCGGGCCGACGCCGATTTTGGCGCGCCAAGCGTTGCACGCTCGCAAAATTACCTTCGAACACCCGACGACCCGCGAAACGATCGTCGTCGAAGCGCCGTTGCCGCCCGATATGACGGCGACGCTCGAAGCGTTGCGAAAGTACCGCGCCCTTTGATCTTATCCTCAATTTTAACAGCCGTTTAAGTTTTCCGTTTTGGGAGCGAATATGTCGACTTTTTCCGTCAAGACTAAAAACGACGCGCTTTGGCGCCCGCTTTACCCGTTTGAATCGCGTTACGTCGAAATCGACGGATTCCAATATCATTACGTCGACGAAGGCCCGACCGAACCGGACGGCGTCGAGCGTCCGACGCTCCTAATGTCGCACGGCAACCCGACTTGGTCGTTTATTTTCCGCGACGTGATCAAGGCGTTTCGCGGGAAATATCGAACGATCGCCGTCGACCATATCGGTTGCGGTCTCTCGGAAAAACCGTCGATTCGCAAGTACCCGTATTCGCTCGACCGCCGCGCCGAGGATTTGCGCAAATTCGTCGAAAAACTCGACTTAAAGAACGTCGCGTTGATCGCGCACGACTGGGGCGGGGCCGTCGCGATGGGAACCGCGACGCGGATTCCGGAACGGTTTTCGAAAATCGTTTTGATGAACACCGCCGCCTACTTGAACGACCGCGTTCCGAAGCGGATTCGCCTTTGCCATATCCCGATTTTGAAGCGGATTATGCTCCAAGGGCTGAACGTTTTCCCGCGCGCCGCGACGAAAATGGCGACCGAAAAGGGCCTCTCCGAAGAAGTGAAAGCCGGTCTCCTCGCGCCTTACGACACTTGGGCGAACCGAATCGCCGTCTGCGAGTTTGTGCAGGATATTCCGACGTCGCCGCGCCACCGCTCCTACGAGACGCTGAAAACGATTCAAGAGAAGCTCCCGACGTTGGCCGACAAAGAAATCGCGCTGATTTGGGGGATGGAGGACTGGTGCTTCCCGCCGGAAATCTTTATGAAGAAGTTCCAAGAGTATTACCCGAACGCCTTCGTTCGCGAACTCAAAGGAATCGGGCACTACCTGACGGAAGACGCGCCGGAAGAAACGATCGCGGCGATTCGCGAGTTTTTGGAAAAGTAACGAGAGCGAACGTCGGCGCCGAAAAGCCAACCGCGTTAACTTAGGCGGTTTGGAGAAACGCGTCGAGCGACGAAAGGAATCGGAACGAAGCGATGGGAAAAACGGAAGCGGGAAATTCGGGAAACGCGGCGGCGCCGAGCGTCGCTAAGTTGACGCCGCAAGGTCGGCTCGATTTGGGCGCGCTCCTTCAAGAGTTCGGGCAAACGCGGCAGGCGTTGGAAGCGGAGCTGGCGAAGGTCGTCGTCGGGCAAAAGGACGTTATCAAACAGATTTTCGCGGCGATTTTCACCCGCGGACACTGTTTGCTCGAAGGCGTTCCGGGGCTCGCCAAGACGCTGACCGTCTCGACGATCGCGAAGATTCTCGACGTTAATTTCCAGCGGATTCAGTTCACCCCGGACTTAACGCCGTCCGACATTACCGGGACGACCGTTTTGGAGGAAGACGCGCAAGGAAAACGAACGTTCCGCTTCGTCGAAGGGCCCGTTTTTACGAACGTTTTGCTCGCCGACGAAATCAACCGAACGCCGCCGAAAACGCAGTCCGCGCTGCTCCAAGCGATGCAGGAGCGGGAAGTTACCGTCGCCGGAAAGACGTACAAGCTGCCGGAGCCGTTCTTGGTCGTCGCGACCCAAAACCCGATCGACCAAGAAGGGACGTATCCGCTCCCCGAAGCGCAGCTCGACCGTTTTATGTTCAACGTTAAAATCGACTATCCGACGCTCGAAGAGGAGGAGAAGATTTTGACGGCGACGACTCGCGGCGAATCGGTCGAACCGCGCCGCCTCCTGAACGCGAAAACGTTGCTGGGAATGCAAAAGCTCGTTTCGTCGGTCGCCGTTAGTCAGTACGTTATTCAATACGCGGCGCGGCTCGTTCGAGCGACGCGACCGGCCGACCCGAGCGCGCCGGATTTTGTTCGCGAGTTGGTCGACTGGGGCGCCGGGCCGCGCGCCGGGCAATATTTGATCAACGGCGGGAAAGCGTTCGCCGCGATGGACGGGCGGTTCGCCGTTTCGGTCGAGGACGTGAAAGCCGCCGCGATTCCTGTTTTGCGCAAGCGGGTCGGCGCGAACTTCCAAGCGCAAGCCGAGGGAATGACGACCGACAAAATTATCGCGAAATTGCTCGAAACGGTTCCGACGCCGCCGATCGAGAAGTTCGCGAAATAACCGATTAACGCCGCTTGAGAGAGCGGGAAACGAAAGCGCCGCGTTCGAGTTCGCTCGACGCGGCGTTTTGGCGTTTGAAAGGGGAAAGCGCGGGCGTTCGCGAGTCATTTTTGGCGCGACGTTTGAAATAACGTTTAAAAATCGTTGCGCGCCAACGAAAAGAGAAGGCGGCGAACGTCGTCGGCGATTTTTTCGTCGTCGAGCGTCGCGGCGGCTTGACGCAGTTCGTCGACGGCGGCTTCGCGGCGTCCGAGTCGAAGATAAAGTTTTCCAAGTTCGAATCGGACGTTCGGGTCGTCCGGGCGTTCGGCGAGCGCGCCTTCGAACGCGGCGACCGCGTCGTCGAATTCCCCGAGCGAAACGAGCGTTTTCGCCAACTCGAACCGGGCGTCGACGAAATCTTCGTCGAGTTCCAGCGTCGCGTAAAAACGTTCGCGGGCCGCCGAAAAGTCGCCGAGCAAATAAAGGAGCTTGCCCAACCGGAAGCAGACGCCCGCGTCGAGCCCGCCCGCTAAGAGCGCGCCGCGATAGAGCCGCGCCGCCTCTTCCCAATATCCTTCGCGTTCGAGGTTCCAAGCGGACTCGCAAAGTCGAACGACCCGGCGTTTGGTCGCGTCGCGCCAACGTTCGCGAGCGGCTTTGTCGAACGCGAGAACGGGGCGCGTCGTTTGTTCGGCGTCGGAAAAGGGGGAGACGGAGAAGTCGAACCGCGTCGACGGAGCGGCGGAAAACTCGATTCGTTTCGACGGCGGCGGAGCGGAGGAAACGGGCGAAGTCGGCGCGACCGGCGTCGGCGCGTCGGCGAAAAACGCGAGAAACGGCGGCGGCGCGAGCGGTTCCGACGGTTGAATCGGCGTTTCGAACCGTTCGACGAGGCGTTCGGCGAGCGCGATTTCCTCTTCCGCTTGCGAAAGAAAGGGGGGCGTCGGCGGAAGCGGCCCGGAACCGTCGGTCGGGAGCGCGCCGAAATCGAATCGGCGTTGGCCGCGGAAGTCGACCGGGCCCGCGTCGCCGTCGAGAAGAACGTCGCGACCGTCGCTCGAAAGGGTCAAACGCAAGATAATCGACTCGACGTCGGGGCCGAAGTCGCGAAAGGCGGCGACGCGGCGTTCGACGAACTCGTCGGAAAGCCCGGTCGAGCAAAGGAACGCCAACCGCTTGGCGACGAGAACGGCGCGCGTCGAGAAGGAGGGGAGCCGTCCGTTTTCGACCGTCGTCGAGAGAAGCCCGCGACGGCGCCAACGTCGAACCGTTTCGATCGAAACGCCGACCAATTCCGCGAGCGCGGCGGGAGTGCAACCGAACGCTTCGGACGCGGCGAGTTCTTCGAGCGTTTCGAGCGACGGTTCCGGCTCCGTTTCCGGTTTCGGGCGATTTTCGGCGCTCGGCGCGAGTTCCGGGAAGAGAAACGCGGCGTTCGGCGTCGGGCGCGGCGGTTCTTCCGACGGCGGTTGCGGCGCGGCGGTCGGATACGTCGCCGCTAGTTCGTTCCAAAATTGCGTTTCCGAGACGAGAACAAGCGTTCCGAGTTCGAAAGCGCGGCGCGAGCGTTCGTCGAACTCGGCGGCGAGACGCGTTCGAACTTGCGCGAGCGGCTCGCCTTCGCCGAGAACAATTCGGTCGACCGTTTCGCGAAGCGTCGAGGCGACCCGAAAACCGCGTTCGCGGGCGAACCGCTCGGCGTCGCGGCGCGACGAAAAAGCGAGACGACCGTAAAAAAAGAGCGTTTTTCCCAAAAGCGAGCGACCGTTTTCCGACGAAGCGTTTTCCATTCGTTAAATTCTCGATTTTGGGGTGAAGCGGGGCGAAAGCGACGCGGAAAAACGACCGCGTCGCAAGAACGCTCGTTTCGCTTTGGAAGGCGGCGAACATAAGAGCGCGTTAACATTTATCGTTCGACGAAACGGTCGAAGCGCTTGAAAAATCCGCGAGAATAAAGATTTTTTCGCTAAAAAAACTTGAAAATTTTGACGTCGCGATTTAAAATAAGGAAATAAGACGGAAACTTTTGGCTTCCGTCGGCGTAATTCGCCTTGACAGAATTAAATGAATCGTCATAATTGTAAGAATCGCGGATAAACGGCGCGTAGGAAATAGTTAGCGTTGTCTAATCTTTGCGTTTTTATAGCTTTTTTAATAAATATTCGAGGAGACGGAATGGGGACGTCGAAACGAGATTGGAAATCGCGCGTCGAAGCCTTGGCGCACACGCGACTTAACGACTGTTACCAATGCGGCAAATGCGCGGCGGGGTGCCCTCGCGGCGTCTCGATGAAGTTGTCGCCGACGCGTCTGATGCGCGCCGCGCAAACGGGCGACGTTCTCGAAGGGGCGGAATCGGATTCGATTTGGCGTTGCGTTTCCTGCTTGACTTGTTCGGCGCGTTGCCCGAAATCTTGCGAAGTCGCCGGCGTGATCGACGCGATGCGTCAAATCGCGATCGAAGAAAATTGCGCGTCGCCGGAAGCGGCGAAAATCGTCGCGTTCCAAAAGGCGTTCCTGCGCAGCGTTCGCAAAAACGGTCGCACGAACGAACTGGAAATGGTCGCCGATTTCGAAATTCGTCATTTCTTGAGCCGCTTCGAGCTGATGGGCGCGCTCAAAGACGCGACGCTCGGGCCGAAAATGTTGGGCAAGAAAAAGTTGCACTTCAAACTGGGGTCGCCGGTTAAAGACAAGGCGATCGTGAAGCGCATCTTCGACAAGTGCGGCGTGAAAATCTGAACGACGAACGTTTGAAAGAGGTTTCGAAAATGAATATCGGTTATTATCCGGGTTGCGCTCTGCACGGTTCGTCGGACGATTACGAAACGTCGGTGCGCGCGTGTTTGAAGGCGTTGGACGTTCAACTCGACGAACTTCAAGATTGGATTTGCTGCGGTGCGACCGCCGCGCACTCGATCAACAAGAAGTTGGCGACCGCGCTTCCGGCCCGCAACTTGGGGATCGCGCAAAAAATGAATCTCGACCGCCTTTTCGCGCCGTGCCCGATGTGTTCGATGGAGCTGAAAAAGGCGAGCGACGAACTCCAAAACGACGAAGTTCGCGCCGAGATGGAAAAAATCGTCGAAACGCCCCTTTCCGGCTCGGTCGACGTTCTCAACTTGATTCAAGTTTTCCAAGCGGTCGGATACGACGTTATCGCCGAAAAAGCGACGCGCAAACTTGAAGAGTTCAAACCGGCCTGCTATTACGGCTGCCTTTTGACGCGTCCGCCGAAGACGTTGAAATTCGACGACTTCGAACATCCGACGTCGATGGACGAACTCCTCGCGAAACTCGGCGCGTCGCCGGTCGACTGGAACTGCAAGACGGTCTGTTGCGGCGGCGGGTTGACGCTCTGCGACGCGGACGGCGTCGCGCAAATGTCGCATCGCATTTTGAAAAACGCGCTCGATTCCGGCGCCAACTGCGTCGTCGTCGCGTGCCCGATGTGCCAAGTCAACCTCGATATGAAGCAAGCCGACGCGAAGAAACTCGGCTTGGCGGCGGACGTTCCGATTTTCTACCTGACCGACTTGGTCGGGATGGCGCTCGGACTGAAACCGTCGCAACTCGACGTTCATCGCCACTTCACGCAAACGAAATTGTCGAAATAGTCGAAGCGAAAAAGGCGAAAAACGGCGTCGTCGCGCGGCGGCGCCGTTAGTATAGAGAAAATTTAGCGAAAACGAGGAGTAAATCGGCGATGGAAAACAACGCGAATCGACGTTCTTTCTTGAAAAACGCGGCGCTCGGACTGACCGGCTTGGCGGTCGGCGCGAACAACGTTCAAGCGCAAGAGCCGCCGAAATCGGCGTCCGGGGCGCGTCGCGGGAACCCGATCGCCGTTTCGAGTTACTCTTATTGGCATTTCGCGAAGGACAAGGCGCCGATGGACTGGTGTTTGCGCCAAGCCGCCGACGCCGGGTTCGACGCGTTCGAAGTCTTGGAAAAGCAGCTCGACCGCGTCGACATGCCGTACTTGAAGAGCCTGCGTCGCGACGCGTTCAAATACGGGTTGTCGCTCTGCTGTATGTCGACGCACCAAACGTTCGTGCGTCCGGACGCCGAAGAGCGCCAAAAAAATATCGAAATCACCAAACATAGCGTCGAATTGGCCGCCGAAATGGGGATTCCGGCGATCCGCGTCAACACCGGGCGTTGGGATTCCTGGGGCAGCTTCGACGCGTTGATGGAACACCGCGGGATCGAAAATCCGCTCCCGGGGCATACCGACGAGGAAGCGTTCGGCTGGGTCGTCGACGCGTTCGAGAAAATTTTGCCGTGCGCCGAAAAGAACGGCGTGATGCTTTGCCTCGAAAATCACTGGGGCTTGGCGCGCACCGCCGACGGGTTGATTAAAGTTCTCGACGCGATCGACTCGCCCTATTTCGGCTGTTGCCTCGACACCGGCAACTTCCTCGACGAAACGGTCGAGCAGTTCGAAAAAGTTTTGCCGCGCGCTCATTTTGTGCAGGCGAAAACCTACTATGGCGGCGGTTTGTGGTACTCGCTTCCGCTCGATTACGCTAAATATGGGGAACTCTTCCGGAAATATAACTACCGAGGCTTCGTTTCGCTCGAGTTCGAGGGGAAAGAAAACCCGGCGACCGCGATTCCGAAGAGCTTGGCCCTGTTGCGCGAAAACTTGTATTTTAACGAATAGTCTTATCATTGCAACGGTAAAAAGGAGCGCCGATGAAAACGACGCGCGGAAAATTATTGGCTTTATTGGCGACGACGGCGTTTTGCGTCGTTCCGTCGACTTTTGCGCAGGACGCGCCGACGCTGCCCGAGGGCGTTTCGGTGAAGTTCGAGAAAACGGAGAACCAACCGGCGGTCGCGATCGCGACGGTCGACGGCGTCGAAACGCGAATCGAAGCGTTCGAACCGCTCGACAAATTGCCGGAGCAAGTCCGCGAATACGTCCGCGCCGAGTGGACGAAAACCGGCGAATTCCCGGCGAAAACGATCAAAGTGGAAGTCGACGTTACCGACGCGCCGGAAGCCGCCGAGTGGGCCGAGTCCGCGAAAAACCGCCTGATTTACTGGTTCCCGAAAATCGTCGAAGCGCTCGACGGCAAAGACGCGGTCGCGAAAATTCCGGACGACTATACGATTCGTTTGGTCTTCAAAGATATGGACGGCGTCGCTTACGCGGCGGGGCGCGAGATTACCGTTTCGAGTAATTGGATTAAGAAGAGCCCGAAAGATTTCGGTCTCGTCGTTCACGAAGCGACGCACGTCGTGCAAGCGTACCGTCGCGGCGAATTTTGGACGACCGAAGGGATCGCCGACTACGTCCGCTATTACGTTTCGGAACCGCGTTCGCGCAACCATTGGCGCATCGATCCGAAACGCTCGAGCTACAAACAAGGCTACGGGATTACCGCGACGTTCTTCGATTGGCTGATTCGCGAAAAAGACCCGGAATTTTTGATTAAATTGCACCGCGCCCTGCGAGCCCGCAAAAACGGCGAGAAGTTTTTCGCGGAAGAGTATCAAACGACTCCGGACGCGCTTTGGAAAGAATTTGTCGAAACGTTGTAAAACGTTTTCATTGTTATTATTAATACGAACGAGACGATTAAATGGCGAAGATTGGCGTTTTTACGTGTTGGTGCGGCGAGAACATCGCCCGCCACGTGGATTGCGACGCAGTGTCGAATGCCGTGGCTAAGCTCCCCGGCGTTCACTGCAGCCTGAATTATAAGTATATGTGTTCCGAGCCGGGTCAAAATATGATCGCCGAAAAGATCAAGGAACTCGGGCTCACCGGCGTCGTCGTCGCGAGCTGCTCGCCGCATATGCACTTGAAGACGTTCCGCAAAACGGCGGAAAACGCGGGCCTCAATCCGTATCTGGTCGAAATGGCGAACATCCGCGAGCAATGCTCTTGGGTTCACTCCGACCGCGAAATCGCGACCGCGAAAGCGATCGAATTGATCGGAATGGCGGTCGAAAAGGTGCGTCGCAACCACGCCCTCGAGCCGATCAAAGTCCCGGTAACGAAGCGCGCGCTCGTGATCGGCGCCGGCGTCGCGGGGATTCAAGCGGCGCTCGACGTCGCGGCCGGAGGCGTCGAAGTCGTCGTCGTCGAAAAAGAGCCGTCGGTCGGCGGCAAGATGGCGGGCCTCTCCGAAACGTTCCCGACGCTCGACTGCTCGCAATGTATTCTGACGCCGCGTATGGTCGAAGTCGGCCAACACCCGAACATTAAGTTGATGACGTACTGCGAAGTCGAGAAAGTCGACGGTTACGTCGGCAACTTCAAGGTTACGATTCGCAAAAAGGCGCGTTACGTCGATATTACGAAATGCACCGGTTGCGGCGCCTGCTGGAACGCTTGCCCGATGAAGGGCAAAATCGACAACGCGTTCGACTTCAACCTTGGGTTCGGTCACGACAAGAAGCTCGGCAAACGCTCCGCGATTTACGTTCCGTTCCCGCAAGCGGTTCCGGCGCGCCCGACGGTCGACGCGGAAAACTGCCTGCGCCTCAAGAGTATGAAGAACGGCAAAGAGCTTTGCGGCGTCTGCCAAAAGCAATGCGCCGCCAACGCGATCAATTTCCACGACCAAGACGAACTGATCGAAATCGAAGTCGGCGCCATCGTCGTCGCGACCGGGTACCAGCTCTACAGCATCGGCAAAGAGCAGGAAAACCCGAATATCCAAGGCTACGCCGAATACGGTTACGGCAAATATAAGGACGTCGTCGATTCGCTCCAATTCGAGCGCATCATTTCGGCGTCCGGCCCGACCGGCGGCGAGCCGTTGCGACCGTCAGACGGGCGCGTTCCGGAGAAGATCGTCTTCATTCAATGCGTCGGAAGTCGCGACAACGCCAAGGGGATCACGTACTGCTCGAAGATTTGCTGTATGTACACCGCCAAGCACACGATGCTCTACAAGCACAAGGTGCACGACGGCGAAGCGCACGTTTTCTATATGGACATTCGTTCCGGCGGGAAGAAATACGACGAGTTCGTCCGCCGCGCGATCGAGCAAGACGGCGCGATTTACCACCGCGGCCGCGTTTCGAAAATCGAAGAGCAAACGGTCGACGGCGTCAAGAAGCTGATGGTGTACGGCGCCGACACGCTGTCCGGCAAACCGGTCGTCGTCGAAGCCGATATGGTCGTCTTGGCTTGCGCGATGACGCCGACGACCGGCGCGCCGCAACTGGCGCAAAAGCTGTCGGTCGGGTACGACGAATACGGTTTCTTGAGCGAATCGCACCCGAAACTTCGTCCGGTCGAAACGAACGCGGCGGGCGTTTTCGTCTGCGGCGCTTGCCAAGGCCCGAAAGACATTCCGGAAACGGTCGCGCAAGCGTCCGCGGCGGCGGGCAAGGTTCTCATTATGTTGAGCCAACCGAACTTGACGCGCGAACCGGAAATCGCCCGCGTCGACGAACGCCTCTGCGCGTCCTGCGGCGCTTGCGTCAAAGCCTGCCCGTTCCAAGCGATTACGAAGGAAGAAATTCGCGACCGCAACGGCAACTTGGTCAAAACGACGTCGCGCGTCAACCCCGGTCTCTGCATGGGGTGCGGCACCTGCGTCGCCGTCTGCCCGTCGAAATCGGTCGACCTCATCGGTTTCACCGACGACCAAATTTACGCGCAAGTCGAGTCGTTGGCCGACTAACGCCGACGACCGGTCGAACTCGAACGCCCCGTCGAACCGCGTCGAGCGGAAACGGCGGGGCCCCGAGTCGCCAACCGCAAACGGAATAAACGTTTATTGGCCGACGTCGCCGCGACGTCGCGACTCCGCCTTTAATCTCGGCGGAGCGAGTCGACGGCGACCGACGCCGCGATTATAAGGACTTATTTTATGAATCCCGAAACGAAAACAACCGGCGGTTTCGAGCCGAAAATCGTCGCGTTCGTTTGCAACTGGTGCACCTATTTGGGCGCCGACTTGGCCGGCACGAACCGCCTCGAATACCCGGCTAACGTCCGCATCGTTCGTTTGCCCTGCACCGGGCGCGTCGACTTTAACCTCCTCGTGAAGGCGTTTGAGGTCGGCGCCGACGCGGTGCTTGTTTCCGGTTGCCACCCGGGCGACTGCCACTACGCCGCCGGGAACTTCCACGCCCGTCGTCGTTGGGGGCTCTTCCGCGAACTCCTCGACACGCTTGGCGTCGACTCGCGCCGCGTTCACTTCTCCTGGATTTCCGCCGCCGAAGGCGCGAAGTTCCAAAAGCTCGTTACCGAGATCGTCGAAAAGACCCGCGAACTCGGCCCTTACGAAGATTACAAAGCGATCGTCGCCGAAAAGTAACGTCGCCCCGCCGCGAAGCACGGTTCGACCGCCGACGGCGACGGCGAACCTCGCGTATCGAATAAAACGATTAACGAGTAAACGATAAAATATTATGGAAAATCAACTTAGAAACGCGATTCGGAAACTTCTCGAAGAGAAGACCGTCGACGTCGCGATCGGGTACGGACGCGTCGGCGTCGGCGGCGCGGTCGGAGCGGTTTTCGTTACGGACCCGAGCGAAGTCGACCGCCTCGTTTGGAACGCCGAATGTCGTCAAAATCTCGCCGTTCACCTTTCGCGCCCGGAAGTGAAAGCGCTCGGCAAACCGGCGATCGTCGTGAAAGGTTGCGACGCTCGCGCCGTCGTCGTGTTGGCGAACGAAGGCCAAATCGACCGCGAAAACGTCGTTGTTGTCGGCGTCGTTTGCGAAGGAATCCAAGGCGCGGACGCTAGCGGCGTCGCGACCGGAACCCTTCTCGATAAATGCGTTACGTGCGTCGAACACGCCGCGCAAAACGTCGATATTCTCATTGGCGACGCCGCGAAGGCCGCCGAACTCGACGCCGCGAACGCGCCGAACGCCAAGACCGCCGGGAAACAAGCGAAGTTGGCCGCGCTTCTCCAAAAAACGCCGGAAGAGCGCTTCCAATATTGGCGCGACGAATTTTCGCGTTGCGTTCGCTGCCACGCTTGCCGCCAAAGCTGCCCGCTTTGCTACTGCAACCGTTGCGTCGCCGACAAAAACCGTCCGACGCGGATCGACACGTCGGCCACTCTCAAAGGGAACTTCGCTTGGAACATTCTGCGCGCGTTCCACTTGGCCGGTCGTTGCGTCGGTTGCGGCGCCTGCTCCGCCGCTTGCCCCGCCGGGATCGACCTCGATTTGTTGAACTTGACGCTCGCGAACGCCGCCGACGAACAATTCGGTTACGTCGCCGGGAAAGAACTCGGCGCCGCGCCGCTGATCGGGACTTACGCCGAGAACGATAAGGAGGAATTCATCCGATGAGCCAAGTCGTTACGCTGGAACAATTAAAGAAACTGGCCGCCGACAAATTGAGCGCGGGCGCTCGCGTCGTCGCGCCGGTCGTCGACGGCGGTTTGGTTTCCTTCAAAGAAATCTCCGACGCCGCGCAAGCGACGTTCGCGCCGCAAGTTCGCGTTCAGAACTCGATTAAGGAATTTTTCTTCCCGAAGCACGAAGTCATTTTCACCTTCGTTCGCAAGGGAAACGACGTCGAAGTGATCGACGCGCCGGACTTTGAAGACGACCAAATCATTATCGGCGCCCGTCCGTGCGACGCGGCGGCGCTCCCGATTTTGGACCCGCTCTTCGGTTGGGACTATCAAGACCGCTTTTTCCAACAACGCCGCGCCAAGACGACGGTCGTTACGTTCGCCTGCAAAGAGACGGACGCGCACTGCTTCTGCGCGGCGGTCGACGGCGGCCCGGACAACCAAGCCGGTTCCGACGCGATGCTCTTCGACCTCGGCGACGGTTCGTTCGAAGTGCGAACGTTCACCGACAAAGGCGCCGCGCTCTTCGCCGGAATCGCGACCGAATCGGACAAAACCGGTTCCGCTTGCGCTCCGCCGACGTGCGATTTCGACGTCGAAAAGGTCGCCGTTTGGATCACCGAAAACTTTGGGTCGCCGGAGTGGGAAAAGCTGTCGTTGCGTTGCGTCGGTTGCGGCGCCTGCGCTTACGTCTGTCCGACGTGCCACTGCTTCGATATCGTCGACGAAGGCTCGTACTCGAAGGGCCAACGCGTCAAGAACTGGGATGCTTGCCAAGCCGGCATGTTCACTCTGCACGCGTCCGGACACAACCCGCGCTCGACGCAAGGGAAGCGCCAACGTCAGCGTTTGACGCATAAATTCTCGATTTATCCCGGGAAATTCGGCCCTTACCTCTGCACCGGTTGCGGCAACTGCTCGCGTTCGTGCGGCGCGTCGTTCGGCGTTCGTCCGGCGCTCGAAACGTTGAACGCCGACGTCGTTCAAAACCAAGAAGACTAACGAGAATTCGACTCGATTAAAACGCGGCGCGCTTCTTTCCGACGGCGCGCCGCGGACACGAAGGAAGAACAATGGAAAATATTTACAAGCCGGACGCGATGGAAGTCCTTGAAGTTACGCAGGAAACGGCGGACGTCAAGCGCGTTCGCATCTGGTTCCGCGATCCGGAAAAAGCGGCGGAGTTCAAGTTCAACATCGGGCAATTCGGCCTTTACTCGGTTTTCGGCGTCGGCGAGTCGACGTTTAACATTTGCTGCTCGAACTCGAAAAAATACATCGAGTTCTGCTTCCGCAAGACCGGGCGCGTTACCGAGCGTATGTGGGACGTCGAGCCGGGCGACACGATCGGCTTCCGCGGCCCGTACGGCAACTCGTACCCGATGAAAGAGTGGGAAGGCAAGAACCTTGTTTTCGTCGCGGGCGGGATCGCGATGCCGCCGATTCGTTGCGCGATTCAATACGCCTTGGAAAACCGCGAAAAATACGGCAAAATCACGATCGTGTACGGCGCGCGCACCGTCGGCGACTTGGTTTGCAAGAGCGAACTCGACGAATGGGCGAAGTATCCGAACGTCGACGTGTTGAAGACGGTCGACCCGGGTGGGGAAACGCCGGATTGGGACGGTCGCGTCGGTTTCGTGCCGACGGTTCTCGGCGAAGCGGGCGTTTCGGGCGACAACTCGGTCGCGCTGGTCGTCGGGCCGCCGATCATGATCAAGTTCTCGCTCCCGGTTCTCGAAAAGAGCGGGTTTAGCGACGACGCGATCTTTACGAGCTTGGAAAACCGTATGAAGTGCGGCCTCGGCAAGTGTGGGCGTTGCAACTGCGGTTCGGTTTACGTCTGCAAAGAGGGCCCGGTCTTCACGTTGGCCGATATGAAGGAACTCCCGGACGACTTCTAATCGTCGCGAACGGTTAGCGTTCCGAGCGAAAAGCGAAAAAGCGTCGAGCGAAAACTCGACGCTTTTTTTATCGGCGGCGGGGAAATAGCGGCTATTTTATTTTTGCAACGCAAGCGTTTGTATGAGCGCGGTTTGAAGCAGTTGTGAAATATTGATTCCGCTTTTCTTCGCTTCGTCGTTGAGCCAGCAGGGAAGGGTAACGGTTCGGTTGACGCTTCGCTGTTTAAGCGCGTCGGCGTAGCGAACCATATCGACTTCGACCGCGCAAAGTCGCTCGTTTTCCGCCAACTCGATTTCCGTAATCGGCGACGGCTCCGGAACTTCGACGCCTCGTTTATGCATATCGTACAAAACGGCGGCGATCGCGTCTTTGGCGTTCGCGACCGCTTCCTCGAACGCGCGACCGTCCGAATAAGCGTGAAGATCGGGAACGGAAACGCCGTACCCGACGTTCGCGTCGTATTCAAAAACGACCGGGAAAACGTATCTTGCTTTCAACATTGTTCTCGCTCCTTATATTATTTTTGCCGACCTTCGCCGCGCGCGTCTTTTAAGATACGGTTCGCCGTTCCCGTCGGTATCTCTTTGCTTCCGTGATTCGCGACGACGATAACATAGTCGAAATCGGGGTTGACGTAAAATTCATGGCTTCCATTACCTTGGCGGTCGAACGTCCAACCCAATTTTTTAAGTTCTTTGATTAGCTCGCGATAATTCATAAGCGGCCTTTTAATTTTCTTGTCGTTTTATACATTAAACATAACATAGGTTTAAACCGTTGTCAAGCCCGCGTCGGCAAGAAAGAAAAACCGGCGGGAACGCTTAAAAACGCTCTCGCCGGTTTTCGTTCGATTGGGCGCGTTAAACTAACGTTTGTCGCCGCTTAGATTTTCGACAGGTCGACGACGAACGTCGATTGGCGAATCGCTTTCGAGCGCGGGTCGAAGACGCGAATCTCGATTTGAACGCTCTTGAGCGGAACGTCGTAAGGCGGCGGGTAATTTTGGAGTTGCGCCGAAGTCGGGGTTGCGTCGAGCGGAACGTCGGCGAGCGAACCGTTGGCTTTACGGACGTAACCGGCGACGGTCGCGGACATATAATCGTCGTAAAGGTAAAGGTCGCGCTGATACTGCTCCGTCCAAGTGTCGTAAACGCAAGGGAGGAAGAGCGAGTTCGTATAATCCGACCAACGCCCGAAAGAGCGCAAGTCGTTCGGGTCGTCGGCGACCGCTTCGCCGCTCGCGACGCCGGAACCGAGGTCGACGTAAGCGTTTTCGCTTTCGTCCCAAACGCGAACGTTAAAGCTAATAACGTTCGTCAACATTACGTCTTGGTTAAGCGTCAGGTCTTTGTTGTAACCGTTGGCGCGGAGGTCTTCGGCGTTGCGGCGGAGGTCGCCGGTTTCGAAATCGACTTGATCCCAAACGTGCGGCGAATCCCAGTAATTAATGAACGGCGCGCCAAGAACCGGAAGCGCGTTCGCCGAGTACGTTCCCGACGCCAACGCGGTCGAGCCGTCCGTCGTCAACGACAGTTCCTGTTGGAAACCGGCCCAAAACGCGTCGTTTGTCGTTCCGTCGTTGCGGAAACCGCTTCCGGCGCCGCCGGTCGAGTCGACGTCCGAACGCGCCGCGCCGTTGAAGGAACCGTCGGCGATTTTTACTTGCGAATCGCGAGCGTCGCTATGCCGCCCAAACGGAGCGCCCGCGCGGAAATTAGGCGCCGCGCTTTCTTGGAGCGTCGCCGTTCGGAGCCAATACCAAGCGCCGTTCGCGCCGTGCAACGGGAAGGGGCCGCGCTCCAAATTGGAAGCGTCAGGATGGAGCGCTTGACCGCAGGAGTTCCAATAGAAGTAACGGTTTTCGCGGTTCGAAAGGTCGCCGAGCGTGTTCGCGACAAGAACGCCGTCCGCGCCCATATGAACGGAAACGTCGTAGAATTGGTAAAAACCGAAGCCGTGTCGAAGGTTTTCATACGCGACGCCCGCGAACGGGGAGTCGGAAATGAAGGACGCTTGTTTCAGCGCTTCGAAGCTTTCTTGGAGGCGTTCGTTCGAGACGAGCGGCAGGACGCGACGGTAGAGCGTCGTTCCGCGAACGAACCAAACGATTTCGGCGTATTCCGATTCGATCGTCGTCGGGACGCCGTCGACGATTTGTTTATAAACGTTCCCGTTGGCGTCGGTCGCGGTCGCGTAAACCGGTTCGATAAAACGTCCGCGGAACGGCTGACCGTCCGGCGCTTTCGCGGTGAAGGAGAGAATATCGTCGAGGTCGCCGACCGTCGTGTCGACCGCTTCCGCGACGCCGTTCGCGTCGACGTCGTTCGTCGTTTGGAAGCGTTCCAAGTCGATCGCGACGTCGCCGACGGAAAACGGATTTCCGCCGTTTCCGACGGGCGCCGCCGGCGCGACGCGGTTGAACGGGCCGCCCATTCCTTCGACGTAACAGAAGAACCCTTCGTCGCGACGGGAGTTGCGCGGCGGGGCGAGCGTTACCGACGTCGCTTCGAGGTCGGCGGTCAAGCGGTTTTTCGCGTTGCGCAGCGCGTTCGACATTTCCATCGAACTCATCGTTTCGTTCATCGAGCCGCCGACGGAGCTGAAAATGCGGGCGACCGCGTACATCAGCGTCAGCGCCAACGTGATCGACGTCAAAATTTCGAGAAGCGTAAAACCGCGGCGCGGCGACAGGGCGTTCGATCGGCGGGAAAATAAGCTCTTGGTCATCGTCTTGTTTCGCTCCGTTGCTGGTTCAACTCGGCTTCCGGAAACGCGGCGCTCGACGGGAAAACGTCCGAAACGGCGCGTCGGCGACCGGCGAAAAAAGCGGCGGTCGACGGAAAACGGAAGCGGATTCGACGCTTGCCCGCCGGACGTCCCGGCGTTCGTCGAAGAGTTGGCGAGGCGACGTTTAGACGTTCGGCGACGGCGCGGCGTTCCCAAGTTTCGCGTTCCGAGCGTTCGTTTTTAACGCTTTTGACGTTTCTTTTGTCGCTTGCGGCGGTCGACGGCAAATCGAACGGCGAAGCGGAGCGTTTTTCGCGGCGAGAACCGACGTTAAAACGCGTAAAACGGGGAAAATAGCGAAACTCGGAGAAGGGCGCGGCGCGGCCCGAAGCGTCCGAAAACGTTCCGACTCTATTTTAATCTTTTTTCGCCTTTACGTCTACCGATTTTCGCGCCGTCGACCGTTTTTTTTCGATTTTATTTCCAGTTTTGCGTCGTTTTTTCCGCCGCGACGGAATTTATCGGGGGAATTTGGTTGACAAAGGGCCCCGCGTCCGGTATCCTTAACGTTGCGACGCGGAAATTTTTAGCGTTCGAAGGGTCGAACGGCGTTCTTGGCGTCGCGATCGGGAAGATGTTTGACGAAATCTCGACCAAGAAAGGCGAAATAATGAAAACGCGTTGGTTCTCTTGGATGTTGGCGTTAACGACGGTCGCTTCGACCGGAAACGCTTGGGCGGCGGAAGCGGCGAAAGTCCCGTTTGCGCTCGACGGCGCTTACGCGACCGGCGTCGCGGCGGCGGAAACGAAAGTCGACGGCGACGTTTCGGCGACGCGGTACGTCGCGGCGGACGGCAAGTTGGCGGTCGACGTGCGCGTCCGAACATTCGACGGCTTTCCGGTTCGCGAAATCTCGACGTCGCTGACGAACCTCTCCGCGACGGAGCCGACCGACGTCGTTCAAAATTTGCGCGTTTTCGCCGATTCGTTCGCGCTCCCGAACGCCGACTCGACCGCGACGCTCGACCTGCTCCGCGGCTCGACGAGCGTTCCGGAAGACTTCGCGCCGCTGAATTTCGCGTTGAAACCGGGCGAAGAGAAGACGTTCGCGACGCCGAGCGGGCGGTCGTCGAGCGAATTCACCCCGTTCATCGACGCGAGTTTCGACGACAAAACCGGCGCTCTCTTCGCGATCGGTTGGACCGGCGACTGGAAAGCGCGCTTCGCCAACGAAGGCGGTTCCTTGCGCGTCGAACTCGGAATGGAGCGTTGCGGAATGAAGCTGAATCCGGGCGAAACGCTGCGTCAGCCGTCCGTTTTGGTTTTCGAACGTAAAGGCCAAACGCGCCGCGCTTTCAAAACGGTCGTTCACCGCTTTATGCGCGAGCATATGTCGCCGCGCGACGCCGAAGGAAAGATCGTTCCGCCGATTCTCGCGATCACCGCCGGAGGAGGGAACAAAACGCCGCAAATGATGCTCGATATTCTCCAATATCGCCTCGACGCCGGGATTCCTTGCGACACGTACTGGGTCGACGCCGGTTGGTACGGCGCGCCGCACGAGACCGACCCTTACCCGAACTGCGGCCCGGACTGGTACCGCTTCGTCGGCGATTGGCGCGTCAACACGACGACGCACCCGACCGGCGACCTCCTTCCGATCGCCGACGCGGTTCATAAAGCCGGAATGCGCTTCCTCCTTTGGTTCGAGCCGGAGCGCGTTCACGAGTCGGCGCCGGTCGTCAAGGAGAACCCCGATTTCGTCGAGGGCGCGCTCTACAATTACGCGAATCCGGAAGCGTTAAAGCGAATCCAAGAGATCGTTTACGGAACTATCGAGAAACACGGGATCGACGTTTACCGCCAAGACTTCAATATGGAGCCGACCGGCTTTTGGGCGCGTCTCGAAGCGAAAGAAGGCGCCGACCGCGTCGGAGCGGTCGAGGCGAAACACGTCGCCGCGCTGTACAAGTTTTTGGACGATATGCGGGCGCGCTTCCCGAACATTCTGCTCGAAAACTGCGCGTCGGGCGGTCGCCGAATCGATTTCGAAATGGTTCGCCGAGCGCACTCGTACTGCCGCAGCGACTATTTCATCGGAATGAAGCCGGGCGACTCGGCGATTAATCTCGGGCAAAATATGACGCTCAACTCGACGCCGTTCCTGCCGTTCCAAGGCGGCGAAACGAACTGCGTCGCGGTCGGCGACGATTACGGCTTCATGAGCGTCGTTTCGTCCGGAACCGTTTTCACTCCGACCGACTTCGACGGCGGAATCGTTCGCCGCAAGTTTACCGACGCCGAAACCGCTTGGTTCCAAAAGATGTTCGGCTTGACGGCGCGCTTACAGGCGTATTATATGGGCGACTTTTACCCGTTGACCGACGAAACCGGCGCCGCCGACGACGTTTGGTGCGGTTGGTCGCTGCACCGTCCGACCGAAAACGACGGGTTCGCGCTCGTCTTCCGTCGCGCCGACGCTCCGGAGGAAACGAAGACGTTCGAACTCCCGGCGGTCGACCCGACGGCGAAGTACGAAGTCGAGTATTTCGACGGAACGAAGGAAGTCGTTAGCGGAAAGGAGCTTGCGACGCTCGAAGCGAAGCTCGCGCCGCGTTCGTTCTTCTTGGCGATTTACAAGAAAATCTGACGGCGCTTGAAGCGGCTCGCGTCGGGCGCTTAGCGCGTTCGACGTTGAATTTTAGCGGCAAGCGGGCGGCGTAAAGCGCGTCGTTCGCTCGCGTTGCGTTGTTGAAAGAAAGACGGCGAAAATTGAAAACGCAAGGCGGAACGGTCGACGAAGCGGCGATAAAGAACGCGTCGAAATCGACGTTGCGGAATTGGCGACGGCTCGGCGCGAACCCGGACGGGCGGCTGACGAAGCGCGCGAACAAAACTTGCTCGACGAAGCGTCGCGTTCCGGTCGAATATTTGACGAATCGCGCAAACGTCGAGTTTATAAAGCGTTTTGTCGGTTTTATCGACGCGAACGGCGTTCCGCTTCGCGACGCGGTCGGGGCGCTCGCCGTCGCGCTTTTGCGGAAGCGACGTCTTGTCGATAAAACGAACGTCGTCGACGTTTTGAACGCGGAGCGGTTCGCGCCGGTTCCGGAGATCGCCGGTTGGACGCCGCCGCTCGACGAAACGGATATTCTTGGCGCGGCGTATCTTGCGGCGACGCCCGAAGGCGAGCGCAACCGAAAAGGCGCGTATTACACGCCCCGAAAAATCGCCGAAAAAATGACCGCCGATTTCGACTTTTCCGCCGGTAAAACCTTTCTCGATCCGTGTTGCGGCGGCGGCGCGTTTTTGACCGCGTTAAAAAACGTCGACCCGGAGCAAATTTTCGGCGGCGATTTCGACCCGGTCGCCGTTTTCATCGCGAAAATTAATCTTTTGTTGAAATTTCCGAACCGCGTCTTTGCGCCGCAAGTCGTTTGCTGGGACTTTTTAAGCGGCGACGCGGAGAAAACCGCTCGCGACGCCGGGTTTCCGAAAAATTTCGATTTCGTCGCGACGAACCCGCCTTGGGGCGCCGCGTCGCCGAATAAAAAGAAAAAAAAACAAGTCGCCGAAAAACAACCGTTAACGTTGGATAATTTCGCGACGAAGGACGCGTTCGAACGGGTTTTCGCGAAGTCGTTCGATTGGGCGAAATCGGGCGCCGCCGTCCGCTTTTTGTTGCCGGAATCCGCGTTGAACGTCGCGGCGCATCGGGACTTGCGGCGGTTTTTGACGGAGCGCGTTCGTTTGGAGCGGATAACGTTTTGCGACGAAACGTTTTCCGGCGTCGCGACGAAATGCGTCGTCGCGTCGACGCGTTGCGCTCCGCCGTCGAAAAAGTTGGAAGTCGAGGACGCGCAAGGGGTTCGAGTCGCGACGACGGCGCCTTTTTTGGCGACGAAGAACCGCGTCTTTTCTTTTCCGACGCCGGAGGACGAGGCGATTTTGCGCCGCGTTCGCGAATTCGGGCGTTTCGACTTGAGTGAAAGCGTTTGGGCTCTCGGCGTCGTTACCGGGAATAATCGCGAAGTCTTAAAACGCGTTCCGGAAACGGGTTGCGAAGCGATTTACACCGGAAAGGAAATCGCGCCGTTCGTCGTCGAGTCGCCGCAATTTTACCTGCGTTACGACCGTTCGCGGTTGCAGCAAGTCGCGAAAGAGGAAATTTATCGGGCGCCGGAAAAGTTGGTTTACCGCTTTGTTTCGAAGCGGTTAACGTTCGCTTACGACGCGTCGCAACGCCTTTTTTTGAACAGCGCGAATATTTTGATTCCGCGGATTCCCGGCGTCGGCGCGAAAACGGTCGCCGCTTTTTTAAATTCTGAGCTTTTTCAATTCTATTATTCGCAAACGTTTGCGGGCGCGAAAGTGTTGAAGAGCGAACTGACGGAACTGCCGTTTCCGGAAATCGACGCGGCGTTGAATCGGCGCCTCGAGCGTCGCGTCGACAAAATTTTAGCGGGCGAGAGCGCGGAAATCGAAACGTTAAACGCCGAAATTTTCCGATTTTATCGACTAAACGGCGCGCAAATCGAGCAAGTCAAGAGAAAAAATCGAGAAAAATGAAGCGCGCCGCCGGTCGAGCGACGTAAAAAGAAGGAAGGAAAGGAGCGTCTCTTGAAAATTTACTTTACCGCCGACGAAATCGCCGACGCCGTTGGGCGCGTCGCGTCGCAAATTAACGGGTATTATTCTAACGATAACGACGACAAGATTTTAGTCGTCGGCGTCCTTAAAGGCGCGACGATTTTCTTCGCCGACTTGGTTCGCAAATTTGATTTTCCGCTCGAAATCGACTTTGTCCGCGTCGCAAGTTACGGCGACGCGCGAGTTTCGAGCGGAACCGTCGCGCTGACGAAAGACGTCGAAACGCCGCTCGAAGGGCGCCGCGTCTTAATCGTCGAGGATATGATCGACTCCGGGCGTTCGCTGAAACGGTTGCGCGATCACTTCTTAAGTCGCGGCGCCGCCGAGGTTTGCATCGTCGTGTTGGTCGACAAAAAGACGAAACGCGCCGTCGACGTTCCGGTCGAGTGGAGCGCGCTGGAGTCGGAAGACTTGTTTTTGCTTGGATACGGGCTCGACGACGGCGAACGCGGACGCAACTTGCCCGACCTCTGGATTGTCGATTAAGTCGTTGGAGCGCCGAAGTTTAGAACGCGCTAAAAAACGCCGTCGCGAAAAACGACGGCGTTTTTTTAGCGGCGAGCGTTAAGCGCGTCGAGCGGCGCCGTTGAATCGCGACGCGATCCGACGGCGCAAGTCGCGCAAAAACGTTAGTTGCGTTGGAGAACGCCCGCTTTCAAGTCGTCCGGCGCCTGACGTTTCAAAACGAAGCGTTGTTTCTTGCCGGTCGCCGTGTACGGGAGTTCTTCGACGAAACGGTAGTAGCGAGGAATCGTAAAGCTCGACAAACTCGGGTGTTCGGAGCAGAACTTAAGCAATTCGGCGACGGTCAGCGACGGATCGGAAAGAACGACGTAAGCGACGAGCGCTTGGCCGCGCGTCGTTTCCGGAACCGGAACGACGATGCAATCCGCAACCTTCGGACAGCCGCAAATCGCCTCTTCGATCGGCTGCGGATAAATATTTTCGCCCGCGCAGATCATCATATCGTCTTTGCGCCCGACGATGGAAACGTATTCGTTCTCGTCCCAAATCGCGAGGTCGCCGGTGTAAAGATAGCCGTTCTTGAACTTGCGCGCGGTCTCTTCCGGTTTGTTGAAATAGCCGTAAGCCGTTTTCGAGTTGCAGCGAACGACGACTTCGCCGAGCGTTTTGCCGTCTTTCGGCGTCAAATTGTCCGGCGACCCCCAACCGTCCTCGATCGGTTCGACGAGAATTACGTCGTCGTCGTAAGCGGCGCGCCCGGCCGTCCCGGCTTTTTCCGGCAGGTCTTTCGAGTCGAGGAAGGTGTTCAGGAACGATTCCGTCGTGCCGTAACTGTTGATGAAGTCGATTTTTGCGAAAACGCCTTGAAGGTAGCGGTAAACGGCGCGTTCGAGGTCGCTTCCCATCATCACGAGGAGGCGAAGCGACTTGACGTCGGCGTGCGCTTTTTCCTGTTTGCGCGCGACCATCGTCATCGCCGACGGAACGCCGAGCAGAATCGTAACCTTCCGCTTTTGAACGCATTTAAGGCAAGTGGACGGGTTAAACTGCCGCAAAATAACGATTTCGCCGCCGAGGTAAAGGGTCGGCGTCATTCCCCCGTGAAAACCGCCGCGATGGAACCAAGGCGTCGTGTTGATCGTAACGTCGTCCGAGAAAATGGGATAGCGCATCGCGACTTCGTGCGCCGACATAACCTCGTTCATCCGGTTGATCGGAACGCCCTTCGAGCGCCCGGTCGTGCCGGACGTGTAGAGGCGAGCGATTTCGTCGAAACTCGAAACGTTTTCCGGTTTCGGCGGCGCGTCGCAACCGAACGGCGCGACGTAATCGTCGAACGCAACGCATTCGATTTGAACGTTTTCCGGAACGCCGACGCGAACCGTTTTCGCCGGGGGGAACTCCGCCGTTTGCAGCGCTTTTGCGACGACCGACTCTGTTTCCGCGTCGAAAATGAAGATTTTCGGGCGGCTGTCGTCGAACGCGTAAGCGATTTCGTTCGGCGACCAGTTGTAGTTCAGCGGATTAAAGATCGCGCCGATTTTTTGCGACGCAATGTAAGCAAAAACGAACTCCGCGCCGTTGTAGAGCCCGACCGAAACGACGTCCCCTTTGCGGACGCCGTCGTCGTAAAGCGCGTTTGCTAAACGGTTTGCTTCGGCGTTCAGTTCGGCGTAAGTCCAAACGCGTCCGGTCGGCGGGTCGCTGAGCGCCGGTTTGTTCGCGAAGCGGCGGGCGTTGCGTTCGAAGACGTTCAAAAAGTCGAACTCCGCTTCAAATTGTCGTCGAATCGGGCCCGAATCGTAAGTTTTCGGATGATCTTGGTTTAGCGCGGTCATTTTTGCCTTTAACAAAGTGTTCAAGCGTTGCTAAAACGCGGTTTGGAGGGCGCGTCGGCGACGCAAAAAGGGGGGAAGAAAGGCAAGTCGAGCGTCGAGCGCGGCTTGGAAACGAAAACGGCGAAACGTCGTCGAAATCGACTTCGCTTCGCCGTTGGTAAACGTTGAAATTAAGCGGGTTCCGACGCGTCTTTTTTGGTCGGCGCGTCGTCTTTTTTCTCGATCAGCGCGAAGGAAAGCTCCGCTTTGACGCATTGCTTGCCGCCGACGAAACCTTCGCAAGTCGTGAAATAAAACGGCTCTTTGATTCGGTCGACTTTGCAAGCGGTTTCGAAAACGTCGCCGGGTTCGACCGGACGTTTGAAGCGAACGTTGTTAAGTCCAACCAAATAAGGCGTTTTGTTTTCCGGAACGCCGTTCGCGAGGAGAAACGCCGTCGTTTGCGCCAGCGCTTCGCAAAGAATGACGCCGGGAACGACCGGATGACCTGGGAAGTGCCCTTGGACGAACCATTCGTCGCCGGTAATTTGCAACTTGCCGCGCGCGACGTCGCCGTCCAACGCCGCGGAGTCCAGCAGCAACATCGGTTTGCGGTGCGGTAAAAAACGTTCGATATCGACGACTTCCATCGGACGAGGTTCCTTTAAATCCTTGAACAAAAGCTGTTAAGACGCGGCGTTCCGTCGCCGCGTCGCGAAAGGGAAACGAGCCGCTCAACCGCCGATTCGACGGAACGCGAGGCAAGCGTTGTGTCCGCCGAAGCCGAACGAGTTCGAAATCGCGAGGTCGAACTTCGCTTCGCGTTTGGTCGACGGAATGTAGTCGAGGTCGCATTCCGGGTCGGGTTCGAGGAGGTTAAGCGTCGGCGGCGCGACGTTTTCGGCCAACGCTTTCAAGCAGACGATCGCCTCGGCGGCTCCGGCGGCGCCGAGCATATGTCCGGTTGCGGATTTCGTCGAACTGATCGCGAGGCGGCGCGCTTCCTCTTCGCCGAACGCGATTTTGAGGGCGCGAGTTTCGGCGACGTCGTTCAGGTGGGTGCCGGTGCCGTGCGCGTTGACGTAAACGCTTTCGCCCGCTTGCCAACCGGCTTCGCGGAGCGCTTCGGAGACCGCTCGAGCGGCGCCGTCGGCGTCCGGTCGCGGCGCGGTCATATGGTAGGCGTCGCACGTCGAGCCGTAACCAACGATTTCGCCGTAAATCTTGGCGCCGCGATTCTTAGCGCGTTCGTATTCTTCCAACACGAGAACGGCGGCGCCTTCGGCGATGACGAAACCGGCGCGGCGCGCGTCGAACGGCAACGACGCGGCGTTCGGGTCTTCGGCGGTCGAGAGCGCTTTCATTGAGTTGAAGCCCGCGACGCCGACTTCGACGATCGGCGCCTCCGTTCCGCCGGTCAAAGCGACGTCGGCGTAACCGTGGCGAATCGCGCGAACCGCTTCGCCGATCGCGTTCGAGCCGGACGCGCAAGCGGTAACCGCCGGGAGCGCGGCGCCGCGGAAGTCGTAACGAATCGCGAGGAGACCCGCCGGCATATTCGCGATCATCATCGGAACGAAAAACGGAGAAACGCGGCGCGGGCCCTTGTCGAAGAGTTTGAAGCAGTTCGCTTCGTTCGTTTCGAAGCCGCCGATTCCGGTGCCGAGATAAACCGCCGCGCGGTTCGGGTCGAACGTGCCGGCGACTCCGCTTAGTTGCATCGCTTCCGACGCCGCGGCGACCGCGAACTGCGCGCTGCGATCCATTTTGCCGACTTCCGCTTTTTCCAGCCAGTCGAGCGGATCGAAGTTTTTCACTTCTCCGGCGAGACTCGACTTGACTCGCGACGCGTCGAAACGGGTGATCGGGCCGATTCCGCAAACGCCGTCTTTGAGGTTCGACCAAAAGTTCCTAACGCCAATTCCGATCGGCGTAACGGCGCCCATCCCGGTAACGACGACTCGACGATTCATTCGCGTCCTTTCAATATTTCTTATAAGGCGTTCTCGCCTTGGTTGTTTTAAGTTCTTAAAGGGGAGAAATTTGCGAGAGAAAACGGCGGAACGCCGCGCGAACCGTTAAAACGAATCGCTTTCGTTTTGCGCCGCTTCGACCGTCGCGACGACGTCTTTGATCGTCGCCAATTTTTTCGTCGGTTCGATTTCGACGCCGATTTTTTCTTCGAGCGCCATCAAGAGTTCCGCCGCGTCGAGCGAGTCGACCCCGATCGAAATGAGTTCCGTGTCGGGGGTGATTTCGGAAGCGTCGAGACCGTAACGGTCGGCCAACGCGGTCGCGATCATTTGGAAAACGTCCATTTTTTTCTCCTGCGGGGGCGAAACGGCGAGCGGCGGCGAGGCCGGCGACGGGTCGCGCGTAAGGGATTACGTAAAAAAAACGCTTCGCGACGAAAGAATCGGACGAAAAAGCGCAATTTTACCCAATTTTATCCAAAATTTGCCGCGACGCGTCGTTTGACGCGGGCGCGACCGGCGGTTAACGCTGTTAACCGAGTTTTCTTTGTACAATATAACCGGCGATCGGCTCGGCGTCAAGCGGGGGGCGCGTCTCTTTTACGTTCTTTTTGACATTTTTTGTAAAAATGTCTCGGCGTTGGAGGAAAAAAGTAGGCGGGGGAGAAATTGAACGGTCGAGAAGCCTAATTTTATCGCGTCGGTAAAAAGCGACGCGTAAAACGACGACGGGGAAAACGGGGAGGGCGGGAAGTCGCGGGGCGACGTTAAATTAGGTCGAACTCGCGGTCGACGAACTCGGCGACAAAACGGAGCGTGTTTTCGTCGTAAGGCAGGTCGCCGTTGCAAAACATCAGCGCGGCGCCGTAAATTAACGAGCGAACGACGTACATCTTGACGCGCGCCGTTTCCTCGGAGACGCCGGCTTCGTCGCAATATTGCCTTAGGAGCGCTTTGGAGAGTTCGCTCGTTTTCGCTTTGATCGGGAGGTAGTCGACGTCGCCCGACTGGCCTTTGGCCGTCCAAACGGCGAGAAAGCGCGGGTTCTCGACCATAAAGCGGACGTATTCGCAACTTAGCTCGATTAGCTGGCGACGAAGCGGCGCGTCGGCGAAGCGAGCGATCGTCTTTTCTTGTCGCTCCAGCCATTTTTCGTTGATGTAAGAGATGACCGACGCGAGAAGTTCGCTTTTGTTTTTGAAATGTTTGTACGGGGCCGCGCAAGAAACTCCGCAAGCGTTGGCGACGCGGCGCATCGAAAAGCCCTCGAAGCCGAACGCCTCCGCCTCCGCGAGCGCGGCGAGCGTTAAGCGTTCTCGAATCGAAGGTTGCGTCGGATTTTGAGAGGACGGCATAAGGCGAAACGGCAAAATGGGAACGTGAAAGGAAGGGGCGAAGGGCGGAAGGAAAGCGAACGCGCGCGGCGCTTAAAGTCGCGAGTCCGGAAGGAGGCGGAATTGACGGCAAATCGTTTGAGCGATTTGTTCCGGATTCGTTCCTTTGCGGAGGCGAACGCAATCTTTATTCGCTTCTTTGATTAGCGCTGCAAATTCTTCCGAGTGTTTATGACTGCACCAAGGGATGTAAATCAAAAAGAGGCGCGTTTCGTCGTCGAGCAGGAGACCGGCGAAGCGTTCGAGCGAATCGCCGTGGCTCGTTTCCGACCAAAATAGGCGAACGCCGAAATTTTTTTCGAGTCGCGCTTGCAGATGCGGCTGCGGCGTGCCTCCGACGAAAACGGCGCGGGTTCCGGCGTAACGGTCGCGAACCGCTTGAACGGCGGGGGAATACGAGACTTCCGGCGTTTCGAAAATCGCCGCCAACGCCTCCTCTTCGCGGATTCGAACGAGGTCGATTTCTTGAACGACGCGTCCGAAAGCGTCGGTCGTTTGCGTTTCGTCGGGGATTTTATCGACGTAGTCTCGAAGGCGTTCGCGGAACCAAAGGGACGACGGAGGCTCGCGAAACGTTTCGCAAAGCGCCGTCGTCGCTTCGACGATTTTTTCCCAATCGTAAAGCGAGTCGGGGACGAGCGCGATTTTTTTCAGGTGATAGTCGATTTGACCTTCGCGGGAGCGACGTTCTTTGACGCGAGCGCGAAGGACGGTAAATTCGCGTTCCAGCGCGTCGATTTCGTCGGCGACGGCGAGCGTTTCCGCGAGCGTTAAGCGGTCTTGAAAGCGAAGATTCGCGAGGAAAACGCCTTTGGGCCCGCAATGGCTTATGAGGAGTTCGTAAGCGGCGCGTTGCGAGTCGTCGGCGGCGAACGGAACGTCGAGGCGCGCTAAGACGGATTTCAGTCCGCATTGAGCGTTGGCGGTCGCCTGCGCGACGCGCGCAAAGAACGAATCTTGCCGCTGGGCGCGCGGCAAATCGACGACTTGCGCGAAAAGTTCGAACGCTTTCGCCGCGACTTCGTAGCATTGCGCCGCTTCTTCAAGTTCGTCCGGCGTAAGTCGTCGCGCGAAGGAACGGGGGAACGCCGATTTAAAACGAGACGCCGAGTCTTCGTCTTGCGGCGCGGGAAAAAAGTCGGCCAACCGGCGACAATCTTGCGCGATCGAGCGAGCGCGTTCGGCGAGGGCGGCAAAGTTCGTCGCGTCGTCGACGGCGTCGTTGGCGCGACGTTTAGGGGCCGAATCGCCGGTTTCGGGCGACTCGGGGGCGTCGTTGGGCGCGTCGGCGCCGAGTTTCAACGACGCGAGCGCCGCGGAGGACGCGACCGGGCGATAATCCGGGTGCGTTTTGTGATAAAGTCGCGTCGCCGAGTTTTCTTCGACCATTAAGATTTGCGGCGAAAGGAGGCGGCGAAATTCTTCGCGTCGCGTTAAGAAAAAGTTCGGCAATTCCGGAAAGCGGGCGGAAATTTTCTCGGTCGCGAGGTAAGCGGGGCAAGAGAGTTCGTTCGCGAGAAGAACTTCTTCGAGCGCGGCGTTCCAAGCGGGCGCGTCGAGTTCGAGCGCGCTCGGGCCCGTTTCCGGCGCGAGCGCGCAAAGATCGTCGCTCGGCGTTTTGGGAGGAGCGGCGGCGGTCGCGTCGGCGTTTTCGGCGTTTTTGAGCGCGACCGAGCCCGCGGCGTCGCGCCAAGAAGTCGCGTCGAGCGAATCCCAATCGATTCCGTCGTCCGCCAAGAGCGCGCGGAGGTCGTAAAGGCCCTCCAAGTTGGCGTCGACGGTCGACGAAACGTCGGCGCTCGTTAAGAGAACGCGGCGCGTCCGACCGGAAAGGGCGCGAAGAAGTTCGATCGGTTCCGGAAGACCGAGCGCGAAAAGAAGTTCGGTCGACGTCGGCGTCGCCGCGAGGGCGGAAAAGAGGAGCGCCGTCGCCTGAACGTCTTCGTCGTCGGCGGGAACGACTTCGAATCCGGCTTTGAGGAATTCGGGCGCGGCGAAAAAGCGGGCGGGCGCCAACGTCGCGACGCGGCGAACGACCGCGACGCCGCGCGCCGACGTTTCGCGTTCGATAGCCGTTCGAATCGCGTCGAGCGACGTTAACGGGAACGGCGCGTCGAGGATTTTGCCGGATAAAACTAAGGTCGCCGTTTCGTTGGACATTGTCGTTCTTCTTCGTTAAACGGTAGTTTGGGGGGAATAAAGGGAATAGCGAAGCGCGGGAGGCGAACGTCGCGGCGGAAACGCGTCAATCGGGAGCGGCGACGGTCGCTAAAACGCTTTCGACGATCGATTCGACGGCGCGACGGCGGCTTTCGGCGCGGTAATTTTTCGGAACGAGTCGGTGCGCGAGAACCGGGACGGCGAGTTTTTTAACGTCGTCCGGGACGGCGTAATCGCGACCGTCGACAAGGGCGGCCGCGCGAACCGCTTGCGCGAACGCGAGGGACGCTCGGGGGCTCGCGCCGACCCAAACGTCGGGAGAACGCCGCGTCGCGTCGACGACGTCGAGGAGGTAGTCGACGATTTCCGGCGCGATTTGCACGTCGCGAACCGCCGCTTGAATCGCGAGAACTTCGTCGAGCGAAAGAACCGGTTCGATCGAGTCGAGCGCGGGCGCTTTGCGGTTGGCGTCCAAGACGGCTCGTTCGGCGGCGCGGTCGGGATAGCCGATCGAAAGGCGCATCAGGAAGCGGTCGAGTTGGCTCTCGGCGAGCGGATACGTTCCTTCGAACTCGATCGGGTTTTCGGTCGCGACGACGAAGAAGGGGCGCGGGAGCGGACGCGTCGTTCCGTCGGAGGTTACTTGGCGTTCGCTCGTCGCTTCGAGGGTCGCGCTTTGCGTTCGCGGCGACGCGCGGTTGATTTCGTCGGCGAGAACGACGTTCGCGAAAATCGGGCCCGGGACGAACTCGAAATCTTGCGTTTTCGGGCGGTAAATATCGGAACCGACGACGTCGAGCGGGACGAGGTCGGAGGTGAATTGGATTCTGGAAAAAGTCGCGTTTAAGCTGCGAGCGAGGGCTTGCCCGAGAAGCGTTTTCCCGACGCCGGGAACGTCTTCGAGGAGAAGGTGCCCTTCGGCGAAAAAAGCGACGAGGGTTAAACGAATCGTTTCCCGCTTTCCGATGAAGGCGCGTTCGACGTTCTCCGCCAACCGTCGAATCGCCGTCGAAATTTCCGCGGCGTTCATAAATCGTTTTCCTGTTTGAAAAAGTGAGCGCTTTTTTAAAATAAATGAAACGGGTCTCTCTTTATTTTAGCAAGTTTGCGCATTTTAACAAGGAGACGCGGCGTTTTTTAGCGATTTTGGCGAACAAATGAGAAAAAAAGGAACGGGGCGGCAAGAAAAAAGACGCGCAAAAAGGAAAACGCCGTCGAACGCGCTTGGGAAACGACGTTCGACGGCGAAAAATGGGGAAAAGGCGAAAAAGGGGCGAACCGAGCGGCGGCGCTTAACGTCGCGGTTCCTCGTCGGCGCTCGGCGCGGAGACGCGTTCGGTCGAGAAGGCGTTCGGCGCGAGTTCGAGCGGTTCGATTTCCGGGAAGAGTTCGGCGAGCGCGGCGGCGAGTTTCGGGCCGCGAGCGTCGGTCAGGACGACTTTGCCGTCGCGACCGATCAAGATTAACTCCGGAACGCCGTTAATCGCGTAATAGTCGTGCAGGTGTTCGAAGCCCGCCGCGACCGACTCCGTTTGCGAGATCATCGGCCAAGGAATCTCGTTTTCGACGACGAACGACTTCAACTTCGCGACGTCTTGGTCGATACTATATCCGATCAGTTCGAAACCGGCGTCCTTGTATTTAGCGTAAAATTCCTTCAGAATCGGGATTTCGCGGCGGCAGGGCCCGCACCAAGTCGCCCAAAATTCGACAAGAATAACTTTGCCGTCGTAATCTTTCCAGTCGAATTTTTTCTCGAACTTCCCGTTTTCGAGGAGCAGCCCTTCGAGTTTGAGTTCGCCGTCCGGGAGACGCGCGAACCGACGGCGCCCGAGCGTCTTTTTGATCGGTTGGATCAGCGTCGGGTTTTTCGTCTTTTCGAACTCTTCGCCGAGAAGGTCGAGCGCGGCGTCGCCGACGGCGTTCGAGTAGGCGCGCATTTGCATAACGATTTGATAAGCGGTTTCGCCGTATTCCGGGTTCTCGACCGCGAACGCGACCGCGTCTTGGGCGAGCGACATAAACGCGTCGTCGCGAACTTTCGCCGCCAAATTTTGCGCGACTTGGAGCCGAACCAAGAAGGCGTAATTCGCGTATTCGAGATATTCGGCGCGGCGCGACGCGGCGGTTTCCGCGTCGGAAGCGGCTTCGAACGCCGATTTTGCGTCGGCGGCCAACGCGGCCAACTCGTCGAAACGCGGCCCGAGTTTTTGCGCCGCGACGCCTTCTTCGAGCGCGAACGTCGCGACGATTTGCGCGAGTTGCGAAACGTATTGCGAGCGTTCCTCGGCGGTCAACTCGAGCGCGAGGAGCGCTTTCGTCGACTCGTAAAACGCGGCGGCGGATTCGGCGTAAAGACGTTCGGCGTCGGCGGGCGCGGCGTTTTGAAGCGTTTGCGTCAATTTCGTTTGAAAGGCGACGAGGTCGGCTTTCGACGCGTTTTGCGGAACGGCGAGGTCGAGCGGCGCGTCGGCGTCTTGCGCGAACGCCGTCGAAAAGGCGAGCGAACAAACGAACGCGGCGGCGAAACGGGCGAGATAAGAACGACGGAATAACGAAAAACGCATAAAATACTCCGGTCGGGTAAAATAGGAAAACGGAAAAAGGCGCCGCGAAGACGCCGCCTCGAAACGCGACGTTGGAGCGCCGACATTAATATATAGCGGCGTTTGCCGACGGCGTTTAATGCGTTATTTAGGTCGGCGGCGCGCTTGTTATTAATAATAAGGGGAAGGGGGAAACGAACGTCGGCGGGCGAAAGACGCTCGCTCGCCGCGCCGTCAAAACGGGTTGTGAACGTCGATCGGGCCTTCCGGGAAGGTTTCGTCGCTCAGTTCGCGGTACATCGGGCAGTTCGACTGCATATGAATCGGGAGTTCGCGGTCTTTCCACATCACCATCGAGTCGTTCGGAAGGCGCCAGCCGTTCCGTTCGTAAAACGGAACGAGCGGTTCGCGGCAAAAGAGGACGGCGAACGGATAGCCGAGCGCGACCGATTCGGCGAGCGCGGCGTCGAGAAGGCGCGTCGAGAGACCGGTTTTGCGAAAGTCCGGCGCGACCGAAACGCCTTGAACGCCCGCGACCGCGTACCGCCAATTCCAGCAGGTCGTGACGGTGCGTTCGACGACGGCGACGTGCCCGACGACGCGAAAATCGACCTCGTTTTGAGCGGACTCCGCGTTCGACGTCGCCGACGTCGGGACGGTCGCGAGGACGGTGCGAACCGGGCGGGCGTCGTGCCAAGCGCGGCGCGTTCGGAAAATATCCGCCCAATTCGGGAACGTTTCGACAAGAAAACGGCGAATTTCGCGATCCAGCGTCGCGTCGATTTGCGATTCGTCGAGCGTTTGGATCGTTAGGGTTTCGACCATTGGCGGGCGCTTTCTTGCGGAAAAAATTAGAGAAGGGAAACTTCTCGCGGACGAGAGGAACCGACGTCGGGCGTTTTTTTACCGACGCTTGACATTTTACGTCTTTTATCGATTTGCAAAAGAGGCGAACGGCCCAAATTGCGATTTTTTCTTAAAATATTGCCGAAAGATTGACCGATAGGGCTTGATTCTATCGGATTTCGGGGGTATTATTAAACCGTCGACGCCAATTTTGTCGAACGCAAATTTGGGGGAGAACGTTTGACGCCCGAACGCAACGTTTGGGACGGCGAGGAGCGAGCGGAACTTTTCGCGCGACGAAAGCCGCCGATTTTAATCGCCGAAACCGTTCGAAAAAACGATTGACGACGTCGAGAAAAAAGGGCGCGCGCTTGGACGGGCGTTTCTTTTTTGTTGGCGTTCATTTTTTTTGACAAAATTTACTTTAGGAGAGCTGAAATGGCCGCTATTGTTAATGCCGAATCTTGCGTCGCTTGCGGCGCGTGCGTCGACGCCTGCCCGTGCGGCGCGATCGAAATCCAAGACGTCGCCGTCGTCAACGATACTTGCGCCGGTTGCGGCGCTTGCGTCGACGCTTGCCCGACCGGCGCGATCACCCTTGAGTGAGTCGCGAACGTCGACCGCGGCGCCGTAGCGCGTCGCGGTTAGCGAGCGAGAAAGCGATAACGCCGAGAGCGGTTGGTTGAAAACGAACCGTTGCCCGGCGTTTTTTGCGTTAACGAGGAAAAAAAAGCGGCGAGGGCGGCGCGGAAACGGGGAAAACGTCTTGGAAGTGAAAGAGAATGGGAAAAAGGCGGGGTTCGGCGCGCGTTGGGGAGCGGCGGCGAACGCGGCGAAAGAAGGAAACGTCGGACGCTCGGATAACGGCGAGGCAAACGAAGAGCGCGCCGCCGCGTTGAACGACGAGAAAAAAAGTCGCGCGACCCGAATTTGGGAAGCGAAAAAAGGGGAGGCGGAAAACGTCCTCGCGGATTCGGCGAAAGCGCGTTCCGTCGTTTCAAATCTTAAAAAATGGCTCGAAAGATTCGGAAAGCCGAGGCTTTTCGCGACTCGAACAAGCGCGGCGTTCGACGGCGTAAAGACGCTTTTCCGAGCCCTGGAAGCGACTTTTTCCGGCGAATATCGCGGTTTCTCGAAGAAAACGCTCGTCGCGTTGACCGCCGCCGCGCTCTACTGCGTTTCGCCGCTCGACGCGATCTTCGACGGGATTCCGGGGCTGGGTTTTTGCGACGACATTTTCGTCGTTTCCGTCGCGTTGAGGGCGGTCGCCGCCGAGTTGCGAACGTTCCGACGTTGGGAGCGGATCAAGGCGGCGCGCGAACTTTTTCGGGGCGTTCGGGAACGTTTGACGGCGATAGAGCGCGTCGTTCTTTGTCCCGGCTGGATGGCGGCGGAGGCGCCCGTCGACGAGATCGTCGAAACGTTGCGTCCGGCGTTTCCGCGAGCGACGTTCGACCGTTATCGCTGGCCGTCGAACGGGCCTTGGAACGAGGCGCGCGATTACGTCGACGGGAACGGCGTCGACGCGTTTGCGCAATTTGCGGCGACTTTGCCGACCGAGCCGACGAAAATCGCGTTGATTGGGCATTCGCTGGGCGCGCGGTCGACGGTTCGAGCGTTGGCGCGCCGAACGCGGCGAGGCGAAACGCCGTTCGGCGCGGCGTTTTTGCTGGGCGCCGCGGTCGACGCCGACGAACCGGAGCTGGAAACGGCGACGCGGGGCGTTTTGGCGCCTCTCGGTAATTTTTTCGCGGAGGCGGATCGCGTTCTTAAGTACGCTTATCAAACAGCGGAAGGAAAAACGCCTTTGGGCTTGCGCGGCTCCGAGCAAAAATGGGAAAATTACGTCGACTGCAAAGTTTCCGGCGACGAGGAATTTTGGCTAGAGATGGGCGAAAACGCCGTTTCGGCGGCGACGTTGTTGACTTCGAAAGGGCTTTTCGGAAAATTGGCGCTTTCCGCCGACGTCGCTGCGAAGGCGAAAGAGGCGTCGCGGCATTGTTTCGCGCAGTACGCGACGTTTTTTCGGAGCGTTTTCGAGCGAGAATAAGCGAGAATAAGCGAGAATAAGCGAGAATAAGCGAGAATAAGCGAGAATAAGCGAGAACGGCGCGGCGTCGGAAGAGGCGGCGCGCCGGAGGAAACGTCGGCGATTAAGGAACGACGACGCGCGTTCGGAACGAAACGACGCTCGGCGACGCGGCGGGCGTCGAGACGGCGGGAACGACGGTTCGCGTTCGGAACGAAACGACGCTTGGCGACGCGGCGGGCGTCGAGACGGCGGGAACGACGGTTCGCGTTCGGAACGAAACGACGCTTGGCGACGCGGCGGGCG
>JAGBDD010000045.1 GCA_017937685.1 Thermoguttaceae bacterium | reverse complement strand
TCGACGGGACGCAGTTCGGCGGTCGGCTGTTGGTCGTTGATGAAACTCAACGCGGGCGCCTTGAAGCGAATTTCGTTCCCTAGGTCGTCGAAATCGAGCAAAGCGCCCGTTTTTTCAGCCCAAATTAGCCATTTTCGCACAAACGCCTTGTCGATTCCGGCGATCGGAGACAAACCGCCGCAGGTGTCGCCGTCCATCGTCGCGTATCCGCAGGCGACTTCGGAGCGGTTCCCGGTCGACAGCAGAAGCCGTCCGGAGCGGTTCGCGAGGAGCCAAACGCTCGGCCCGCGGCTCCGCGCTTGAATATTTTGCAACGCCAAGTCGTCGGTCGCCCAAGTCAGCGGCGCCCCGGTCGCGTCGGCGACGAGCGTTTTATACGCTTCGACAATTCCGTCGACGTCGAATTCGAGATGCGTCGCCCCGCAAAATTCGGCGACTTCGCGAGCGGCGGTTCGGGTAACGTCGCCGCTGTTGCGCGTCGCTTGATAAACGGTCGTCAAGAGCGGTTCGACGATTCGGCGTTCGAGCGCGTCCTCAAGCGCGTCGCGCAAATCGCCGGCGGACGACGACGGCGCCGCGCCCGACAACACCGTTTCCAAAAGCGCGTTAAGTTCTTCGTCGTCAAATTCGCCGTTCTCGCCCAAACTTAGCGACGCGATCTCGTTTTCAACGTCGCTTTCCAACGGATTCGCGCCGCCCTCCGCGTTCGGCAAAGTTTCGCCGTTATGACTATTTTCCTCGTCGAGCGGTCGACTCGCGGCGTCGCTCTCCTCTTCCGCGTCGTTTTCGAGCTCGGCCGGTTGCGCCTCGACGGGCGTTTCCGAATCGGCGACGACGGCTAATTCGTTATATTCGTCGAAATTATCGGGAGCCGACGTTCCGCAATCGATACAATCGCCAAAATAGATCTCGCGCGCCGGTTGCGTCGGGGCCGCAAGAGCTTCGTCGACCGCCGAATGGAGCGCGGAATCGAGCGCCGAATGCAACGCCGGTTCAAAGTCGGCGTCCGAATGCGCAAGAAAGACGGCGAGCCGACTCGCGTCGCCGTTTTCGAACGCGTCGGCAACTTCGCCCAACTCCGCGTCGAGCGCCGCGAGCGCCGGAAACGCGTCGAGCGAGCCGTTCGCCGAAAAATAACGCGTCAACCAACGCAAAAAGAGACGCGTTCCGAGTTGCCGCCGTCCCAATTTGACGCCGAGCCGAATCAGCGCGGCGATCGTCGCCGAGTCGGCGCCCCCGCTCAACGACAGCGCGAACCCTCGCGACCGGCTTTTGCGCATATAGTCGAAGAGTCCGAGGGCGGTTGCGCGAGCAAATTCCTCGAACGGCGCGTCGGCGTCAAGCTCCCAACCTTCCAGTCCTTCTTCAAGCTCGCAAAACTCTTCGCCGCCCCAGTCGACGCAAACCTCCGAAGTCAACGTCAACACGTCTCCTTCGGTCAACGCGGCTTCGGCGTCCGCGTTAATTTCGGCAAGTTGCGCAAGCTCGAAAAGATCGAGCGCGTCAAAGTTTAACGCTTGAGCAAATTCGGCGTCCCGCGTCATTTGCGCAATTTCAATAATTTCAGCCCAAATCGCGTTTTCGGCTTTCAACGCGACTTCTCCGGCTTTCTCCGCTTCAACGCCTTTTTTATTTTGCTCATTTCTCCCATTTTCGCAAGTTTTCGCAACGGGAAAAGAAAAACTTTTCGTTAATCCAACGCGATTAACCGCAAAAGTCGCCGCGACGAACGGAAAACGGGTCGCCGTTCGCACGTCGCCGTCGAGCGCGAGCGCGGAGCCGCCGTCAAAAATCGCCGCGCCTGACTCGACGCCGACCGGAGTCGAATAAACGATCAAATTGCGGTCGCGACGCGAAATTTTCGCCAAAATCCGTTCGATCCGTTCGCGCCGTCCGATCGCAAAGGGCGTCGCGCTCGGGCAAAGGACGGCGTCGACGCGCCCCGAACCGAGCGTCGCGGCGGTCAAAACGCCCTCGACGACAAGTCGCGCCGACAACGTCGGACGGTCGAGCGGTCGAAACGTTTCGTCGGCGGCGACTTCGGCGTTTTCAACGTTTTCTTCGCCCGCGTCGTCCGTCAAACATCGCGCAATTTCGCCGTCTTCGCTCGTCGGCAAATTTTCCGCCGTTTTCTCATCTTCGCTTAACGCCTCTTCCGTCGCCGTTTCGCCGTCTTCGCTTATCGCTAAACTTTCCGGCGTTTTATCGTCCTCTTCAATCGCCGATTTTTCCGCGGTTTCGCCAATCTCGTCTACCGTCGCCGTCGACGCGTCTTCGCCTTCTTTGCCGACCGTTAAACTTTCCCAAAACGCCGCGTCTTCTTCGTCCTCGCTAATTTCGCGCTCGTTAAACGCCGAATACAACGTTTTTTCGTCGAGCGTTTCCGGCGCGACGAACGGGTCGAGCCGCTCCCCGGCTTCGGTCGCCAACTCCGCGAGCGTTCGAACGGCGAACGACGTTCCCGACTCGACAAACGCTAAATCTCCAACCGGAACCGCGATTCCTCCGATATTTAGTTCCGCAACCTTCCCCGACGGCCAAGTCGCAAACTGCCTCGCTTCGCTCGGTTTCGCCAATGTCGACGCGCAAACGAACCCGCGAACCGCCCCGTCGCGCAAGACGGCGGTCGCTTTATAAACGGCGCCCTCGAACGCCAACGGCAAACCGACGGTCGCGACGACGTTCGGCCCGACCGACTTCGCCAGCGTCAACGTCGACGCCAACGCGCGCTTCAAAACGGCGGGTCGCAAAAACGCGTCCTCGGCGCCGGGGCCGGTCGAGCAGAGTTCCGGAAAGACGACGATTCGCAGGTCGACCGGCCCGCGTTCCTCCGCTTGCGCGTCGAGTTGCGCCAAAACCGCCGCGATCGCGTTCAAGTTGCCGTCGAAATCGAGCGACGCTAAGTTGACGGTCGCCGCCGCCGCGTCCAAGGTTTTAACCGATTTTATCGTTCGCATCGTTTTTAGCGACTTTAACGCCGCCCGTCAAAAAAATTTCCAAAAAAGTTCGCCGCCGTCCCAAGCCTTGCGTCGCGCCGCCGAATTTTAACGCTTTTCGGCGCTCAGAATGGAGAAGACGCGCTAAATTTAACGGTTTTAACGCCGTCAAGTCGTTCCGTCGAGCGGTCAAGCGCCCCGCTTTTTTCGCGATTTCGGGTCGACCCAAACGCCGTCCGGAAACTTACGGTTATAAAAGCGCATCACGACCTTCTCGAACGGGCGTTTCATTCGGGTGTACCAAGGTTCCTCTTCCGGAAAAATCGCGGTCGTTAAAAACGTCCTAATTCCCGCAAAACGCCCGGCCATCACGTCCGCGAAGATTTGGTCGCCGACGATAACGGTCTTGTCGCGCTCGAACCCGAACTCTTTCATCGCGCGAAAACAGCCCCTCGGGAGCGGTTTCCAAGCCTCGGCGACGAACGGAAGCCCGACTTTTTCCGCAAAACGCCCGATGCGCGGCCCCATTCCGTTCGACAAAAGGCAAATTCGGAACCCTTCGCCCTTAATTTTTTCCAACCAAGCCGTTATTTCCGGCTCGAGTTCTTGCATTCCATACCGTTTTAGGGTACAATCGACGTCGAGAAGAAGATTTTCGACGCCGAGCGCCCGCAGACGCTCCGGAGAAAGCTCGACGACGCTTTTAATCAGGAAATGCGGGTAACAAACGGTCAACATCGCCGCGCTCCTTAAGTTCGAACGATTCTCGCGCCCCTTGCGTTTCCTCGACGGCGAAATCGCCCGGCAAAATCGGCAAAACCGTTAAAGTCGACGCAAACGGCGGCAAGTTGGTAAGAAGTCCGACGCTTCCGAGTTCCGCCGCTTCCGGTTTCGTTCGGTCGAGCGGTCGCGTCAAGCGCCACAATACCGTTAATTTCCCAAAATTTCCAAAAATGTCAAGCGCCGCCGACGCTTCGGCGCGCGAAAGTTGCGAAAATGTCCTTAACTTTTCAAGAAGCCCTCGCCTCCTCGACCCTCGTTTTCGACGGCGCGACCGGTACGGAAATCTACCGCCGCCGTGTCTTCACCAACCAATGTTACGACGAGCTGAACCTCCGCAATCCGCGAATGATCGAGGAGATCGCCGCCGCCTATCGCGACGCCGGAGTCGACGTTTTGACGACGAACACTTACGGCGCGAACCGTTTCGCGCTCGAAAAATACGGGCTCGAAACGCAGGTCGCGGCGATCAACGCGGCGGGCGTCGCGTTGGCGCGCCGCGTCGCCTCCGAAACGGCGACGGAGGAACGCCCGCTCTTCGTCGCGGGCTCTGTCGGCTTCCCGAGCGCCGAAACGCTCGAAAAACGTTCGCGAAACGAAATCGTCGAAACGTTCGCGGCGCAGGTCGACGCGCTCGTCAAGGCGGGCGTCGACGTCGTTCTTTTCGAGACGCAGCCGTCCCGCGAAACCGCCGAAATCGCCGTCGACGCGATGCAAGCCGTCGCGCCGAATTTCCCGTTCGTCGTTTCTTACGCGCTCTCCCCGGCTCTCTTCCGCGCGCCGAACACGCTCGAAACCCGGGCGAAACGCTTCGCCGAACTCTTCGCGCCCTTCGCGCCGTCCGTCGCGACCGGCGAAACCGGCAAAACTTGCGCGACCACCAAAACCGACGCCGTCGCTCCGTCTTGCCCTTGTTGCCAAGTCGCCGCCGCGACGCGTCCGCAACCGCTCGCTTGGGGGCTCAACTGCGGTTTCGGCCCGGCGGAAATGTTGAACGCGACGCTCGAAATCGTCAAAACGCTCGACAAGCCGCTGATCGTTCAGCCGAACGCGGGCGCGCCGGAGACGTTCGAAGGCCGTCAACTTTATTACAATTCGCCGGAGTATCTCGCCACTTACGCCCAGCGGTACGCCGATCTCGGCGCGGCGGCGGTCGGCGGGTGTTGCGGAACGACGCCGGAAGATTTGGCGGAAGTCGTCAAAGCGGTCAAGCCGACGTCGCGGGGCCGTCGCGTCGAAATCAAACTCGTCGACGCGGCGCCGGACGTCGTCGAACTCCCGGAATCGCCGGTCGAATCGCGCAGCCGCTTGGCCGCCAAGCTCGCTCGGGGCAAATGGGTCTCGACGGTCGAAACGATTCCGCCGCGCGGGTACGATCTTACCGATTTTATCGACAAGGGCCGCCGACTCAAAGAAGCGGGCGTCGACGCGGTCAACCTCCCGGACGGGCCGCGCGCTTCCGCTCGGATTTCGTCGATCGTCGCCGCGTCGAAAATTCTCGACGAAGCCGGAATCGAGCCGGTTTTGCATATGTGCTGCCGCGACAAAAACCTTATCGGGATTCAAGCCGATTTGGTCGGGTGCGCCGCGCTCGGAATCCGCAACATCCTTTTCATCACCGGCGACCCGCCTAAACTCGGGAATTACGCGTCGGCGACCGGCGTTTTCGACTGCGACTCGATCGGCCTTTGCGCCTTGCAACGGCGTTTGAATCGCGGCGTCGACCTCGGCGGACTCGCGTTGCCTCCGGCGACGAACGCCTTTTTCGGCGTCGGCTTCGACCCGTCCGCGCTCGACCGCAAGCGCGAAATCGACCGGCTCAAGCGCAAAATCGACGCCGGCGCCCTCTTCGCCGTTACCCAGCCGGTTTTCGACCCGAACGTCCTCCTTTCGTTCCTCGACGAATGCGGCGACGCGCTTTCGATCCCGGTGATCGCCGGCGTTTGGCCGTTCGTCAGTTACCGAAACGCCCTCTTTATGCGCAAGGAGGTGCCCGGCGTCGTCGTTCCGGACGAGATTATGTCCCGAATGGAGGCCGCCGCGACCCGATCGAAAGAAGACCAACTCGCGACCGGAATCGAAATCGCCCGCGAATCGCTCGCGACGATTCGTTCCGCCGTTCAAGGAGTTCAAGTCAGCGCGCCGCTCGGTCGAATCGAAGTTTCGCTCGACGTGTTGCGCTAAGCGGCGACCGGCCGGACGCGGCAAAGTTTAGCTCGACGCGTTGCGCTAAGCGCGGCGCCCAACCGGACGCGGCGAACCGGCCCGGCAAACGTCCGGTCGAACGGCGAGAAAATTCGGACGGCGAGAAATTCGCCCGACGCGTCGACGTTAAATTGCGTTTCGACGACGAAATTTTCGTTCGCCCGCTTGCGCCGCGCGTTCCGTTCGGATATAATGTATTAATAATAAGGGGAAAATTGGCGAAATTCCCGTTGCCTCCGCCGTTTTCCCGGCGACCGTTCCGACGTTTCCGAACGTCGCGGCGCTCGTTATTTTGCCCAATCGTTTTATTTTAACTTCCGGAATCGTTTTCGTCCGATTTTTTCCGGCGCGTCGGTTCCGTCGGCGAAGCGTTTTTGGCGTTCCGCCCTATTTATCCGTTTCAACTATCCGTTTCAACCGTTTTTATCGCGAAATTTTATCGCGCAAGGACAACCGATTATGCAACGCCGAGATTTTTTGACAGCCGCGACCGCCGCCGGTCTCGCCGCCGTCCTCCCGACCGCCGACGCGCAAGCCGCCGACGCCGCCTCCGAACGCCGTTACATCCTTTTGGAAACGTATTTCACCCCAAACGCCGACAAACGCGACGCGCTCGTCGCCAAATTCGACGAAATTTTGATTCCGGAACGGAATAAACTCGGCTTCGACAAAGTCGGCGTCTTCACCCTGAACGCCGACCTCAACAAGGGCGACCGCGGCGCCGAACCGTTCGCGAACGCCGTTTTCGTCGTCTCCGAAGCCGCGACGCTCGACGCGTTGGCGACGCTCCAAGACCGCTCCGTCGCCGAAGGTTCGAACGCGCTCAACACGAGCGACGATCTCGATTTCGTCGACCAAGAAATCTCCGCGCTCCTCGCTTTCCCGACGCAGTCGCAGATTACCGTTCCGTTTACCAACGAAGGACGCGTCCTCCAACTCCGCACTTACAACAGCCCGAACTTCGAACGCAACTTCGCGAAAGAAAAGATGTTCGACGTTCGCGGCGAACTCGACCTCTTCCGTCGTTGCGGAATGGCGCCGGTCTTCTTCGGTCGCACCCTCTTCGGCTCGATGGCGCCGAACATCGCGTATATGCTCAGCTTCCCGAACGACGAAGCGCGCCGCGAAGGTTGGAGCAAGTTCGTCAACAGCGACGAATGGAAGGAAATGAGCGGCGAAAAAGAATTCGCTCGCACCGCGACCCGTATTCGCAACCTCTTCCTGAAGCCGTCGCCGAAATCGCAAATCTGACGCGAATCGACGTTCGCAACGTTTATTTATTTCCCAAACGTTAAGCGATAAGCGCCGCGTCGCCGTTTCAAACGAGCGGAAACGACGCGGCGACGTTTGCCGTTTTTAGGCGTTATTATCGCTAAACTCAACGCAAAAGGAACCGCAATATGGATATGAAACGACGTCAATTCCTCCGAACGTCGCTCGCCGGGCTCGGAAGCGCGGCGGTCGCGGGCGCGCCTCTCTCGAAAGTTCGCGCCGAAGAAGCGGCGAAAGCTCCGAAAAACCCCTTCTCGACCGATCCGTGCGCGACGGTTCAACTGACGCCGGAAGTCAAAACGAGCCGCATCGGCTTCGGCACCGGTATGATCGGGCACAACCGCTCCAGCACCCTGACCCGAATGGATCGCAAAAAGGCGACCGAGCTGATTCTTTACGGGTACGAACGCGGGATTCGCTACTTCGACTGCGCCGACCTTTACGGAACGCACCAACTCGTTACCGAAACGCTCGCCGCCGCCGGCGTCGCTCGCGACACGTTCCAAATCGGGACGAAAATTTGGCCGCACAACGGCGGGATTCCGGAAAAGGAACGTCCGCGCGCCGACGTCGTCGTCAAGCGTTTCCTGCAAGAAACGAAGTCGGATTATCTCGACCTCGTTCAAATCCACTGCATGATGACGCCGAACTGGAACGAACAGTACGCGCAGTATATGGAAGACCTCGAAGCGCTGAAAAAAGAAGGCCTTATCCGCGCGCACGGGATCTCCAGCCACTCGAACGCCGCGACGAAAAAAGCGATCGAACTCGACTGGACGGACGCGATTCACGTTCGTATGAACACGAGCGGCGCCCGTATGGAAGGCACGTTCGAAGAAAACGTCGCGCTGGCGAACGCCGCCGCCGAGAAAGGGATCGGGATCATCTGCATGAAGGTCGTCGGCGAAGGGACGATGAAGAAGATCGAAGACCGCCGCCGCTCGGTCGACGCGATCACTCGCCTCTCCGCGGTCGACACGATGATCGTCGGCTTCAACGAAAAACACGAAATCGACGAATTCTTCGATCACGTCTCCGCGACGCTCAAAGCGATGGAAGCGGAACAAGCCGCGAAAGCGTAACGGTCGCGCCGACTTTAACGGCGTTCCACCACCCTCCTTAACGCCGCCGTTTCGAACAAAATTTCGTCGAATTTTGCGTTCGAAACGGCGACGCGCGGAGTTTTTGCGTCCCGATTTCTCCTAAAACGCCGCGTCGAAATTTGGGCGTTCGTTACGAAAGTTCGACGGGGCTTTTTAGCGGCGCGAAACCGCGCAAAAACAATTTTCAGCGCCGCAATTTAATTTCTTTTGAAATCACGGCTCCGAGCAGAGGTTGACGAACGCCTCCTCGACGCGGATTCGGGCCGCTTCGTCGAGGATAAAAACGCGGCGGCGACCGTTCGCGGCGGCTTTAAACGTCGTCAAACCGTCGTCGCGAACGTCGACTTCCCCGGCTTCCGAAAGCGCAAAGTAACCGCGCCCCGACTCCGGACGAGCGACGAAAAGAACGCTCGTTAAGTCCCAAGTCGGGCGGCGATGGTCGTACCCTTCCTTCGTGTTGCGCGCCGTCCAATGCCCGAACGCGTCGTAAAGAATCTTCGACGTCGGCGAACGGCGATAGTCGTTTTTCAGGTTGACCGGCGACATACGAACGCGGTCGCCCGTCTCGTATCCGCTGAAAACCGCCGGAGTCGGCCAGTCGGCGGCGAATTTTTGCATCGCCGGAATATCGCAAATCACGTTCCATTCCTTATGGTCGCGGTACGCCGCCGTCGAATCGTCGAACGAAAACGCGCCCGCCATCAGCGAAACGAGCCGAACCTTCTTCGCGGCGAGTTCCGCTCCGGTCAACGGCGAAACCGAGTCGCCCGGCGTTTCGAGCAACGCCGCAAGGTTCGACGCGTACCCGACTTGAACGATAACGACCGAACCGTCCTCCGCCTCCGCCAAGAGTCGACGCAAAAGCGAAACCGACTCTTCCGGCTTGAAGCCGTCCGGAACCGGGTATTCCGCCGCGCCGTTCGCCGTTTTTTGCGCGAGCGTCTTGCTCGGGTATTCGTCGAAAACCTTCGTTGAATTGCTAGCGACGCCGACCGGAACGCCCGGTCTTCCGTATTTAGCGTTAAGCGCCGCGACAAAACGCCCCGCCGGTTCGTTCGCGTTCGTCAACGTAACGCCGAGCAACTCGACCGCGCCCCGGTCGGCCAAGTGGTGAATCAGCCCGAGCGCGAACGCGTCGTCGATATCGCCGCCAATATCGGTGTCGAAAATCATTTTCACCGGCGCGTCCGCCGAATCGCGAACGTCGAGCAAGTCGCCCTCCGCCGCGTTCGCCGCTGTCGCGACGCAAACGCAACTCCAAACGCCGCCGACCGCGCCGAACAAAAAAGCGTTTTTAAGTCGTCGAAAAGTCATTATCGTCTCCTCTTTTCTAATAACGGAAAAACAAGGGGAAAACGCTCGCCCAAACGCCCGTTAAAATCGTTAAACTTATTCTATTCAACGTCGTTCGTCGCCCGTTCGCGAACGCCAAGTCGAACGCTTTCTCCAATATACCGCCCCGTCGACCGAAAGTCAAGCGCGTCCCGACAAACGTCGACGCGCCCTCGTCAAAGAAAAAATTTCCCCAAACGCCCCGCCGCCCCCCTTTACGAACCCTTCCTCGCGGTTATAATAACTATTACAATTTAGATTAAGCTAACTTTCAAAGCGACGTTTGAATTTGCGCGTCGCCGATTTAACGTTTCCCATTTTCGAACTGGAACGCCAAAATGACTCTCGCCGACGCGTTAAAAGGACAAAAGGTAACGATCGTATCGATGGATTTGACCGAATTGGGCGTCAACCGCCTCACCGCGCTCGGTTTGACGCCGGGCGTCCGCGTTCGCGTCGTCGACAACTCGCTAAAAGACGCGTCGATTATCGAATGTCGCGGTTCCCGACTCGCGCTCGGTCGCGGCTTGGCGCGCTTTATCGTCGTTAAATAAGCGGCAAGCCAAGCAAACTTTAACGGTTTTAACGGCGTTTTACGTTCCCGTCGCGAGCGAAATTCCGGCGGCGATAAAGCGAGACGCGCGACCGCCGGCGGCGAGTTCCTCTCGTCTCCGCCCAAAGTTTGAAGCCCTTTACAAGTTAACCTTAGCCTAACAATCAATCTCGACGAATCGCCGACGCGCCGTTTTTGGAATCGGAAACGAGCCGACGCGGAAATTTTTTCATTTCGATTCGTCTTCCTAAAATAGACGCGGCTAACAACAATGAAAAACGTAATCAAAATCGCGCTCGCCGGGAACCCGAACAGCGGTAAATCGACGATTTTTAACAGATTGACCGGCGCGAAGCAAACGGTCGGCAACTTCCCGGGCGTTACCGTCGAGCGTTACGAAGGTCGAACGCGGTTCGAAGGACGCGACGTTTCGGTCGTCGACCTCCCCGGCGTGTACAGTCTCGCGTCGTACTCCGACGAAGAACGGGTCGCGGCGGAATTTTTGAAAAACGAAACGCCGGACGTCGTCGTCAACGTCGTCGACGCGGCGAGTTTGGAACGCAACCTTTACTTAACGCTCGTTTTAAAAGAGCAAGGCCGACCGCTCGTCGTCGTCTTGAATATGATCGACGTCGCTCGGCGGCGCGGGATCGACGTCGACGCGGCGGCGCTGAGCAAGGAACTCGGCGTCCCGGTCTTGCAAACGGTCGGGAACCGCGGGGTCGGCGTCGAGGAAATTTTGGCCGAAGTCGTTCGCGTCGCCGAGTCGTCGAGCGCGCCCGCCGAAACGCCGTCCGCTTCCGCCTGCCCGTCCGACGCGGCGAAGAGTTGCGAACATTGCGGCGGCGAGTGCGAACTGGCGCAAACGGCGGCGGACGTCGCGCGGTATAAGGAAATCGGGCGCCTTTGCGCTCGTTGCGTCAAGACCGACGCCGACGCTCCGGCGAGCGGTTCCGATAAGATCGACGCGATTTTAACGCATCGCTTCCTCGGAATCCCGATCTTCTTGGCGGCGATGTATCTCGTTTTCCAACTAACCTTTACGCTCGGTTCTTACCCGATGGACTGGATCGACGCCGGGTTCGGCGCGCTCTCCGATTGGGTCGACGGCGCGATGAGCGAAGGCGTCGCAAAGTCGTTGATTATCGACGGTATTATCGGCGGCGTCGGCGGCGTTTTGGTTTTCCTCCCGAACATCCTGATTCTTTTCCTCGCGATTTCGATACTCGAAGACTCCGGTTATATGGCCCGGGCCGCGCTCCTTTGCGACCGCTGGATGCGGCGCGTCGGGCTGCACGGGAAAAGCGTCGTTCCGGCGCTCGTCGGGTTCGGCTGCACCGTTCCGGGCATTATGGCGGCGAAAATGCTTAGCGACCGCAAGGAGCGTTTGGCGACGATGTTTATTCTCCCGCTTTTCAGTTGCGGGGCTCGTTTCCCAATTTACGCGCTGTTGATTCCGGCGTTTTTCCCGCTCGAATGGCAAGGGCTGATTCTTTGGGGAATCTATCTAATCGGGATTTTGCTCGCGGTCGTCGTCGCCAAGGTAATGGACGTCGTCTTTAAAAACGACGAACCGGCGCCGTTCGTCATTGAGTTGCCGTCGTATCACCGCCCGACGCTCGGCGTCGTCGGCGTTCACACGTTGGAACGCGGTTGGCAATACGTCAAAAAGGCCGGGACGATCATTTTCGCGATCTCCGTTCTCCTCTGGGCGCTGACGACTTTCCCGAGCCTCGACGCGGAAACGGTCGCGAAATTCGACGCCGAGCGCGCTCGAATCGAAGAAAACGCCGACCAAATTCGCGCCGAAGCCGCCGCCCAACTTGCCGAAAACGCTCAACCGAAAGAAAACGCCGAGCCAACCGAAATTACCCAACCGGAAGAAACCGCCCAATTCGCCGAAATCGCCGACGCGGAAACGGAGGAAGCGGAAGAAGCCGACCCGGTCGCCGACGCGCTGGCCGCGGTCGACGCCGCCGAAGGTCAAGCGGCGCTCGAGCGGAGTTACGCCGGTCGGGTCGGACGCGCTATCGAGCCGATTTTACGTCCGATGGGTTTCGACTGGAAAATTGGAACGGCGCTGATCGGCGCGATCGCCGCGAAAGAAGTTTTCGTCGCGCAAATGGGCGTCGTTTACTCGGTCGGCGAAGCGGACGAAACGTCGGAACCGTTGGCGGAAACGCTCCGCGCGAACTATTCGCCGCTCGTCGGTTTCTGCATTATGCTCTTCTGCCTGATCGCGACGCCGTGTATGGCGACCTTCGCGGTGATGGCGAAAGAGGCCGGCTCCTGGAAATGGGCGTTCGCGCAATGGTTCGGCTTGACCGCGATCGCTTGGGTTTTGACGACGTTAGTCTATCAAATCGGCAAGATGTGCTAATTAAGCCGACTTTAACGCGCAAAATTTTCCCGTCGCGCCCAGTTAAGCGACGCAAACGTTCCCCGTCGAGTCAATATTAACGGCTCGACGGGAAAACGAAAACGCCGAAACCGGCGCCCCAACGCCAACCGCTCCGGTTCCAACGTCGAAATTCGACGCGAAAGCCGGAGCGGTTTTTCGTTTAAACGGCGTTGTTTGCCGCGACAACGTTATTTCACTCAACCGCCGCGTCTTATTCAAACAACGCGCTTTCACTAAACGTTATTTTTTCGCTCTTTTCCCCGATTCGCCTAAACCGACTTTTAGACGCTCGGTCGGTTCCGCCGTCGCGCCTTTTTTCAGCGCCGGGAGCGCGACCTTCGCCGTTCGCGGGTCAAGATTGAAGATCGTAAAACCGTCCGCGCCCGCCTTGCGCGCCTCGACGACTTGCGCCGCGACCTGTTCCGCCGCCATCGAAATCCCGGTCGCCGTCATCCCAATTCCCGGGTAAACCGGCGTTCGACCGGCGACCGCGTCGAGCTGACCGCGAACCGTCGCCGCGAACCCCGCCGCGTCCGCCGTGTAATCCATCGGGCAAACGAAGTCGAGCAAGCCTTCGTCGATCCAGCCGATCCAGTCTTGCGCAACCGAACGCTTCGCCGAGTCGACTCCGGAGAAAACCGCCGCCGAAAGCGCGACGTTCGGGCGTTTTTCGTCGAGCGTCTTCCGAACCGAGCGAACCAGCGACGTAATATGCGAGCGTCGCCATTCGTCGAACGCCGCGCGAATCTCTTTATTTTCGCGAACGCAAGTCGGGAAATTGTCGAGTTTGCGCCCGGTTTTCCGCTCGTATTCCGCCGAGAATCGCGCCTTGCAGCCGTCGCAAAAGCAATGATTATCGTCCGGATAACGAATATAATCAAGGTGAATCCCGTCGACGTCGTACTTCGTCGCGACCTCTTCGAGCGCCGCCCGTTCGAGTTCCAGGTTCGCCGGGTGCGACGGGCAAAGCCAAGGCGACTCCTCGCCGTCGAGCGAAACTTGGAGCCGACCTTGCGCCCGCATCTCCGCCAAAAACTCCGCCGGAGCGTTCGACGCGTTGAAGCAAACCTTCCAAATATGCGTCTCGATTCCCCGCTTTTTACAGGCCGCGACCGCCGCCGCGATTTGGTCGCCGTATTCCTCGACCGACGGCGCGACCGGAAGAATTTCGCTCCGATAATAAGCGACGCCGCCCCAAAGCATATTCGGGATAACGCCGTTAAAGCCCGCGTCCGCAAGCGCTTGCGCCGTTTTTTCCCAATCGCCGCGCTCAATTCCGAACCCGGAATGCTCCCACCAGAAGCGGCCTTCTCCGGCTCGCGACGGCAACGAACGGCAGTACGCGTCGACAAATTCGGCCCGAATCGCGTCGACGTCCGCCCGCAACGCCGCCAAATCCGCTCGACTTTGCGCCGTTTCCGCGTTTTGCGCTTCTCGCGCATTCCCCGCGTCTTCTCCGACAAAATCGTCAAACTCTTCCCCGCCGATCAGCCGCGCGACGTCGGCGAGCGTCCAACCGCGTTTCGCCAACGCTTTTTCGAGCGCGTCGAGCGTTTCGCGTCGCTTCGCTAAAACGTCGTCCTCCGGTTCGAGCCCGATTTCAAAAATCGAACGCCAATTTTGCCAAGCGCGCCGCCGTTCGAGGTTCGCGTCAAACGCCGAAACGAACGCTTCGACGAGCGTCGCTTGCGCCGTCGCGCCCTCGTCGAGGAAGATATGCGAACAGAAAAAGCCGTTCGGACTCGCCAAAATCGCCGGTTGGGCGACCGATTTTCCGTTTTTATCGAACCAAACGGCGAGTTTTCGCGCCCGTTTATCCCCGAAAATCGGCGAAGTTCGCCCAGATTCCCAACCGGCGAGCGGTTCCGCCGTCATCAGCGCCCAAGAATGCTGTTCGATTTTCGACGGCAACTCGAACCCGCGCGCCGCCGCCTCGTTCAAAACGCCGTCGTCGAAGCGCATCTCCGCGACGTCGAACCCGGCGTCCTCGCAACGGACGTAATGCCCGCGCTCAAACCCGAGTTTTCGCAACAAATTTTCCGGCGCGTTATAAAAAGCAAAGACGAAGCCGCCGTCGTCGACATATTCGCAAAGCGCGTCGACCGTTTCGGGCCGAATCCGCTCGGCGATCGGGAGGAAAACGCAGGGCCGCCCGCGCAACGCCTCCGCCGAAACGCCGTCCGCGTCGACTCGCCCGACCGAGAACCCGGCGCGACTCAGCGAGCGAGCGCAAGACGAAACGACCCAATCGTTCCCGCCGGTTTCGTCGACGTCGAGAATCGGCAAAGCGAACCGCGACGCGGCGAGCGAGCGGAAAACGACGCGCCCGTCGACCGGCCCGCCACGCCAAAAAGAAACCCGAATCGCGTCGATTTTGTCCCAACCCGCCGGCTTGCCTTCCGACATATACCCGCCTTTTTCAAAGAGATACGTCGTTTCGCCGGTCGCCGAGCGTCGGGGCGCGCCGGTCATCGAGTACCAGCCGGCCCCGCTTTTGAAGTAAAGCGTCGCGGAGCCGATTCCCTCCGGATTTTCGAGTTCGCAAGAGATCGCGAACCGGTCGAACGCCGAGCAGTCGGCCTTAAACGGCAGATCGAGCGAAAAGCGCTCCGCGTTCGGCTCCGACGCGTACTTCAAGTCGACCGTTTTTCCGTTAAAATCGATCAACTCGGTTCGGTCGGTCGCGAAAAACTCGTCGAAAAAGACCGGCGAAAGGAGAAAATCGCGCGCCGTTTTTCTATTTTCGACGCCGACGTCGTTTTTTGTCGGACAAATCTTCGTCGCGTCAACCGCCGCAAAATCCGCTCCGTTCGCCTTGTTTGCCCCGTTTGTCCAAAATTCGACGCCCGCCGACCCGCAAATCGCGACGCCGCCGAGAACCGACGCCGAAAGCGCCGTCGTCAACGTCGAGAAAACGCCGCCGACTTTTCGCCCGTTTTTCTTAACCGTTTTATCGCGTTTCATCGTCAAACTCCTCCGCTTTCGCGTTAATCTTTTTATTTTGCGCGTTTTAGCCAACGAACGCTGGGAATCTCGCGTCTCCAACGTCCGTTTTGCCCTTATTTATTAATAAACGTTCCAAACGCCGCGCCGGTTCGCTATCATCTTAAACAATCTCGACGGCAAAAGCAAGCGCCCGACGCCGCGGATTCGCAAAATCGCGCAAAATCGCCCCTTTTTCTTACCGTTCGGTCGAACGCTCGCGACGCCGCTCTTCATCGCCGCTTTTTTCCTTTTTTACCGCGTCAAACGCCGCCGTTTTCGCGTCGACGCCGCAAAAATCCGCAAAAAATAAAAAAAATTCCGAGAAAATCGCGTTTTGCGTTTGAAAAAGAGCGGCCCGCGCGGTATACTGAAGAAAAGTCGAGTCGACGACGGCGGACGGTTTTGCGCCTTATATTTTGCCGAAACGTCAAAACTCGCAATTTCGATACCAACGCGACGCAAAACAGGCGTCGCGGCGCCATTTTTCAACGAAAAATCGCTTTAGCGCGCAAGAAAGGAATTTTAATATGGAAAAAATGCCGATCGGCGTTTTCGCCAGCATCGACGCGGGTCTCGGCGTCAAATTGGAAGTCGTTCGCGACCTCGGCGTCAAAACGATTCAACTGCACACCCCGGCGAAAGAATCCCGCACCCCGGAAAACGCTAAGGCGTTCCTCGCCAAACTCGACGAATACGGCATTAAAACAACCGTCGTCTTCCTCGGTTTCGAAGGCGAAAGTTACGAAACGATCGAAATCACCGCGAAAACGGTCGGTTTCGTTCCGGAAGAAACGCGCGCCGCTCGTCTCGCCGAAGCTCGCGAAATCGCCGACTTCGCCAAACTCCTCGGCGTCGAAGCGATCGGTTCGCACATCGGTTTCGTCCCGCACGACGTCGATTCCGACCTCTACAAAGGAATGGTCGCCGCGATTCAAGAATACTGCGACTACCTGAAAGGCAACGGTCAACGCCTCCACCTCGAAACCGGTCAAGAAACCGCCGAAAACCTCCTCGCGTTCCTCGGCGACGTCAACCGCGACAACATTTTCATCAACTTCGACCCGGCGAACCTGATTCTGTACGGAATGGGCGAACCGATCGAATCGTTGAAAAAGGTCGCGAAATACATCCGTTCCTGCCACTGCAAGGACGCGAAGAAAACGACCGGCGTCCCGGGCGTCGATTGGGGTTGCGAAGTTCCGTTCGGCCAAGGCGACGTCGACGCGAAACTCTTCATCCAAACGCTCGCCGAAGTCGGGTACGAAGGCCCGCTGACGATCGAACGCGAAATTCCGGAAGAACCGGAACGCCAAAAAGCTGAAATCGGTCAAGCGATCGAAGTCATCAACGCGATTAAAGCGACGCTCTAATCGCCCTTTTGAGGACGAGCGTTTTGTCGAAGGTTGTCAAACGCTCTCCCCTTTTTCTTCCCGCTTAAACGGGAACGCGCCGCGTCGAATCTTGCGCGAGCGTTCCTTTTTAAGCGGGCGGGGTTGCGTTCGGTTTCGTCGCGTCGAACGCCCTTTGCTTTCCCTTCATTTTGTCGACTTCAAGGACGAAACCTCGAATGCCCAATTTGACGAAAAACTATCCGCACTCGCTCGGCAAAGAAGAAGCCGCGCGTCGTATTAAAGAACGAATCGCTTCAGAAAAAATCAACAAGGCGAACGTCGCGTCCGTTTCGAAAGAGGTTTGGAACGATCCGTACAATCTCGATTTTGCGATGACTCTTTTCGGTTATCGCGTCGACGGAACCCTGAAAATCGAAGAATCGGACGTCGTCGTCAACCTGAACCTGCCTTTTGTCGCGATGATGGTAAAAGGTATGATCGAGTCGCAAATGCAAGAACAGATGGAAACAATGCTGGCTTAAGAGTTCCGCTCTTAAATCCGTCGCGTTAAACCGACGTTTTCTTCCGTCTCGTTTTCCCTTATTTTGACGCATTCCCCCTATTTAACCTAAAACTAACGGCGATAAAATGAAAATTGTCGTTTTAGACGGTTTTACCGCCAACCCCGGCGACTTAAATTGGGACGCCTTTCGCGAACTCGGCGACCTAACGATTTACGACCGCACTCCCGCTTCCGAAACGGTCGCGCGAACCTTCGACGCCGACGTCGCGTTGACGAACAAAGTCGTTTTCGACGCAAAAACGCTCGACGCGCTTCCGAATTTGCGGTATATCGGGGTTTTAGCGACCGGTTTCAACGTCGTCGACCTGAAAAAAGCGCGCGAACGAGGCGTCGTCGTTACCAACGTCCCGACCTATAGCGCCGAATCGGTCGTTCAGTCGACTTTCGCTCACCTGCTGAACCTCGCGTCGAGTCTCGCCGTCAACGCGGCGGCGGTTCGCGACGGCGCTTGGTCGACCGCGCCCGATTTCACCTTCACTCGCGGCCCGTTGACGGAACTTTTCGGCAAGCGGCTCGGAATCGTCGGTTTCGGAACGATCGGTCGCCGCGTCGCGGAGGTCGCTCGGGCGTTCGGAATGGAGGTCGTCGCGTTTGGCCCGCGTTTGACGGTCGGTTCGGAGCCCGCGCCGGGCGTTCGCGCCGTTAGCCTCGACGAACTTTTCGCGACGAGCGACGCGATTTCGTTGCACTGCCCGCTGACCGAAGCGACGAAAAATCTCGTCGACGCGGAGCGTTTAAGTCGCGTTAAAACCGGCGCTTGGCTAATCAACACCGGTCGCGGCCCGCTGCTCGACGAAGCGGCGGTCGCGGCGGCGCTTTCCTCCGGGAAACTGGGCGGCGTCGGCGTCGACGTTCTTTCGACCGAACCGCCGAGCCCGGAAAATCCGCTGATCGACGCCCCGAATTGCTTCATTTCGCCGCACACCGCTTGGGCGACGCTCGAAGCGCGAACCCGTCTGCTCGCCGTCGCCGCCGAGAATTTGCGCGCGTTCGCCGCCGGTTCGCCGATCAACGTCGTCAATTAGTTCGGCGCGGCGTTTTCCCGTCGCGTTGATTTTAGCGGGTTTAACGTCCTTCGTTTACCGAAGTATTTGCGCGCTCGAACGTCGACGACAATACGCCGTTTCTTTGTCGAAAATCGGCAATTTGCGCAATGTGAATCGAATAAACGAGGATTAACGCGTCGTTTAGAACCTTTTTAACGATTTTAACGGCCCAATGGATTCGAAATCGTCCTTCCCAACTTGGTCGGTCGACGCGGCGCGACCGTCGGCGCGAGCCGAGTGCGCGGCGTTGGCCGTTTTCGAGTTGGCGCTCGAACGTCCGACCGGTCGTCCGACGTCGGCGCGCAAAATCGCCGAGAAATACGGCCTTTCGGAACGTTTTTTAACGCAAGTTTTGCAACGTCTTCGCCGCTTTGGAATCGTCGAAACGGCGCGCGGTTCCTTCGGCGGTTTTCGTTTAATCGCCGACCCCGCCGAGTTGACGCTCGGTCTCGTCGTCGCCGCCGCCGAAACGCCGCCGACCCAACCGAAAGAAGCGGAGTCAAACAAACGTCAAGCCGAAAACGACGCCTCCCCGGCGTTCGGTAAAGACCGCGCGACCGACAAACGTCGCAAAATCGTTCCCGCGACCTCGTCGAACGTCGAAGCCGACGCGACCCGCGCTCTTTTCGACCGCGCTTGGCAAGACGCCGAAACTAAGCGGCAAGAATTTTTGAACGCGATTCTAATCTCCGAATTGCTCGAAACCGCCCGTAAAAGCGCCCCCGTTAATTTTACTATTTAACCCAAACTAACGCAAAAACGACGGCGACGCGTTCCCCGTCCTTCCGTTTCCCCGCTTTACCAACGCCGACGCTCGCCAATGCCCTCCGTTCCTTTCGACGCTTCCGCCGCCCTTTCCGAAACGCCGCGCCGTCCCTTTTTCTTCATCTCCGCCGGCGACCCAAGCGGCGACGCGCACGCGGCCCGACTCGTCGAAGCGCTCGAACGTCGCTTCCCGAACGCTCGTTTCGTCGGATACGCGGGCCCGAAAACGGCGGCGACTTCCTGCGACGTTCGCGTCGACTTAACGCAATTCGCGGTGATGTGGATCGGGCGAGCCGTCGCGAACCTGCCGAATTTCCTTCGCATTTTGAAAAACGCCGACAAAATTTTCCGCGACGAGCGTCCGGACGCGGTAATCCTTGTCGATTTTCCCGGTTTTAACTGGAAAATCGCGAAAAAAGCGAGGGCGGCGGGCGTTCCGGTCGTTTATTTTATGCCGCCGCAAATTTGGGGTTGGGCCCAATGGCGCGTCAAGAAAATGCGCCGTTTGGCCGATCTCGTTCTCTCCTGTTTCGCGTTTGAAGACGCTTGGTTCCGCGAAAACGGCGTCCGGTCGACGTTGATCGGGCATCCGTTTTTCGAGTCGACGCGCAATCCGCAACTCGACGCGGCGTTCTTAGCCGACCTCGAAAGCGCCGAAAACGGACGTTCGACCGCGACGCCGCTCGCCGACTCGACCGATAAAACCGATTTTAACGCCGAAACCGTCGACGCCCCCCCCCAACCGTCCGCCGTTCCCGCCGAAACCGTCGACGCGATCGCTCAACCGTCCGCTCCCCCAAACGCTTCCCGAGTTCCGAACGTCGTCGCGGCGACGCCCTCCGCTCCGCCGAGTCAAGGCGCGCAATATTTAACGATTTTACCGGGTTCGCGCAACCAAGAAGTAACCGGCAATATCGCCGACCTGCTGACGACGGCGCAAAAAGTTTGCGCGGCGGCGCCGGACGTTCGCCCGGTCGTCGCGGCGTTTCGGGAGGAACACGCGGAAATCGCTCGCGCCGAGTTGGAGCGTCGCGGGCTCGATTACCCGGTTTACGTCGGCAAAACGCCGGAATTAATGCGCGCGGCGACGTGTTGCTTGGCGGTTTCCGGTTCCGTTTCGATCGAGTTGTTGTCGCTCTGCAAGCCGACGGTAATCCTTTATCGCATCGGAAAACTGCAACATTTCGCGCTTCGATTTTTGAAACGCGTTAAATACATCACGCTGACGAACTTGCTGGCGATTTCCCGCGTCCCGGGCGAAACGCCGTTCTATCCGAAGGGCGAATTCGCGAAACAGACGGAACACACCGCCCGCGAACGCGCCCTGATGCTCTTCCCGGAGTTCATTTCGCCGAACGACCGCAGCGACGAAGCCGCCGCGATTCTCGCCGATTGGTTCCTCGACGCCGCGTCGCGCAACCGCCGAATCGCCGAACTGGAAACGCTCCGCCAAGCGACCGACTTCGTCGACTCGCCGATCGAGCTAGCCGTCGAAAAAATCGCCGAAGAACTCGCCCGCCGCGACGCCGACGCCGACGTTTCTTGAACGCCTTAAACCGCTTCGCCTTGTCGCGACGTTTGGAAGCGCGCCAAGTCGCGACGCCGTGTCAATTTTGCGCGGCGTCAGACGCGAGCGAAATGTTGTCGACCCAAGTTTCGCACTGCGCCAAGACGGCGTCGAGCGCGTCGGCGGCTTCTTCCGGCGGATACTTAAACCGTTTCAGCAAACGCTTTACCATTCGACGCATATCGGCCCGCGCGCTTTTCTTGCGTCGCCAGTCGATCGTTAAGTTGCGTCGCAGTTCCTCGGTCAACGCTTTCGTCAGCGCGACAAGTTGTTCGTTCTCGTAAAAATCTTGAACCGCTTTCGGTTGCGCGAGCGCGTCGTAAAACGCTTTTTCTTCGGGAGTTAGGCCCATTTCCTCGCCGCGGGCCGCCGCGTCGACAATCTCCTTCGCGAGGTTTAGCAACTCGGCGATCGTCTCTTCGTTGGTAAGAAGGCCGTCGAAATAACGCCGCGTCGCGGCGGAGAAAAGCTCCGAAAACTTCTTCGCTTGGACGACGTTCGTCCGACGGTAAACCTTGATTTGCTCGGCGATTAGGCGTTTGAGCAACTCGACGGCCAAATTCCGGCGCTTCATCTTCGCGATCTCGGCCATAAACTCCGGGTCGAAGAGCGAAAACTCGTCGCGAACGTCGGCGAAGAGGTTTACAACTCCTTCGCTTTTAAGGCTTTGCTTTAACAGCTCGTTGATTTGGTCGTTGATTTCGAAAAGCCCGAGTTTCTTACCTCCGGCGCCGCCGACGGTCGCGAACCGAACCAAAACCGACCGCAACGCCTCGAAAAACGCCGCCTCGCGACGCTCCGTCTCCTCGACGAGCGACGCGCAAAGGGAAAGCGCCTTTTTCATCGCCAACGCCTCTTTCGCCAAGACGCGACTTAACCGATCTTCTTCTTTGAGGCCGGCTTGCGACGCGTCCTCGGCCAGCGCGAAATCGACCGCGTCGGCGATAATTTTGCCGCGCGCCAAGTCGGAACCGTCGACAAACTCGGAATAATCGAAGCCATGCGTCAGATCGCGACAAACTTCGAGCTTCGCTCGGAACGTCGCAAGCGCCGTTTTTGCAACGTTTAAATCGCCGTAATTCTCGCGGTCGCGCTCGGTGTACTCGTTCATCGCCTCCTTCAACGCCGACGCGATCCCGACGTAGTCGACGACGAGGCCGCCCTCCTTCTCCGGAAAAACGCGGTTGACGCGGGCGATCGCCTGCATTAAGTTGTGTCCCTTCATCGGTTTATAAACGTACATCGTCGCCAGCGACGGCACGTCGAATCCGGTCAGCCACATATCGACGACGATCGCGATTTTCAGCGGCCCGGCGTCGTCCTTAAAGCGTTGCGCCAGCTCGTTTTTCCGCTTTTTATCGCCGATAATCGGTTTCCAATCCTCCGGGTCGTCGTTCGAGCCGGTCATCACGACGGCGACCTTCTCCCCCCAACCGGGCCGAAGTTCGAGAATGCGGCGATAAATTTTCATCGCGATTTCCCGTTTGTACGCGACGATTAACGCCTTGCCGGTCAAGAGGTTGGCGCGGTTCCCTTCGTAGTGCGACAAAATATCGTCGACAAGGGCGTTGACGGTCGCGTCGTGTCCCAACACGGCGTCGAGTCCGGAAAGTTCGCGCTTGCTCCGTTCGATCGCCTCCGACTCGGCGTTTTGCGCCAGTTTGTCGTATTCTTCGTCGATAAGTCGCAGATTCTCGGCGTTTAGCCCGAGTTTAATAACGCGGCTCTCGTAATAGACCGGCTTCGTCGCGCCGTCTTCGACCGCTTGCGTCATGTCGTAGACGTCGACGTAATCGCCGAAAACCTCCCGGGTGTCGCGGTCGGCGGCGGAAATCGGCGTTCCGGTGAAGCCGAGGTAAACCGCGTTCGGCAACGCTTTACGAATCAAGAGCGCGGCGCCGAACGACGTTTTCCCGCTCTCTTTGTCGAATTTTTCGCGCAACCCGTATTGGCTCCGGTGCGCTTCGTCGGCGATGACGACGACGTCGCGCCGCTCGGTCAGCGGCTCGTTAATTCGGGCGAGCCATTCGGCGCGTTTCGCTTCGTCTTTCTCGTTGGGCGGCAAGAACTTATGAATCGTCGAAAAGAAAATCCCGTTCGCTTTGCGCCCTTCCAAAAGTTCGCGCAGGCCCTCCTTCGTTTCGGCGCGCTCCGGCGTCTGACGCAAAAAGTCGCGACATTTCGTAAACTGCAGGAAAAGTTGGTCGTCCAAGTCGTTGCGGTCGGTGAGGACGACGAGGGTCGGCGAGTCGAGCGCGTCTTGAATCGCTTTGGCGTAAAACGTCATGGAGAAAGACTTTCCGCTTCCTTGCGTATGCCAAAAGACGCCGCCCTTCCCGTCGCCGAGTTCGCGAGCGCGGCGCGTCGACTCGACCGCTTTTTTGACCGCGAAATATTGGTGGTAGCCGGCCAAAATTTTGACGTCGGAGCGACCGTCGGACGCGAAGCAAACGAAGTTCTTGACGAGATCGAGGAAGCGGCGCTTCTCGAAAAGGCCGCGAAAGAAAATGTCGAACGGCGTAAAGCCCGTCGTTTCGCCGCTTCGGCGCTCGCCGTTTTCGGACTTCCACTCGGCGAAGCGCGTTTCGGGGGACGTAATCGTCCCGACTTTCGACTGAACCATATCGCTCATCACGCAAAAAGCGTTGTAAACGAAGAAGTTAGGCGCGTCGGCGATGTAATTGCGCAACTGCCGATACGCGGAGCTTGCGTCGACGCCGTCCCGAACCGGCGACTTCAACTCGACGACGACAAGGGGCAGCGCGTTGACGTAAACGACGACGTCGAAACGCTTTGTTAGCCCGTTTTCGACGTAATTCCACTGGTTGACGGCGACGAACTCGTTATTCTCCGGGGCGCGGTAGTCGAGCAGATACGCCCGGGCGTAGCGCTCCTCGCCGCGTTCGAAATATCGGACTTCGACGCCGTTTTGGAGGTAGTCGGTAAACTCTTTGTTCCGTTGAGTTAAGGTTCCGATTTCAATATGCCGAATCTTGCGGACGGCGTCGTCGAGGGCCTCGTCCGGAAGGTTCGGGTTGACGCGCCGCAACGCTTGCGTTAAATCGACTTCGGAAAACGGCTCGCGATAATCCCGTTCGACCTCGGCGCCGCGTCGCGTTTGGTACCCGAGTTCCTCCCTGAAAAGCGACATAACGCCGTTTTCGAAATTACATTCGGTGTAACTACCCGACATAGCAACGCATCCTCTAATTAAATGTTAAACGTGATTTTGAGTTATTTTTGTTGGAACGCGATCGAATAATTATCGCCAATAGTCAGCGTCCATATCTTCTATAGAATCAAAACTACAATAATACTCGTAACCTTCCGTGTCAATCGCATAAGCATAAATAGAATTATCCTTTTCTATTTTCACTAGCTTTTTCAAAAGTTTATCCTTGGGATAAAATACCACAATACTTTCAGACGGCGCTAAATGTTTAGGGCAAAATTTAGGTTCTACGTCAACTAAACGCCAATTTATCCTTTGTTTCTTCTTTGTTAAAGTTCCTTTTCGAGCCCAAAACTTTCTAACGCTGTAAAAACGAGATTTTTTATTATCGTAATATCCCAAACCAAGAAAGGTTAAATTTATCGGTCTATTTCCTACATTTGTCGCGTTAACTGCTAGACCAGTAGTTAACGTACCAATCTTATAATTGTCTTGTGTTATAAGGCAACGGTCGCTTACTCTTACCCTACGCTGATAGCCAACTTTAAGCAATAAATCCTTTTTATACGGCAACTTGGCAGTTTTAACAGAAATAATCACGGCTAAAACGCTGATAAACAAACTTAACAATGCAAGAAGCGCCGTTAAAAAACCGTTATTGGCGTTGCACCACTGTATACACTCGTTCATAAATTTTTCCTTCATAAACGGCGTTTAAAACTTCACGTCGTCGACGTCGATTTCGCCGGACATTAGCCGCGGAAGCAACGCGTCGCGCACGGCGGCTAAAGCGATATTTTCTAATCCGTTATTTCTTATCTTTTCAAACGAAGGAGAAACCGCGTTTCGAAATATCGCCATTTCCTTCTCCGACAATCGAGGAAGCGTATATTCGCCGAGCGTTTCGCTCGACACGCGTTGCCTTCCGCTCGTACCGTTTAGATTTTTGATTGCATAATCGACAAACTCCGGATTTCGCGCGAGGCAATAAAAAAATTCCGCCGGATAAACACCTCGTGAACGCATCACGATATACTCAGTCGAACCAAACGCTATCTCGCCTTCTTCAAGGAAATTGACATAAGCCGCTTTGCCGTTTTCTAAACAAGGCGTTATCCTCGCTAACAACGTATCGCCGTTTGTAAAACGCGTTCCTCCTTGATAAGTTTGCGTTTCCCAACCGAGTGGAAAGCTTCCGATTGTCGATAATTGTTTCATTTCAACACAACGCGCAACATTATTCTTACATAACGTATATTTAGGCCCAAATTCGACAATTTCCGCCAAACGACATTCACCAGAACACGCATTTTCCAATAAATTGGCAAATATAGCAAAGGCTTGTTGTTCTAAATTCGCGTTAATTCGACGGTTGAGTTCGATTTTATCGTCCAACGCGGAAAGAATTTCAACAAGAAAATCTTGTTGAGCACGACACGGCGTTAAAATTTCCATATCGCCGTAGGTTTGCGCGTTAATATTGCCGCGCGTGCTTCCCGTGCTAAACGAAGCCACCCAGTTTTTATAGCGTTGCGACTGACAGTAGTATTTTACAAAACGCGGGTTAACTTTCGCCGGATCAAGGCTAAATTTAATCAAAAAGCCCGCGTAAACAAAGGAACCGTCCCTTTCGTCGTAAAAATAACTTTTACCGACGCTGTTTCCCGTTCGCGCAAACACAATATCGTTCGGCTTTAGCAAATATTTTTCAGCGTCCGGGTCGTCGACGCTCTTTAATCCGGCTTTGTTTAACGTCCCGTCGTCGTAAATGTCGGTAATGCGCAAGTAAGCATAGAGTTCGTCGCTTTTTTCGACGGCTGACGCGCCGATTCCATAATGTCCGCGCCCGTCGACGGTAAGCTCGCTTAATTTCATCGTTTTAAATTTCATCTTTAACGCCGCCGTTCATTCCTAAACATCGATTTCGCAACGCCTATATTCACAGCTCGAACCCTAGCGCCCCCAGGTTCTTTTTAATCGTCGTTTCGAGTTCGCGGGATTTTGCGAAAAGTTCCGAGAGTTCGGCGGTTAGGCGCGCCATCTTGTCCTCGAACGGCTCCGCGTCCGCTTCGCGCTCCTCGACGCCGACGTAGCGCCCCGGCGTCAAAATATAGTCCTGCGCCGCGATTTGCGCCGTCTCGACCGTCGCGACGTAACCCTTGACGTCTTCTAACGTTCCGGCGGCGTACGCTTCGTAAGTCTCGCCTAACTTCGCGATCTCCGCGTCCGTCAGCTGTTTCGAATTGCGCGTTACCATCGTCCCCATGTTGCGAGCGTCGATGAAGAGCGTCGTCCCGGGCCGCTTCTTTTTGCGCGCCAGAAACCAAAGCGACGCCGGGATTTGCGTCGAATAAAAGAGTTGGCTCGGCAGCGAAACGACGCACTCGACTAAGTCCGCCTCGACCATCTTGCGCCGGATTTCGCCCTCGCCCCCCGTCTGCGACGACAAGGAGCCGTTCGCCAAGACTACGCCCGCGCGCCCGCCGCTCGGATTCAAATGCGACGCGATGTGCTGCAGCCAAGCGAAGTTCGCGTTCCCGGTCGGAGGCAAGCCGTAAGTCCAGCGCACGTCGTCCTTTAACGACTCCGCGCCCCAGTTCGAAAGGTTGAACGGCGGGTTCGCCATCGCGAAATCGGCCTTCAAACGCGGGTGCAAATCGTCGTAAAACGTGTCCGCGTTGGCGGCGCCGAGGTCGGCCTCGATCCCGCGAATCGCCAAATTCATCCGCGCCATCTTCCACGTCGTCGGGTTCGACTCCTGACCGTAAACCGAAATATCGTTCAACTTACCGCCGTGCGCCTCGACAAATTTCGACGACTGAACAAACATTCCGCCGGAACCGCAGCAAGGGTCGTACACGCGGCCCTTGAACGGTCGCAAGATTTCGACCAGCGCCCGAACGACGCTCGACGGCGTGTAAAATTCGCCCGCCCGCTTCCCCTCCTGCTCCGCGAACTTCGCCAAGCAGTACTCGTAAACGCGACCAAGCAAGTCTTTAGATTCGCCCGCGCCGCCGACTTGAACGTTCGTGAAGAGGTCGACGACGTCGCCGAGACGCCGCTTGTCGAGCTCCGGTCGCGCGAAGTTTTTCGGCAGGACGCCCTTCAACGCGTCGTTTTCCCGTTCGATTTCGCGCATCGCGGCGTCGATCGTCGCGCCGATCTCCGGAGTCCGCGCCGCCGACGCAACCGCTTGCCAACGCGCGACTTCCGGAACCCAAAAGACGTTTTCCGCCTCGTACTCGTCGCGGTCGTCGGCGAAATCCTCCCCGAGTTCCGGGTCGGCGAGAATCTCCGCGCGCCGCGCTTCGAAACGGTCCGAAACGTACTTCAAAAAGATCAGCCCCAGCACGACGTGCTTGTACTCCGACGCGTCGACGTTGCCGCGCAGAATGCCCGCCGCCGCCCAAATTTTCTTCTCGAACCCGATGTTCGCCGTGTTCGTTTCCTTCGCCTTCGCCTCTTTTTTCGCCGCCATTTTGCGCTTCGTTTCCGTTCGATTTTCGAATCGCCGCCGCTCGGAACCGCTCCGAGGACGCCGAAACCACCCGTAAAACGCTATTATACGGCAAATTTTGCGCCAACGCAAGGACGCGCCGCCGTTTTTTCCGCGAAAAGAGCCCGACCCGGGACGCCGGACGTCCCGCATCGACGCGTCGACAAAAAAACGCGCCGCTAGGGTAACTCGCGGCGCGTCGGTTAGAAACGTCTAACGGAGAAGTTAGCGTCGGCTTACATTCGAGCGCGGAGGCCCGCCATCACCGTCTCCGGGTGGAGCGAGTAGACGCCGGTCATCTCGGTCGCCATGCCGAAACCGCAACGGTCGCACAGGCCTAACTCTTCGCCTAAACACGCTTTATGGAAAACGCCGTCGACCGAAACGAAGTTCGAAATCCAACAACGCTTCGTAAAGTTCATGTCCTTTAACTTGCGAATCCCGCGCGCCGAATTCATCAGCGGAGCGCCCTTTTTGCGCAGTTCCAGCAACTTGTCGATCACCGCGCAACGCGTCTCCCAGTCGAGCGCGAGGTCTTCCGTTCCCGGGTACGGCGTGTGAAAGTTGACCGATAAGTATTTAAAACGCGGGCTTTCCGTTACGTAACGGACGACTTCCTCCACCGACTCGTAATTCAAACGGTTGATCGCCATATTCGCGTTCAAAAACGGATGCGTCGACGCCGCGACGTTCCGCTCCAAACGCTCGAACGCGCCCGGGCCTCGCACCGCGTCGTGATAAGCGCCGATTCCGTCGAGACTTACCCAAATCAGGTCGGCGTTCGGCGCGTCGAACGGAATCTGCGCGTTCGTCGTGATCGTCGTCGAAAAGAAGCCGAGTTTCTTCGCCAAAACGCATAAATCGTCGATCGTTTTGTCGCCGTCGCGCCAAATGAACGGCTCGCCGCCCTCGAAGTCGACGAAACGCGAGCCCATCGCTCGGCACTTTTTCAGCTCTTCCTCGATTTGCGCCCAACTTTTCGTCGCGCAGTCGCGCTCCTCGACGACGTTGCAGTGTTTGCAGCGCAAATTGCAGCGGTTCGTGATGAAAATCACCGACTGCAGCGGCTCGCGACGCCCCAACACGCGAACGCGGAAGAACCAACGGACAAAGGATAAATGCTGAACAAAACGCTTTAATATCGACATCTTACGAACCGAAAACAGAAACGGTCGCGGCGAAAAGTCGGCGAACTTCGACGCAACGCGAACCCAAAAGTTAACCGCAACTAACCAAGTTAAACCAATTAAACAACGACGCGAACGTCGTCAAAACAGCGAAACCGCGCAAAATTTAACGCCGTTATCGAACGCAACGCTCAAACGCCAACGCCGCCAAGAGGCAGAGCGCGAACGCGATCGTTAAATTTCGCGACAAATACCAACGAATCATAAACCAATCGACGTTCTTTTGCAAGTAAACGTCCCAATATTCCATCGGGCCGAACCACCAACGCCGCTCGACTTTGCGCTCCGGGTCGACCGCGTAAAGGCGCATCGCTCGGAAATAAGCCCAACCTAACGGAAGCGTCGCGAAGACGATAAGCGTCGACGCCGGAAGGACTTCGAGCGCGACCGATCCGACGACCGACAGGTAAATCGCCGCGACCAAGACGCCGCAAAACGCGACCGCTCGGCCCTTCGTTCCGAGAAGCGCCGCGAACGTCTTCTTTCCGGCGCGCAAGTCCGGCTCCAAGTCGAGTATCGAGTGCGCGTAAAGGATATTGGCGACGAGAAGTCCCATCGGAACGGAAATCGCCGCCGTCGCCGCGTCAAAGCGACCGCAAGCGGAGTAAGCGACGCCTAACATCGTCGTCGGGCCGAACAGCGCGCCGACCGACGCTTCGCCGAGTCCGCGGAAACTTAAACGCAACGGCGGCGCGGAGTAAAAGAACGCCAAAAACGCCCCGACGCCCGCGAAAATCAGGATCGGCGCGCCGCGTCGGAGCAAAATAATCGCCCCCGCCGCCGCGGCCAACGCGCAGAAAAAGAGCCCCGCCGCGAGAAGCCGCTTCGTCGTCGTTCGACCGTCGTCTAAATAACGGCACTTCAACGATCTAGCGCGCATTCCGCCGTCCTCCATTTCGCGTCGCGCTTTCACCGCTCCGCAACGATAATCGAAATAATCGTCGAGCAGGTTCGCGCCCATATGCGCCCAAAAAACGCCGACGACCGCTAAAATCGCTAAAATCGAATCGAAATCGGGCGTTCCCGCGACCCAACACGCCGCTAAAATCGCCGGCGCCGCGCTCTGTAAAAAGCTGTGATACCGAGCGTTGCGCAACCAAAAACCAAGCTCGCGCGCCCAACCGACAGGCGAAAATTTACCGGCGCTCCCCATTTTATCTCTTTCGTTTCTTTCGTTTTTCCGACGTTTAATTCACGTTCCCTAACTTCGACGGCGCGCCTTACTTTTCGTCGCCGACGCGGCGAGTTCGCTTCAATTAACTCCGTTATCGTCGCTTAACTTTGTTTTTACTTCAAACGCAAACGCCGCCGTTTCTCGCTTTACAGCGTTTCCGACTCGCCGCCGTTAGGCGTCGCCATCGCGCCCCACACGCCGTAAGGGCTCGCGCCGGACGTTTTTTCGAGCGCCGCCGGGTCGCCGCAGTCGACCGTTTCCGAAACGAACCGCGCGGAACCGTCGGCAAAGAGCGCGTTGACGCCGCCCGAGTGATAACTCGACGCGCCGCCGACGATCGCGCCGCCTGAATAGCAAATCGGCGAGTTCGGCGGGAGGTTCGCGACGATCCCGGAGTGCGCCAACACCCCGTCGTAAAAGAAGTTATTGCGCAAGTAACGCGTCGTTCCGGAGAGGCGTTTTCGGTCGTCGGGATCGTAACCGCGCTCCAAACAGACGCTCGGACGGACGCTTCCTTCGACGGCGATTTCCGAAATTTCTACGACGCCGCCCTTGACGAGCGGTTCGTTAAAGTTCGACGCGATACAACTTTCGGCGCCGAAAAGCGTCGCGCTCGTTCCGTCGAGGCAGTCGTTCAAGCGTTTGGCGGCGCCGTTGCGGAAGAGGCCGCGGCGGTCGGTCGAGGTCAACTTGCCGTTCGCGTCCGGAATCGCCGCGTCGCCGTAACAGAACGAGAAACTCAGTCGCGACGCAACCGGCCAATCGGCGGGCTTTCCGTCGGCGTTCGGGTCGGACGGGCACGTCATAAAGCTAATGTTTCCGTCGTTCCAAGCGGGTCGCCCGACGATAACCCCGGCGAACCCTTCGATATTTTTGTTCCGCATATCGGACATAAACGCGTCGTACCGCGCGGTCTGTTCGAGGTGCGGCAGGAGGAAAATTCGCCCGCTGTAATAGCCGCCTTTGTGCCCCGGGACGCCGTAAATTTCCGCGACGCCGCCTTCGGGAAGCCGTCCTTGGACGTCGTGAAAGTTGTGCGTCGCGATTCCGACCTGTTTGAGCGAATTGAGACACTGCATTCGCCGCGCCGCCTCGCGAGCCGCCTGCACCGCCGGGAGAAGAAGGCCGATCAAAATCCCGATAATCGCGATCACCACGAGCAACTCGACCAGCGTAAACCCGCATTGTCGTTGAAGTTGCGAGTTCGCCGCGCCGCGTTTATTCGCAGCGTTATTCTGTTCGAAAGATAACGTCGTCATCCAAAAATTCGACGCGTCTTACTTGCGCCGCTCCTCAACAAGGGCCGCTATTCAGTCGTTCGCCGTCGCTTGCGACCTTTTTTAGCGACGTCTAACTTATCGCGCCGTTTTCCCCAACGCCCAAATCCTCTCCGCCCGCGACGCAACGAGAGACGGCGGCTCACAGAACCGCGAAAAACATTTTTATTTTACCGCGACGCCGCCGAACGGTCAAGCCCCCTGAGCGGCGAAACGGCAAAAACGGAACGCTCGCCCCAACAAAAACGCGGCGTCGATTAGTCGACGCAAGTTTCGCAAGACGTCTTTTTAAGTTCGTTCGCGAAAAAAAGCAAAATCGGCGACGTTGTGTCAAATTCGAGCGAGAAAGACTCGCCGAGCGCTTCGTTCAGCGTCGCGGTCGACCAACGCGGCAGTTTCAGACGGTTCAACGGATACTTTAACCCTTGCGACGTAATCGCTTGCGTCGGGTCGAAACTAAAAATCGAAATTTGCTCGCCCGGACGCGACGCGAACGTTCCGCTCTTGAGCGCGACCCGAAAAACGCCGAAATCGTCGATCAGCCGAATCGACGGCGCGACGCGGGCAAAGTCGGCCAACCGCGAAATATTGCCGAGCGCGTGATCGGCCCTAAGTCCCGTCGCGCCAAGAATTGCAAGCTCCGTCCAACCGCGCTCGACGCAAAATCGGAACGCTTTGTCAAGGTCGTTCGTCTCCTGCTCCGCGACGCGAACGAGCCGTTCGCGGAACCGCGCCTTCAACGCCTCCGGAACCGAGTCGAGGTCGCCGACGATCCAATCGGGTTCGCGCCCGAACGCGACCGCCTTCTCCGCCGCGCCGTCGCAACAAACCAACGTCGGAGCGTCGACGATAAAACGCTGCGCCGACTCGCTTTGCGGAAACTCGCCGTTCGCGAGAATAACGACCGGAGCCGACGGCTCGCTAACTTGCGTCGCCGTTTGCTCTTTCGGCGCGTTCAACGTTTCGGAAATCGCAAAATTCGACGCGTTTTCATTCGACGCGCTCATCGGCTCGACCTCCTTCGCAAATTGTTTATTTAACGTCGGTTGCGTTGACCGGCGGCGTCCGACCGCGTTTCGCCAATCCGACGTTTAACGGAAACGCTCTTAATTTAACGATTAACGAATCAAGCGTCCCTTCGACGCTTAACTCTCGCAAACGCCGAACGACGTCGCGTCAACAATACGGCGAAAACGCCAGCGACGCGGCGCCCATCAGTCCGGCTTCGTACCCAAGCCCCGTTTTTTCAATCGTTAACGTCTTATTCGTCGCTTTAAAAAGACAACGCTCGAAAGTCTTCCAAAGCGTCGGGTAAAAGAGGTCGAACGCTCCGGCGACGCCGCCGCCGATTACGATCTTTTCCGGATTGAGCAGGTTCGCCGCATACGACGCGGCGCGCCCGACGTATCGCCCGGTATCTTCGTAAATCTTGACGGCAATCGGATTTCCGCGACGCGCTTCGTCGGCGACGTCCGCCGCCGTCGCGGTTTGCGCCGCTTCGACTTCCGCTTCAAGATCAACGCTTTCTTTATTTGACGCCAAGTAACGCAACCAGTCGCCGCGCAACTCGGACGACGCCGCGTCGTTCTCCGTCGAAAAGTCCGAAACGCCCGCCGCGTTCGCGACCAACTCGCGGTACCGCCGCGCGATTCCCGGGCCCGCCGCCGTCGCTTCAAGACAGCCGCGATTCCCGCAGCCGCAAAGGGCGCCGCCGCTCTCGACGACGTTGAAGTGTCCAATCTCCGCCGCGCCGGAAAACTTGCCCGCGTAAACCTTTCCGTCGAGGACGAGACCGCCGCCGATCCCGTTGCTGATCGTTATCCAACCGAAATTGTCGACGCCTTGACACGCGCCGAAAACCTTCTCGGCCCAAGCGCAAGCGTTGACGTCGTTGTCGGCGAACACCGGCTTCCCGAACCGCGCGCGCAACTCGTCGGCCAACGGGAAATCGGCGATTCCGGAAAAGGGCGCGTAAACCCAATAACCGCGGCTCGGGTCGGCGACGCCCGGTATCGTCGCGCCGATCGACGCGACGTCGTCCCAACTTTCGCCGGTTTTTTCGAACGTCTCGGCGGTCGCGTCGAGAATCGCCGCCCAAACGCCGTCGCGTCCGGCGTCTTTCGTCAACGTTCGCCGAGCGACGCCGCGTAATTCGGTTTTACGTCCGCCGTCCGCCGACTCGACGACGTCGACCAACGCCGACAACATTTTCGACCCGCCCAAGTCGAGCGCGAGAATCGTCGTTTTTTTCGCCGTTTTTTCGTTCATTTCGTCGTCTCCCTCGCTAGTTTAACCGTCGTCGACCGGCTTTTTTGATTTTCTTAAAATCGGCGCTTTTTTCAAACTTTTCAAACGCGGTTTCGCTTCGCCGCCTCGACGCGTTCGGCGACGACGTCGTTTTCGGCAAAATACGCGTCCGCCGAATCCCAAGCGTCGAGGTAAGTCGCGTAAATCGGTTCGTTAGCGGCCTCGTCTTCCAAGAATCGACGCGTTTCGTCGACCAGCTCCGCCTCGCGCTCCGGCGTTATTCGACCGCAAAGAACCTGCGTTCGCAAAAAGACGAAATACGCGTCCAAGACGTCGCAACGGCAATATCGGTGAATCTCGTCAAGCTCGCCGGCGTCGAACATATCTTGCACCATATCGCCCTTAGTCCCGATTTTACCCGGTTTGCGCAAAATCTTCGCCGCGACGTTCAGCCCGGAAACGAACTGCGTCGCGCCGAAATTCGTCAGGAAGTCGTATAAATCGAGATGCGCCGAGCCGTACCGGTTGCGCGGCTGGTCGAAACTGCGTTTGTCGACCGCGAACCACTCCGGAATCGGAATACCGTACCGAAACGCCGTCAGCTCCATCAGCGGCACGTCGAACCCGCGCCCGTTGAAGGTAACGAACGTCGGACGGTCGTAATAACGCCAACCGTCCCAAAAACGTTCGCAAATCTTTCGCGGGCCGCCGTCTTCGACGCGCAGGACGGTTATGTCGGCGAGCGAAAAGTCGTCGCGCACTTTCCCTAACGCTAGCGAAATCGGAACTTGGAACGTATGCGGAATGAAGTCGCTTCCCTTCTTTTCCATCAACTCGTCGCGATATTCGCGGAGGGCTTGCGTCGGCTCCGTTTCAAAATTCGTTCGCGTCGCGGCGATCAACGCCGAATCGGCGACGCTCTCAATGTCGAAAACTAAATACCGAATCGAATCTTTCGCGCTCATCGTTTGATTTCCTTATTCCAGCGCCAATTTTCATTACTCGCCGTCGTTACGTCTTCCTTATTATTTAACGTCGCGTTTATTACGTTTTCAAAAAGCGGTTGACGACGTCCTTTTTAAGGCTTTACGTCGTTCGCGGCGTCGACGAAACGTCAAAGCGGAAATTTTCTCAAAAATTTTCGCGACTTTTCAACGTTCGCAATAAAAAAACGAGACGCGAAAACGGGAGCCGCCTCGTCGCCTCGTTTTTTTACGTCGCCGCGAAGTTATTAAGCGTCGAACGTTTAACGCGTTCGACGTTCGCGCGGACGCCGACCTTAACAACTCGCCGTTTCGACGAAGTTATTTCGCCGTCAAATCACTTAACGCGTTCGACGTATTCGTTCGTGCGCGTGTCGACTTTGATGACTTCGCCGGTTTCGACGAAGTTCGGGACGATGATTTCGGCGCCGGTTTCGAGTTTCGCCGGTTTCGTAACGTTCGTCGCGGTGTTGCCGCGGACGGCCGGTTCGGTGTACTCGACCTTCAGAATAACGTGGTTCGGCGGGGTGATCCCAATCGGGTTGTTGTTGTAAAGGAGCATTTTGCACGGCATTTCCGGAAGGAGGTACTTCCAAGCGTCGTCGAGCGCGTCCTTTTGGAGTTCGTATTGTTCGAACGTTTCTTGCTCCATAAAGAAGTAAGTGCCGCCCATTTCGTAAAGGAAGGAGACGTCCGCTTCGTGAATGTCGGCGCCTTCGAGCGAATCGCCGTTTTTGTAGGTGCGTTCGAGAATCGTGCCGCGGTTCAAGTCGCGAAGTTTGCACTTGTAAAGCGCTTGGCCTTTCCCCGGTTTGACAAATTGGCATTCGACCATAATGAACGGATTTCCGTCAATTTGGACTTTCAGGCCTTTACGAAATTCGCTGGTGTTGTAAGATGGCATTGGGTTTTCCTTCGTTTCGATGGAGTCGATTGGAAATTATTGTTTCAAAATCGTTTGATTTCGCCGTTTTTAATTTTAGGCCGAACGTTTCAAAACGCGCCGCTTTTCAACGCGGCGCCGACGTTCTTTTCCCGACGTTTTTAGGAGCGTTTGAAAACGAACAATTTCGAACGATTATCCGTTTTCCTTTTATTTTCGCCGGAGTTTCGCCGATGCAGGCCGCCGTTTCCGATTTTTACGAACGCCGTTCCCTTTCCTCGTTGGAAAAAACGCTAAAAACGCGTTTCATCGTCGACGTCGACGAATTTTGCCGACGCTTGGAACTCCCGGACGACTTCGCGAAAGACGCTCGGGAAGCGACGCGCGCTTTTCCGTTCCTTTTTCCGGAGTCGGCGCTCTCTCGCATTCGCAAAGGCGACCCGAACGACCCGCTTTTGAAGCAGTTTTTGCCGCGTCCGAACGAACTCGACCTCGTTCCGGGTTTTGAAACCGACCCGCTTTGCGAACAGGGCAAACTCGCGTATCCGGACGCGCCTTGTCTGTTGCAAAAATACGCCGGACGCGTTCTTGCGCTAACGACGAACGCTTGCGCGGCGCGTTGCCGCTTCTGTTTTCGCCGTCATTTTCCAAAAAATCGGGCTCTCTTCCCGCTTCCGACAATCGATTGCGCCGGTCGCGACGGTTTTAACGATTTTCCAAACGACGGTTTGGACGGTTCGCTCGACGCGTCGCCGACGCCGGAATCGAACGCCGTCGACGGAACCGACGTCGCCGACGGCGCTCGCGCTTATTTCGACCGGATTTTCGCGGGCGTTCGCGCCGACGCGTCGATCTCGGAACTTATTTTCAGCGGGGGCGACCCGTTGACCCTCGACGACGCCGAACTAAGAACGCTCCTCCATTATATCAGAACAATCGAAAGTGTTAAGAGGGTCCGTTTTCATTCTCGCGTTCCCGTTTTATGCCCCGGTCGAATCGGCGACGACTTCCCGAGCGCCGACGAGTTCGCCGCGTCCGGCCCCGACGCCGACTCGCGCCTTCCGCTCGTTTTGCATCTGACGCTGCACGTCGACGTAGCGAACGAAATCGATTCGGAAGTCGAGCGCGCCCTCCTTTCGCTCCGACGACGCGGGTACGTCCTAACTTCGCAAACCGTTCTACTTCAAGGTGTTAACGATTCCGTCGACGCGTTGGCCGCCCTCTTCGAAAAGTTGATCGACGTCGGCGTTTTGCCCTATTACCTGCATCAGCTCGACCGAACGCAAGGCGCGGCGGCGTTCGAAGTTTCGCCCGAACGCGGACTCGAAATCGTCCGCCAACTCGGCGAGCGGCTCCCCGGTTACGCCGTTCCGCGGTACGTTCGCGAACTCCCGAACCGCCCGATGAAAACGAAAATTCTTCAAGAAAAACTTGACGGTTTTAACGATTAAAACGATTTTACAACCCGCCGTTCCGCTTCAGACGCGCTCCGCAAACGCTCGACGTTCGGTCGCAAGCTCGACGCCGAGCGTTCGTCGCCGTCGTTTTTTACTTTCCTCGCGACCGATCGCCGACGCTTCGTCGTCTTCACAAGCGCCGACGCCGGTTTCTTCGCGGCGGCCCAAAGTCGCCCCGCGTTCCCGCTTTCGTCGCGCTCGACAAAATTCGCCGCCCCGCTCGGGCCCCAAAATCGACAAACGCCGGTTCGAAACGCCCGTTTTTCCGACGAAGCTCAAAGACCGTTCCCGCAGTCGACGCCGAAATTGTTCCGAACTTATCCGCGATTCTCAACGCCCCCTAAAGACGGTTCCTTGGGTCGCGCTTTAAGGAAATAAAAAAATCGAAAAACGCGCCCCGAAACGACTCGTTTTCCCAACGACGCAAGAAAACGCCCACGGCGCCGAAGCGCGGAACGTCCGAACGAGTCGTTTCGCCGCGTCCCGTTCGGTTTCGCTCCGTCTTCGACGTTAAAGAGCGCGTTAAGAAGCGCCGCCGTCAAGAAACGTCGCTTTGATTACCGCTAAATTCGCTCAAAAATCGAAAAATCAGACGATTTCCGGAACGACGAACGGCGCGCGGTATTCGCGTTTGAGGAACGAGTTCCCCATTTCCGCCATTTCGCCGACGAATTGGCATTTGTCGCCGTCGAAGGTCATCGTCGGACTGACTTTGACTTCCGAATCGATCATCGAAATACCGTTCGTTCGGAGCGTCTTTTCGGCGCTCGCCAGAATGTCTTGCCAAGGTTTTCCGGCGCTCGCTCCGGCTTCGGCGACTCGCGCCGCGTCGTCGCGGGTCATCGTCTTGCCGCAACGGAACGCGATGTTCGCCAAGTTGCACCATTCGCTCGTCGCTTTTCCGATTTCGACTTCGGCGTTCAACATCGTCGGGTCTTGCGCCAAAACGGCTTCGACGAAGTTGCGTTGGTGATCCCGTTGACCGCTGTCGCCCTTGAACGTCTTAATAACCTTGCCGTCTTTATCGAGCGCTTTGGCGCTGCCGCGTTGCCCTTCGAGCGTCCCGCCTTCGCAGAACGCGACGTACCCGCTGCCGGGGCCTTGACGGTCGCCCGCCGACTTCGAACCCTTCATCGCGAGCGTCGAAAGTCCGAGAACGACCGGGATTTCGCCCGCGTCGAAGTAAACGAAGTGAATGTTCGGCGTTTCCCCGGCGTCGTTGTAACCGGAGCGCGACCCGCCGGCGAAAACGCGTTTCGGGAAGGCGAGCGAGTCGAGCAGAACGTTGTTGCGGCAGTCGTCGAGGACGTGAACGCCCCAGTTCCCCATTTCGCCGGTGCCGGTGTTCCAGTCCCAGTGCCAGTCGTATTGGAGTTTGTCGCGGTAAATCGGGAGATCCGCCGCCGGGCCGAGCCAAAGATTCTTGTCGACGTTTTTCGGGAACTCCATCGGCGTCGCGCGTTTGCCGATCGGGTTGCGCGGGCTGTAATGGTTGACGCGAGCGGCGAAAATTTTGCCGAGCGCCTTTTCTTCGTGCAGAAACTTTTTGATTTCCGCTTGCATTTTGTCGCTGCGTTGTTGCATCCCGACTTGGCAGACGCGCTTGTATTTGCGAGCGGCGGCGACGGTTTGACGGCCTTCCCAAATCGAGTGCGCGAGCGGTTTTTCGACGTAAACGTCTTTCCCGGCTTCCATCGCCCAAATAGCGCCGAGGCAGTGCCAATGGTCGCAAGTCGCAACAATGACCGCGTCGATATCTTTATCGTCGAGGAGAGCGCGCGGGTCGGAGAACGTTTTCGCTTTTTCGAAACGTTTTTTCGTCGATTCAACGCGGCTGGAGTCCGGGTCGCAGAGGGCGACGATATCGACTTCCGGCATCGGCGCGAACCCGCCGAGGAGTTCGTTGGCGCGACCGCCGCAACTGATCGAGCCGAGTCGAATTCGTTCGTTGGCGCCGCGAACAATTTGAGCCGGAGCCGGGAAACACGAAGCGACGCCCGCCGCGACGCCGAGACCGATAAACTGACGACGATTTAACGAAGCCATAACCATTCCTTATTCCTATATTAGCAAAGCAAATACTAAACGTCGTCCGCCAAGAAACGAACGCGCCCGACGCCGCCGAACGCTCTCGCCCGCCTCCCGTCAAAAACAAGAAAACGCCGTTCGAACGTTCGCGCCGAATAATATATCGTCGATTTTACCAAATCGCGCGGCGGTTTTAAAGCGGCAAATCTGAAGAAACGCCGAAATTTTCCAAAAAATCGAAAAAAAACGCCTCGCGTCGACAACGTTCGCGTTCCCCAACCGCCTTTCGCGTCGTCGAGATCAAAATAACCGACTTTTTGACCGCCGAGCCAAAGTCAAACGGAAACGACGCGTTCAAGAAAACGTCGCAATTTCAAGAAAAAAACGCGAAGCCGATTTTCTTTCAAAAACCGACTTCGCGTTTTCCAGTCGCGTCGGGCGCCGTTCGGACTCGCCGCCGTCGCCCGACGCTATTTAACGCTATCCGCCGGCGTCGCCCACCCTATTTAGCGTCAAAAAAATCGCGACTGCACGCCAGCGCGTCGGTCGCCCAACCGAGTTTGCGCTGCAGGTTGCGGTAATAACGGTTCGACGGCACGTTGATCATTCGGAACGAGAACGGCGCCTTGCGGACGACGACCAAATCGTCCGGCGTCAGCTTTTGCCGCGATTCGCCGTCGATCACCAAATAAACCTCCCCGGCCAGCGCGCGCATCTCGTAAACCCGCGACGCGGAGTCGATCACCGGTCGGAAGTTCAGCGTTTGCGGGCTTAACGGCATTACCAACACCGCGTCCAAGTCGTTGCGCAAAATCGGCCCGCCCGCGGAAAGACTGTGCCCGGTCGAACCGACCGGCGTCGCGACGATGAGCCCGTCGCCGCGAAACGTCGTTACCCGAGCGCCGTCGATCGCCAAGTCCAACGTCGCGGTAGTGAACGGCGGCCCGGCGAGGAACGCGGCTTCGTTGACGACGAGGCGACTCGCGACGCAAACGCGGTCGGTCGAACCGGGGTTCCAGTTCGACGGCGCGGCCCAGTTCTTTAGCGTCGACGCGCTCGAAACCGGAACGAGAAAATCGCCGCAATTTTCCGAACCGCAACCGCAACCGGACGCCCGCTCGCAGTTCCCGACTTTAACGGTCGAATCGACTTTTCCGTCCAAAACGCGCCGCCAAGTGGAGCAAATCAGGAGCCGACGGTCGCGAACCTCAAAATTTCGGAACGCGTCGGAACGCAAAAACGCCCCGACTTCGTCCGGATTAAGACTCGCCAAAAAGCCCAGCGTTCCCAAGTTAACGGAAAGCACCGGGAGTTGGCGCTCGTTCATCTGCCGCACCGCGCGCAACACCGAACCGTCGCCGCCGAAAACGATCGCCAAATCGGCTTCGATCTCCGACAAATCGAGTTTATCCTCGAAGTCGGAAGCGACGACGTCGACTTCGCTTTCAATCTCCGGGCGCAACGTTTCGACGCCTTGCAAAACGCCTTGACGCTTCCCGTTCCCCAGCAAAATCGCTTTCTTCCGCATCGCCGCCGCTCCGTTTTTTAAAGGTTCTTTGATTCCGTCCGTTTTCGTTCAAGTTTCAACAGCGTTCGTCAAACGACGCCGTTCGCCTTCTCGTATTCGGCGATTTTATCCTCGTAACGGAGGGTCAGCCCAATGTCGTCCCAACCGTTGAGAAGATTTTCGCGACGGAAAGCGTCGATTTCAAACTTCATTTCGAGCCCGTGTTCGTCGGTAATAACGCAGTTTTCGAGGTCGACCGTCAGTTTGTACGGGCGGTATTGCGCCTCGCGTTGGAACAGCTCTTCGATTTGCTCTTCGGTCAAGCGAGCCGGCAAGTAACCGTTTTTGAACGAGTTATTGTAAAAGATGTCGGCGAAGCTCGACGCCAACACGACGCGGAACCCATAGTCGGCGACCGCCCAGGGCGCGTGTTCGCGACTCGAACCGCAACCGAAATTGCGGCGAGCGAGCAAAATCGTCGCGTCGCGGAACTCCGGACGGTTCAGCTCGAACTCCGGATTTTCTTCGTATTCGTCGTTCAGGTAACGCCAGTCGAAGAAGAGAAATTTGCCGAAACCGCTCCGTTCGACGCGTTTCAAAAATTGTTTCGGGACGAGTTGGTCGGTGTCGACGTCGCTGCGATCCATCGGGACGACCAAACCTTCGTGTTTGACAAACGCTTGCATATTTTAACCTTTTATTCGGATTCGATTCGCTTATATACCGGGGAACCAAACGCCCCCTTTATTATTAATAAAGGAAAAATTTCGCTCGACGACGAAACCGCGCCCGCCGCCGAACGTTTCTAAACCGTCGCGTCAGTTATATTTCCATTCGCGAATATCGACGAAACGACCGGCGATCGCGGCGGCCGCGGCGGTCGCCGGGGAAACCAAGTGCGTCCGTCCGCCCTTCCCCATTCGACCTTCGAAGTTGCGATTGCTCGTTCCGGCGCAACGTTCGCCCGGTTGCAGGCGGTCGGGGTTCATCGCCAAACACATGCTGCACCCCGGTTCGCGCCATTCGAATCCGGCTTCGACGAAAATCTTGTCGAGCCCTTCTTCTTCCGCTTGCTTTTTAACCAACCCGCTCCCCGGAACGGCGATCGCGCGGACGCCGTCGGCGACTTTGTACCCTTTGACGACCGCCGCCGCGGCGCGGAAGTCTTCGATACGCCCGTTCGTGCAGGAACCGATAAAGACCCAGTCGAGCTTAATCGAACTCATCGGCGCGCCCGCTTCGAGCGCCATATATTCGAGCGCGGCTTTCGCCATTTTCTTTTCGTCGGCATTGTCGAAATCGTCCGGACTCGGCACGTTCGCCCCGACCGGAACGCTTTGCGCCGGATTCGTCCCCCAAGTAACGGTCGGCTCGACGTCGGCGGCGTCGAAACGAACTTCTTTATCGAACGAGGCGCCCTCGTCGGTCGCGAGCGTCTTCCACTCGGCGACGGCGGCGTCGAAATCGGCGCCCTTCGGAACGAAATTGCGACCGCGCAGATACTCGAACGTCGTTTCGTCCGGCGCGATCATCCCGGCGCGAGCGCCCATTTCGATCGCCATATTGCAGACGGTCATACGGCCTTCCATCGAGAGCGCGCGGAACGCTTCGCCCGCGAACTCGACGACGTACCCGGCGCCCCCGGCGGTCGTCATTTTGCCGATAATATAAAGGACAAGGTCTTTCGCCGTAACGCCTTGCGCGAGCGTTCCGTCGACGGTGATCCGCATCGTTTTGCTCTTCTTTTGGCGGAGCGTTTGGGTCGCGAGGACGTGTTCGACTTCGCTGGTGCCGATCCCGAACGCGAGCGCGCCGAAAGCGCCGTGCGTGGCGGTGTGGCTGTCGCCGCAAACGATCGTCATTCCCGGGCGGGTGTAGCCTTGTTCCGGCCCGACGACGTGAATGACGCCTTGCTCGACGTCGCCGACGTCGTAAAGACGAATCCCGAACTCTTTGCAGTTGGCGCGGAGCGTTTCGATTTGCTTGCGCGAAATCGGGTCTTCGATCGGTTTCGAGCGGTCGGTCGTCGGGACGTTATGGTCTTGCACCGCCATCACTTTTTCCGGGCGGCGGACTTTGCGACTGGCCATTCGAAGCCCTTCAAACGCTTGCGGACTCGTAACTTCGTGGCAGAGCTGCTGATCGATGTAAAGAATCGCGTCGCCGTTCGCTTCTTGGTGAACCAAGTGTTTTTCCCAAATTTTATCGTACATCGTTTTCGGCGCGGCGGCCTTGGGCGATTCTTGCGTCATATCTACCTCGATGATAAAGAAACGATTTTCTCGAAACGGCCCCGCTTCGGAGGCGCGAAAACGCCTCGGCGGAACAAAACGCTTTTATTATATCCCCGACGTTCAAAGCGTCAAGCGGGGGCGACGGCGCGCTTCGCTTTCCCTTCTTTATTTTTCCCGACTCCGCCGAGGTCGCTCTTGCCGAACGCGTCCAACTTTCTTCCGGCTTGAAGAAGCGAGCTAACGCCGTCTCCCCAACCGTTATTTGCGTTGGAGCGTTTGCGTTCGGCGAAAATCGACGAAGCGGAAAAGTTGACGGTCGCCGAGGCGCAAGACGTCGTTAAAGCCTCCGGCGCGCAAACGGTCGACGAAGTTCTCGCGGCCTACAAGGCGGAAAACGAAGCGGAAAAAGCCGAACGTCGGAAGCGGATTAAGCCGTTGACGTCGGCGCAAGCGGACGAAATTCTCAAATATCACCCTATCGACGGCGCGTCGATTGCCGACTGGTTCAAACGCTGGAAAACGAACGACCTCAACCGAATCGCGCAAGCCGTCCAGCGCGGCGCCATCGAGGAACTTTCGGTCGACGAGGTCGCGGCGAACGTTTGGAACGCCTGCAACGTTTCGCGCAACTCGGCGCGAACGGTCGCGCGGACGATCATCAACGGCGTTTCGAACGCGGCGCGGGCGGAAACGCTTTTCGCGAACGAGGACGCAATCGACGGAATCGAATTTCTTGCGACGCTCGACGCGCGCACGTCGCACATTTGCGGCGCCCTCGACGGCACGGTGCAGTGCGGCGACGAGATGAAACGCGCCCGGCGGCCCCCGCTCCACCCGAACTGTCGGTCGACCCTTATCCCGGTCGTCGATCTTGTCGACCCCAAAACCGGCGAAAAGATCGAGGAAACCGCCGAACGTCCCGCGCAAAACGCCGACGGAACTTATTCGCAAGTCGCGGCGAAAACGACGTTCAAAGACTATTTCGAGTCGCAACCGGAAACGTTCCAACGCGAATGGCTCGGCGAAAAACGCTTCGAACTCTGGAAGTCGGGCAAGCTGAAATTCGAAGACCTCGCAAAACCGGCGACGACGTACCGCGCGACGCCCGCCGACTTAACCCCGCCGACGGAAAAACCAAAGGAAACCGCCGTTTCCGACGATAAAACGAGTAACGCGCCCGCGTTGCCGCCGCTTTCCGGCTTGCCGCAAGACGTCGAAAAAGCGACGCTTGCCCGTCAAAAAGCCGTCGACGCGTTGACGGAAAAACGCGCCGTCGAAAGCGCTCAAAACGCCTTCGACGAACTCCGAACGTCTTTGAAACAAGCGAACGACGACGCGGCCCGCGAACAACTCGCCGACTTCGAGGCGGTTCTTCAAGAGGCCGGGGGCGACGCGAAGGCGGCGGCGACGTTTGGGCGCGAATTGTTGCGCGAAAGCCGCGAACTCGCCGCGCGTTGGAACGCCGCCGACGATTGGTTGGACGACGAAGAAGGCGACGTCGACTTAATCGCCCGCGCCGCGTTGAAGTACCGTCGCGGTGACGCCGACCGGCTCGCGTTCGTGTTGGCGCGGCTCACCAAAGAACCGTTTACGCCGTCGAAACCGATTGAAAACGCCGCCGACTTCACCGACGTCCTGCGCGAATTTCGCGTTTGGAAATACGGGGAAAAGCGCGCGGAAGCGAAATTTAAAGACGCGGACAAGTACGCCGCCGACCGTAAAGAGTTCCAAAAATACAAACTTTCCGACTACTTTAAGGACTTGGATAAAAAAATAGCCGACGCCTTCAACAGCGCGCGTTTGTTGGAACCGGGAACGCCGGAACGACAACGCCTCGTCGCCGAATACCACGCCTTAGAAGCGGAAAAAGCCAAAGCGAAAAAGCGGGCGCAGGAATTGCCCCAAGACATCGAAGCGGACGCGGCGCGGCGAATTTCGGGAACGGCGAACGCCGACGCGACGCACCTTTTGTCGGTTCTGTTTCCCGACCGAGGCGGCGACGAATTTTTCGACGCTTCGAAAATTTTAGAAGTTGAAAAAAACTTTGAAGCGGAATCGGATAAATTAAAAGGGGTTCCAACCCGCGTTTTCTCGCGGTATAATATTATTGCGCGGTATCTCAAAAAATCCCCGGCGGCAATGTGGGAAAGTATTAATTTTACCGACGCGAAAACATTAGGCGCTTTAGGCGATTATCACCCGATCACGCGCAAGATAAGGTTATTAGAAAAAAAAGACAAAGAAACGACGGAGCAAACGTTCGCGCACGAACTTGGCCATTGGTTCGAACAACAGCTCCTCGACCCCGACGCAAGCGAAGCGGCCATCGCTTGGATTATCAAGGAAGGCGGAAGCCGTAAAAGGGTTTTCAGGGATAAAGACGACCCGTTGGAACTCAAAAAGTCGCCGCACTTGCTTTGGAGTTATTGGGGGTATTCGGCGAAGGTTTATTCGCCGAATTACTACAACGTTCAACAACCGCCGCCGTTTAAGTCGTTGCGGCAATACAAAATTTCGGAAATCTTTTCGACGGGGTTTGAAGCGCTTTTGACCGACCCGGAAGCGTTCGCCTTGGCGGCCCCGGAACATTTTAACTACATTATCGAAGCAATTCGGAAAGTAAAAGTAAATTAAGGATATGAAAGAGATTTTTTGTGAAATCCTCGACAAAAACTTCCCCGACGGGAAATTTTACGTCCATACCGACGGAACGCTTGAATTTATCGCGCCTTTTCCAGACGACGCGCCGTCGGAAAATTTGGAAATTTGGGAAGGGCTCCGCAGAATGCGGGAAGAGTTGGCGCAAGACCGCGTCGCTTCCGTGAAAAGCGAAATCCCGCACGTCGCCATTTTGACGCGCGGACACCGTTCGCGTTTTCCGGAAGCGTTCGCGACGCTTTGCGCCTTTATGCGACAAGGGCCGCCGTTCGAACCGGACGAAGAGGAAGAATACGACGAAGACGATGAAATCTTGCAATATACCGTCGTTCCGCGCGTCGAAAACCCGTGGGAAGACGACCCCGATTTTGACTCGGCGGTTGTGTATTGACCGGCGGACGTTCCCGCGCTGTAAGGAGGTGAATTTTGACAACGAAAAAATTGCCCGGCCCGTTTTGTTGGGTTGGCGCAAAAAACCGAATGCGCCCGAAGATCGCGCCGATTTTGGAGGAAGCGCGGCGCGGGCGGCCCGTTTACGTCGAGCCGTTCGGCGGTTCGGCGGCGATGTTGCTTGCGCTCGAACCGGTAAAACTCGAAATTTACAACGACGCCGACGGGCGACTAGCCGACTTTTTTCGCGCGCTTGCCGACGATAAAGCGCTTGAAAAAATGAAGCGGTTCGCCGCCGCGTTCCCGCAATCGCGCGAAATTTACGACGAGATGAAGCGCGATTGGGTTAAGTCGCCGGAACTCGCAAAGCGCGGTTTCGCGACGTTTTACGTTCAATCGTTTTCGTTCGGCGGTAAACCGTTCGCCGCGTTCGGTATTGCTCGGAAATTCTACACGAACCACGACCGCAACCTACCAGCGACGTATCGCCGACGAGTCGACCGGCTCGACGAATACGCGGCGCGTTTTAGGTTTACGTGCGTCGAGTCGCTCGATTGGCGGCAATGCGTCGCTAAATACGATTCGGAGCAAGCGTTTTTTTACGTCGATCCACCCTATTACGGAAAGCAAAAAGGGTTTTATTGCCGCGACTTACCGGAGGTCGACCACGCCGAACTGGTCGAAACGCTTTTGTCGGTGCGCGGAGGGGGTGCTTTAAGCTGTTACGACAACGTCGTTTACGCCCCGCTAGAACGCGCCGGGTGGAGACGGTACAAATTTGAAGCGTCGTCAACCGTCAAGCCTGCAACCGACAACGTCGGAACGCAACGCCGCCGCGTCGAAACGCTGTATGTTTCGCCCGCGCTGTGAGGAGAAAACCACGATGCCGACGAACCAACCAACGCTTAATTTTGAACCGATCCCCCTTATTGTTTTCGTGGACTCACGAAGATAGACGTGCGCTGTAAGGAGAAAACAAGATGACGCAACCCGTCGAAATTACCATATCCGTTCCGCTACACGTTGCAGATAAAATCGACCAATACGCGAAAGTCGCGGGTTGGTCGCGCGCCGAATTTTTAAGCCGCTTAGTTTGCGCGGAAGTTGCCGCGATTCCGTTGGACGCGTTTGCGTATAGCGCCGAGGCTCCGGCGTTTATTAAAATGGAGACTGCAAAATGAATTATACTCTTTTTTTACAAGGTTTAACGGTCGGGATTTTGCTCGCGTCCGCCGTGTCCGCGCCGGTCGCCGCCTTTTTGTATGATCGGACGCGCGACGAAATCGCGGTTTTACGATTCTAACTCGAACAATATAAACAGTTACACGTGTATTACGCGGAGAAAAGCCGATGAGCGAAAAAGAAGAAGTCGTTTTCGACGCCGACGTTTATCGGCGGTTGGAATTTTTGGAGCGGCGACACAATGAAATCGTTGACGAAACGTTGGACGCAAGGTGTTGCGCGACGGCTTTCGCGGGCGTTTCGCTGTGCATAATGATTTTTATCATCGTTTGGACGCTAATTTTCCCGCTTCTTCCCACCCCCGAAACGCCGACGGCTTCCCCGGCGAACGTCGGCGAATTGGTCGAAACGCTTAAAATCGTCGATCCCGAAACGCCGCTTATGAAGGAGAGAAAATGACAGAATCCGAACAAGATAAGGCTATCTTCGACTTGAAGACAGGCCTAGATAAATTATGGGGAGATCACATTAGCCTCCGCTGTTGTTTCGTTGCCGCGTTCGTTGCTTCCGCGTTGATGATTTTTTTGGTTGTTTGGTTCGGAGGCGTTAATATTACGATTGTCAACGAGCCGCCGCGTTATCCGGCGAACGTTGGCGAATTGGTAAAGGCTCTTGAAACGGCGCCGCCCGAAACGCCGCTCGGAAAGGAAAAAAAATGAACGCCGATTTTCTACAAGGCTTAGTCGGCGGCGTTTTGGCGGGCTTTTTGGTCTTGGCTCCGATTTTCGCGCGTTTGTTCGGCGCGATAACGAGACCGGCGCCCGAATGGTACCGCCCGCAAGTCGCCCCGGAACTTTTGGCGGTCGCGCGCGAAATCCTCGCCGAACGCGAAGCGAACGGCGACAAAGAGCCGTCGGAAAACGAGCTTGTCGAGACGATCGCCGAACGCGTGAAAGGAAAGGAGAAAAACCGATGAAAATTTTTGAATTTTTCCGCCGGAAAAAGAGCGGAAGCCGGTTGTTTTGAAGGACTTGACAACGTTCCGGCTTTACCGCGTCGACGCCTGTGCAAAGGATTCCGCGACGAAAAAATTTCCGCCGAGGAATCCGAATCTTAACCTTTGATTTTCGTTACTTATCTGTCTTTTTCAAAGCGAGGGCCTTGACGATAAACGCGTCGATTTCGGCGAGGAGTTCCGGTTTAATATCGTCCCCCATTCCGGAAATGCCGTGCGTAAAACCGGCGTTTTCGGAAAACTCGACCAACGGCGCCCCCAACGCCTTCAACGACGCGGCCATCAGTTCGTTCTCTTCAACGCGGCACTTCCACTCGATTTTACGGTCGCCGAGAATCAACATCGTCGGCGGAAAATCTTTCGAAAGTCCGCCGAGAGGCGCGTTTGCGTCGACGACCGGGTTGTATTGGTCGCCCGGATATTTGAGAAGTTCCTTGACGTGAAAGTGCGTCGTCATCTGCCCGCTGACCGGAAGAAGCCCCGCCAACTCGCTCCGGTCGGCGCCGCAAGCGTTCAGCCATTTCGGATAGGCGCCGATCATCGCCGTCAAATACCCCCCGGCGCTCCCCCCCGAAACGAAGACCGCGTTCGGGTCGCCGCCGTATTCGCCGATGTTGCGGAGCGTCCAAGCGGTCGCCGCCGCCGCGTCCTCGATAAAGACCGGGAACGGGACTTTCGGCGACAACCGATAACCGACCGCGACGATCGCCAAACGCCCCTCTTGAAACGACTTCAACCGCTTAAACGCCGACGGAACGTACTTTCCGCCGCCCGTCAAACCGCCGCCATGAAACCAAACGATCGTCGCGAAACCGGGCTTTTTCGGGTACAAAATATCGACGCGGCATTGCGACTTTTGATAATCGTCGGCGTCTTTCAAAATTTCAGACGAGTAATACAAAACGCCCTTCGCTTCCGCAAATTCGACCTTTTCTTGATTCGCGGCGCCGTTTTCCGCTTCTTGCGCGAAAACGCAACGACTCAAAGAGCCGTCGCAACCGTTAAAGTTCTCCCAAGTTCCCAAAAACGCCGCGCTCGCCAACGCCGCGATCAACGCCGCCGCTTTCATCGATTTCGCTGAAAATTTCATTGTCTATCTTCCTTTTCAAACAACAAGACAAAAAAATAATGCCGTTTTACTATTTAAATTATTCAAACGTCGTTTCGCCGCCCGTTCGCCCTTATTCTTAGCGACGCTAAGGTTGATAAGCGTTAAACTTTATCGGTTAAACCGGTTTCGCCGCTAAAACGCGTCCGGTTCCGCCAAAATTCGCCGCGACGCGACAAAACGGCTTTTTTTTCAACGCCGCTTATTATATAATGAACGCGACGTTTTTTCAACCGTTTTTCCCTACTTTCCGCATTTTTGGAGTCGTTACGATGAAACGCAAAACTTCGCTCCGCCGCCTGCTCGTCGCGTGCGCCGCGTCGACCGCGCTCGGCTCGACCGCGCTTTTCGCCGCCGAGCCGTCCTCCGCCGACGCGTTGAAACCCCAAATGCCAAC